>NZ_RPDH01000003.1:607354-911031 GCF_003813775.1 Chitinophaga lutea | reverse complement strand
CGTGTCACCCTTCTTCAGCCGGCTGGCTGCCTGCTTCTTAAATGCTTCAAAATCGAATTGTTGTTTGTCCATATGGTCAGTTTAAAGTTAAGCAACTTTAAACTGACACACTTTTTGTAATAGTCTCTAGTCTCACGAAGACACCAAAGAGAAAGTATATTTTCTAATCGACAACATTATCCAAAATACCAAGGCTAAAAAAGCTTTTAACTCATAATAACAGCAAAGCCTGCGCAGGCTTTGCTGTTGGTAAAAAATTACTTCTTTTTAAATTTGGACCTATTTGTGTAATATGAAAGCGCGTAAGGCATATGCGTAAAACGACACAGCCCGCGCGATCTGCACGGGCTGTGTCGTTTACTAAATTAGATAAAGTCAGCTAATCTATAGCTTTGACTTCTCTTATGAGAGGTGTTATCCTGAATACGTTTGCTGTCTCAGTACCAACTGACCAATAGTTAATCAAATTAGTAAAAATTTCTTTTTCGGATTTCAATATTACTTTAATCTCATTCCACTTGTTATCTTTGTCTAAATCCTTCTCATTCAAAAAATCATCATAAGAAGCAAGTATAAGAGACATTATTGCATATTTCACTTCTTTAGATAAATCATTTTCTTTATAATACGCAACAAACTCATCAACTCTTCTCTGGTCTGCCATTTCAATATCCCAATCTTGCTCTGTACCTGTAAAAGGCAATGACAGTTCCTTACTAACGTGCTCTACTATTTCTTTTCTTAAAATCATAACACAGTATTCAAGGAATTAATGGATAAGCTGTTTTAACACCGCCACCGCTGGGCACTAGTCGTATGTGCGTAGCAGCCTTAAATGTCCCATCAGGCATAATAACCCTTGCAGGAAAGCCATTTGGCATAGGTAAATTTAAAGCTCCATTAGCAGTTTCACTTACATTATCTAAAATAAATTGGGCAGCTTTTTGATTGTCTAAGAATTGGCCTTGTGCCATACCTGAGCCTTTTGCCCTATTAATTAAAAAGTTGGTCATATCTTCACCGTGAGTTGTGAACGTATGCCCAAAAGTCTTTTTGGTTAATTGTATTCCATTCGAAGCGGCGCTAGCCTCTCCTATTCCAGCTTCCGCCCCTGTCGCAACTCCCGCCTCTGCTCCCGCCGCTCTCGATACTTGACCCTCTGCTATAAGGGGCGACCGACCTGCTTTAAATGGAGAAGCGGTATTTCTCATGTTTCGAACACCTGTAGTAAAAAGACTTCCGGAACCGACTCCCTCCGTCATTACTGCCACTAAAGAAAGTACGGTAGCTTGTCCTACCATTTCAACAGCACCAATATAGGGCTCAGGTCTTTTGGCAGCTTCTCCTAAATCTTGTGCAAACTCTTTCCCACTGTAACTCTTAGAAATTCCCAATGAATTCCAAATCTGGTTCACTATCCCCTGTATACTTACGCTTTCTAGTCCTTCCAACTCAACATGCGCTGTTACTTTGTTCTCGGAAAAGGCGTATGTAGAATTATATACATATTTATCCGACAGTGGGTCAATCTGTATAAATCGCCCTATTTGCGGGTCATGGTTCCTGTATTTGAATCCATACCACTGTAGCTCTAGCTCGTCATCGAACGGTTGTCCCTGGAACTTTTGCTGCTTATTTTCGAGTTGCCCTACGGCTTTGGCGCTAATCCCGGCCATGGTCAACCCAAACGGATAATAATGCGTCTCCTCCAGCACCGGCCCCGGGCTGTTCAAGACAGTCAAATTATCAAAGAACACATCCTGCGGGGTTTCGTTGCTGGTGTAGACATACAGGTAACCGCTGCTCTTCATCACCATCCTGTCCTGCGCCAGTGTCTGCAACTGGTCCGGCTCCGCCTTCACCTGCTTCACCCCGCTGTTATCTTCCACTAAGTTAAACCGATCATCAAACAATGCAAAATTCAGGTAGGCTTTCGGGCGGTTGGCCTGTGCCGGGTCGGCGGGCTCCTTCTCCTTCATCCGCTGGTAACCATCGTTGATGAACTGGTCATTGAACGGGGTACGGCCGGCGCCTTCCGTGGCTACTTCCTTCTGGCTGCTGCCCGGCTGGCCACTGCCGAACGCGCGGATAAGGGAGGCTGCCATGTCGGCTACCGGTACCAGTGATTTATCCTGTTTGGTGCCGATGGATTTATAAAACGCTTTGGCTCCGATGGAGATCGTATCGCCCGCCATCACCCTTAGCACCAGCGATGGCCCTACCCGTTTGTCCGGGTGCTGGCCATTGAGTTTGGCCACCTGCTTGTTCTCTGAACCGGCGGTAGCATCCTGCGGATACCCGGCAGGTTTGACGCTCCGGCTCGATTCGATGTTGCTGAACAGGGCGTTTTCAGTGGCGGAACGTTCCGTTTCCATGCTGGCCAGGTACAACTGCTGCTGGCTGCCCTCCGTCAGCACCATACGGATGTTGCCCAGGTGGTCTTTTACAAAATAGTCGTAAGTATATGTTACCGGCTGATTTGTTGGGTAGTTCAGCCGGATGCGGCCTTCTTCATGGCTGATCAGCCGCAGGCTGTCGCGTTCATACACCAATCCGCCATTGTAGGCCGTGGTGGTGATCTGCGTTTGGCCACCAGTATTGTCCGTGACCGTTTTGCGGTGTTTGATACCAGCGGCATCGTACACATAACGGATAGTGCCTTTGCCGGTGATGGTGATCAGTTCCGGCAGGTTCAGGTGATTATAGGTAATCTGGCTGATGCCTTTGTTGGCATCGGTGATCATGTTGCCGTTGAGGTCGTAGGTGTAATCAATGCCCTGCCCGGGGGTGAGTTCCTTAAAATCTCCCAGCGAGGGGTTGGGATTGGAACCGCTTTCCGTGACAGACTGCAGTTTGTTGCTGAACTTGCCATTCAGCTGGTTCACATAGGCCAGGTCATCGATCTTGCTGCTCGTGTTAGGAGCCGTCTCGCCCCACTGCCGCATCCGCAGGATGTTGCCATTGGCATCGTAGGCGTTCGTCTGCGTTAGACCGTCATCGCCCATCTTGACGTCATAGTTGACCTGGGCACTGGGATTGTAGTTCTGCTCCCAGGCGTTACTGACGGTGAAGTCTCCCTTCAGCAGCCGGTTGGCGGCGTCGTAATCATAGCCATAGGCGTATTTGACATCAGGGGCTTTGGAGCCTCGCCATTTGATGCCGGCGATGTTGCCGTTGAAACGATTGGTGGAAAAGCCATAGTCATAGCTCAACTCCTGGCCGAAGTAATTACCCGTACCACCGTCCACATAGGCTTTGTTGATCGCTTTGAGCCAGCCACGGATGTTATAATCGTAGGTAAGCGTTTCAATATCCGCGCCAGCGCTGCTTTTAAACGTTTTGGTCTTCAACTGACCCAGGGCGTCGTACTGGTTAGTGGCGATTTTGACGATAGCACCATTATCCCCTACCTTTTTGCTCACCGTCAGCAGCCGCCCGCCATGGTCGTATTCCATCATCGTCAACAGCTTGATCTCCGGCGTCTGGGCGGCCGAAGGGTTGCGGTAGATGGCCGAACTGGTCAGCAACTGACCGGTGAAGTTGTAAAGATTGGATACAATGTCTTCCCCACCCGTTGCATTATCGGCCAGCACCTGCCGCACCCGGCCTTTGGCATCGTAGTAGGTCGTAGTGGTCAGCCAGCGGTCATTCGCCCCGTTGCCTTCCAGTAGCCGCACCTTAGTTCCCGTCACCAGCCCATGCGTCTGGCTGCTGATAGGCTGGGCATCGGTGTGGGCGGTGCCACTGTACGGGATACCGCTCAACAAACCGGCCTGTTCGGTCTTTTTGCCGGGATAGCCGTATGTATCGTAATAAGTATACGTTAACGGGAATAGCTGGTTCTGATCAAGGCTCGGCAGCGGATTGGTAGCGTAGATGGTTTCCGTAGTCAAAGTACTGCTGACGTTGAGCTCCGTATCGAACTCCCCGGTATTGCTGTCAAAACCATTAGTAAACTCAATGGATTGGCCCGCCTGGTATAGCGGGCGCCCATCGTGGCTGTTCACTACCAGGTTACCAGGCACCTTAATCTCATGGGTGATCGTTTGCGAGGTAACGGCTCCATTCATGGCCGTTTGCAGCTGATCGCGGGTTTGAGTTGTTGTGTACAGCGCCGTCATTACCGGCCGGTTCAGTTCATCATAGAAAGTGGTCAGCCACTTGCTGTCCGCCCGCAACTTGCCATCCTGGCTGAACACCAGCCGGTCGCGCACATCGTACACCATCTCCACCGGCTCCGCACCCGGCACCTGTTTAACGATCATCCGTTTGCGGCCATCGTACAAATAACGGAAGCAGAGCTCCTTGCGGATATCAGCGTCGGCCAGGCTCCAGCTATTGGCCTCAAGGTATTCCACCGCTTTGGGAGGAATGACAAACCGCAGGTTACCCAGATCGTCATATACGTAGTAAGTAGAAAGCCAACCGGTATGCCCGCCGCTGCCCGCAGTGGCAGTGAGCTGCACTTTCTTCAGTATCACCTGGCCTTCCTTATCCTTAAACTCTACTACCTCATGGTCGTCCTCGTCTTTGGAGATATTTTTATATAACTGTCCTCCCACATAATCTGCCGCATCCGCAACGGGATAATCAGCAGCACCAAACCCTATCCGCCAGATTTTCACTGCATCTCCGGGAGTATTCACAAGGTATTGGGAAGAAACACCCTTCCCACTTCCTGCCCAGCTGTTACCCGGTGAAAGGTCTTTTACAACGCGATTAAGTGGCGAGTTCTCAAACTCGGTGACACCATAGTACACAGACTCACCAGGGAGCTGACCACTTTGGAACCCGGCCTGTTCAACAAATGGCGACAGCTTAAACTGTCCGTCAGAGGAGGTAGAGACATACGGTAGATATTTAAACGCCTCCCGGCCGAAGTCGTCATACACAATCGGCGCGACCTGGTCTTTTTTACCTGCAGGATCCTGAGCCGTAACCGGGGACCCCCCCCGGGTGACAGATTGAAGCGGTCTGCCCAGTCCATCAAGGAACTGAGTTGCTTGTCGGACGTCACCGGCATCAGTGTAACCAGGTACCGCATTCGGGTCGGAAATCGGGCGAGCCGGCTCCCAAGTGCGAATGTAGTTGACCTTGATACCTGAAGGATAGGCTGCCGGCTGGGGCCGGGCAGATGCCGTCGGTAAACCGGGGCCACCTGGCTTGATTTGCCCGATACCCGCCAGGGGCATGCAGCACAAAAAAAACAGTACTGGGTACTTAAAAATGCGGAAATAAGTTCTCATCTATTATTCCGTTTAATTATTGTTAATCAGGCTACGTTTTCTGGAAAGATACAACCGGTACTGCGCATCAGTCAGCACAGCTTTGTATAGCGAATCGCGGCCATTTTCAATCCGCTGAATCTTTACCCTGACAGAATCAGGAGATTTTGACTCGCTACGGGCCTGCGCCTTCTGATGATAAAGTTGCATGTTCAGCCCATAAATCATGTTCCTTTGCTCCGTCCGAAGGTCAAGGGTATCTCTCATTTTATCTGCGATTTTATGAGACAGCTGCTCCGCTGCATTTTGAGCCATTGCTGAAGTACCCAAAAACAGCATCGCAACAAGTATTAAAACATTTTTCATACCTATAGTATTAACTATTTCTTATTAGAAGATAGGGCACTCGCCACCCGATTGCTCCATATAATCAGCAGACCATGACCCATCGCTGAACTCATAATGATATGTACAGTCGTACATTCCGGTCGACGGATTGAATACGGAAGCCGTATAAATTTTAACCCCTGTTTCACAATTACCATTTACGCACTTCATTCCCTGTCCAGAGCAGTTCACGGTATTACAGCCGGGTGGCGGACATGCGGCATGATCCTGCACGGCCACATTTCTCGTTTGGTTATAAGTAACACTGCAAGGATTCAGGTCACGTTGTACCGATATTACATTTCCGGTGTTCACACCGCCAACCTGTTCGCAAAAAACGGATTGTGTCTGCCATTCAGCCGGAGCGGAACATTCGCGGCTCCTGCCGGTTTCCGTCCACCTCATTGTATTGTAAGTTCCACTCAGCGGATTCATGTCTTTTTCTTCCCGCTCCTGCCTGTCGGAGGCATATGCATTGTTAGCCGTGCAAGGTTTACACCTGGTATTACCCGTTGGCTGCCAATCGGGCAAACTGGCATCAGTGGAACATGGATCTTTAGCATTAGCGTAGTTGTAACATATCTGTTTCACGATATTACCCTGCTGATCTTTCACCACACGCAATCTGAAAAACTCGTCGTATTCATAGTAAACCAGCAGATCTTTGGCATCAACCTGGGTATTTACTCCAGTGAGAGGATTGTAGGCAACCGAAGTCATTTCCGCCTTCCGTGGACAGAGACGCAATTCATCCAGCGTCCCGCTTCCTGATACCGTTATGTTAGCCAGGCCTGAAACAACGTGCTGATAGCACCTCCAGGTCTGCCCATTAACAACGACGGCATTCATTTCCCTGGGCCACCCTGACTGCGTTCCTGAAACTGTATATGCTCCGTTTCTGCTCCAGTAAGACACCTTGTATTCTTTTGATGCATCCAGCCCTGAACGGGAAATGGTAAAACCGCTTCCCTCGTAAAAGCGGATGCCGGACACTCCCGCTCCAGAAACAATACCGGCAGGTTGAATATTCTCCCAATAGCCGCTTCCGTCAGTTTCGAACGATGTGTAAGCAACATCGGAAAGTTTGGCATTTTTGACTGTCGCCACCGGATAGTTATTGCCGATTCCCCAGACAAAGGCGTAATTCAACTGACCAGGATATTCCATTCCGGCATATCGCCCCCTGCCATCATACCCCGTCACGAGCAGATTGTCCTTAAAGGCAGGATGCCTTTTCAAAAGCGAAGGATTAAAGGAACCGACTGTAGCTTCACTTAAAAGCTCATCTGTTTCCAATAGAATTGTTTTCCCTTCTTTCAGCAGGTTACCGTTAAATATCCCATAATCCGTCACCAATGACTTTTTCAGAAAAAAAGAAGTTCCTTTTTGTATCCAAAGCTCCGTTGAGATGATATCTTCCTGCCGGTTGGCATTCATCATTGCAGTCCGGTTCGGGAATCCGGTTGTATTATAACTGAATGGATAATACATTCTGGTTTCCAGAGGTTCGCTTTTCCCATTCTGGGTACGCGTTTTGACTGGAACAAAATATTGTGGGTCATATGTATGCTCCGTAATATTTTCAACATAATCAGCCATCCCCGCTGAATATGACCGCGTAATTGTCCGCTTGAGCTCCGAACGTCCGAAGCAAATAACATACGTTCTTACAGCAAACAAATTCATTGTAGAAGTCCCAAGCTCATCGAAATGAATCAGGCCCGCAATCAGGTTACGGGAATTCTGATCGATATCCAGCGGGCATTCAATATGAATATCGTACTCGTTTTCCGTAGTATTAATCAGTGAATTATTGCTATCAAACACCGAATCTTTCTTCTGTAGACCCTGCGCCCACTCAATATCCTGACGCTGTAAAAACGGAAAAGATTGTTCACTTATCATATTAGGCGGCGTAGCAATAAACTCATGAACGGAATATCCGTTATTCAGACCGTTCTGGTTTTTATCGACGGTCACACGAGTATAGACAACAGGGCTACCATTAAAATAAGAAAGGGTCTGACTGGGAGCTGCCGTCTCACTCATCTGGTACTCATAAAATGGAACATCGCCCTCATCTTCACGGTAATTCATATACCGGCTCGCCCAATACCAGGTATGCATCGGCTTTTTATGAAGAACACCGGAAGACGTTCCATCGTGCTTTCTGTAGGTATAATTAGCGATATTCAACTTACCGGTTACCGGCTCAAAGTCCTCCGTCCGTTTTACTCTTAAACCACCTACCATTCTATAAGAACCTTCATTAAACCCATCGTTTAATTCGTACACGAACCTGGTATTTCCTCCTGTAGGGTAAAAAATCTTATCCAATATCCACGCCTGTGCATGTTGCTCCGAAGGCACCGCATCTCCACCGTAAAAAATCGGTGTGGTATAGTCGCTTCCAGGTACATGTGGGGGATACATAGGAACACTTTGTCCATTATTGTAATATCCCCACCAATCTGTCTTTTTAGAGTTCCTTACCGGTAAGGCAAAAGAATTATATTCGAAAGTGTAGGGCGCCAGTGATTTACCGGCACTTTTTTCAGTTACGGACCGTAGTCTCAGCCGTTTGTACCCATCATTCGGAGAAGGGGTAATCGATGGAACGCATCCCGTGTAATTACACACAGGCGTTTCAAAATGATCGTAGTTCAATGCGAAGCTCTTTTCAAGCAATTGATTCTTGATCCTGATTTCCGTGAGCGCATAGTCTCCCGCATAATCCAGCCTTGCAAACCCATAATTAAACAGAATTCTGGTACTATCAGGGAAACTGATTGATTTTATCTTTTTACTATCGTACATATAAATTTCCCTTCGAGCTTCCACAAAATTGGTTCCGCTCAATATATCATGGCTTTGTGTCCGCGTAATATCCGACCGGTAAGAATCGGAAAATGCCCCTTCATACATCAGGCCAGTCGATGTGGTATAATAGTCCAGGGAAATTTCATCGAGCCCGTCGGCTGAAATAATTTTCGAAACATACCAGGAACTTACATAAGCAGGATCAGCGAACCCGCCCGCAATGGAATTCACCGCATGAGAAACTTCCTTTTGATCGAAGATATATTTAATCCCTTTTTCATCTATTATGATAAACCGGTCTATTTTTGTGAAATTTATGCCCGGCACTGGTTCAAAGGAAACTTTGATGTTGCTCTGGGTGAGTAGTTGGATGGAGCTATTTTTCCGGAAAAAGAACTTTCCAGTCGTACCACCAACATTAAACGTGAAAATATCGCATTCACCATCCCTTTCATTTTCCGCAACCTCTTTTACAACTCCGTAATCGCTGGAATTTCCCAGGCAAATGCCCTCTGAAATAGGCGTTCCACTCCCGGGATATGAATTCAGTCTCGCATTTGCGCCTGTATTAAGATATGGCAAAACGGACGTGTTAATATACCCATACGGATCATCGTCCGGGCGCCCCCTCATTGTACGCGAAACCACTCCACCAGCGTTGAGCGCCCACCCCAGGCCAACATTCGAGGCCATATCTTCAACTTTATGCCCTCCCGCATGGTACGACAACGAAATTCCCATCGCAAGCCTCTTTTGCTGATCCTGGTAATTAAAAAATGGTATTGATATCGAAGGGATTCCTGTGCTTAACGATACAGGCACGTCTCCGAACTTACCTAACGCAGACGCATTCGGCGAAGGAGCAACAGGTATCTTCCTTAATTCCTGCGCAAGCCCCTGCTCCGTAACCTGCGAATAAGCAGGTTGGGAAAAAAGTATTACAAAAATGCTCAGATATAATATTCTTCTCATGGTGCAACAGTTCTAATGTTTTTTATCAGGACAATCAGAAAACAGTTATTTTCTCCCGTTCGTGCGCTCCAATGAAAGGAGCCGCTCCTTCACCACTCGCATCTCCTTCTCCTGCTGAATAATATACAGCGTCAGCTCCTCCACCTTCTGCAACAGCCTCCTGTTCATCTCCCCAAGGTCCACCCCGTTTTCCGCCACCTCCTTCTCCGAAGGAATCTCCGGTAAATGACGGTGCTCCGTGATGAACCGCTCCACCTCCATCAGCGACGGAAGTTTGTAGCTGTCAGCAAATACAAAGTCCGCCCAGCCTTCCTGAAGCACTTTCACACGCATCGCTTTTATGGTCCCCTTTACCGACAGTTTCTCATCCGGGTTGGCGGTGCCGATGCCCACGTTCCCGTTGAACCGGATACGCATATGCTCCTTCAGCTCCGAAGCCTGCATCCCGTTGGATGTGCTGAAAGCCAGATCCATCGCCTGCACCAGGGCATTGTTGGGCAAATGGGTATTGATACGCTCCGCCCGAATCCGTGAGCCGATCTGGTCACCGGCAACATCGCGCCAGGTATAAAAATCAATATTGTAACCACCGGGGCTGCCCCACAGCGGCACCACCGTATTGCCCGCATCGTGCGGCACGCCCAAACGGATGGAGGTGTTATCCGCAGCCCATCCTGCCACATGTAGCTTGGCGGCCGGGTACCGCACCCCCAGGCCCATGAACCCGGTGGTACGGAGAATGCTCAGGTATTCGCCGAGATAATTACCCGCTCCCCCATAGCCGAAAATCGAAAAGTTGCTGCCTTCGTTACCGTTCCCGGATTCCACGGTATTCATACCTATCCCCCACCTGGCGTTACCGTCCGACTGGTGCATCATGTAATGCGCATTCCCGCTGGAGCCGGTGGCCTGGATGGTGACGAACGAATTAGCCTTCCCCTGCCCGGCGATGTTGAAGTTGCCTGGAGATTGAACCGTCGTCTGATTATTGATGTATTGCGCGTTGGTGGCCCCACACACCATCAGTGCGGCTGTCAGTATTGAAAATGTTTTCATTTGGCGTCCAGTTTATTGACCCTTTGTTCCAGGGCCGCCAGTTTTTTATTCAGTTCGATGATATACAGCGCCTGTTCTTCCACTTTCTTCAGCAGCTTAGCATTCATCTCCTCCACATCCAGCCCGGTCTTCTTCATTTCCGCTTCAGAAGGAATATCCGGCAGATGCCGGTGCGTCATCACAAAACGCTCGAGCTCTTCGAGGGAGCGCAGCGCATATCCCGGCTGGAAAACATAATCGGGCCAGGCGGATTGCAGTTTTACTTTTACCCTTTCGGCGAGAATGCTTCCGCCCACCGCGAGCCGGTGCCCATGCGATTGTGTGGTGCCGATGGCCACATTGCCCCCGTATGGGTTCAATTGCAGGTTGACGGGGTTTCCGATCACGTTGTTATACGACTGGATCACCGGCTGGTCCTGCAGATTATATCCAATGCCGAGCGTAATCGCCGGGTTGGCGACGTCTATTCTCGCCGCGCTGTTCTGGTTCATGGCAGCGATATCGTTCGTATAACCACCTCCTGCGATGTGGAACTTGGCAGCGGGTTTCGTGCCCACGCCCACGCTTCCCTGGAAAAAGTTCGGCCCTCCGCTCCTGAAGTAAGCGGTGCCCTGATTGGAAATGCCTTCCCTGTTTACGTACGGCAATATTTCCGTAAGATAATTATGAACAGTGCCGGCCGGTTCCGTGTAGGGAAGCGGATTGGCGACGTTGTCGTATACCAGCGGCGCTACAGGGCCGTTGGCATAATATGTATAAGTCGTAGCGCCACGCAGCCAGATGATAATACCGATGCCGCCGGCCACTGTTGCGTCATGCCAACCGGCGACGAACTGATTGGATGGTCCGTAGCTGTAGGAATAAATCTCCGCATTGACGAAGTTCGAGCCGTTTCCCCAGCCAGTCATATGAAACCGGAAACGGGCGATCATGGAGCCCCACCATTCACCGTTTACATGCACGTCCGCCCGCCCGATCTCGAGCTCGGTGGCGCGGCTCTGCAAGAACAGATTATCGGCAAATAATACGGGATAGAACTTATCCCCGTCTCCCGCTACATTTAAAGTAGTTTGTGATTTCGCTGCCAATGTGCAGGCCATCAGTGCGATCAGTATTAATATTCTCATGTCGGGTACGATTGTTACTTTTTATCAGACATCTTCTCTGCCAATTGTCCCACCAACGCTTTCATTTCCTTCATCTCCTTTTCCTGCCGGATAATATACAGCGTGAGCTCCTCCACCTTCCGCAGCAGCCTCGCATTCATATCCGCCATATCGATCCCGGCAGACAGTACCTCCTTCTCCGAAGGCACGTCCGGCAAATGCTGGTGTTTCATAATGAAACTTTCGAGGTCGTCCAGCGAACGCAATACGTACCCGGGGCGGAATACATAATCCGGCCAGCCGGTTGCGGTGACCTTTACCTTCTGCGCGGTGATCTCGCCGGCCACAGCCAGTTTCGACTGCGGGTTGGCGGTACCGATGCCTACAAATCCGTTCTCGGCCACTTTCAGTCCCAGCACAGCGCCGTTGGCGAGGTAAGGGTTCCCCACGTACAGGCTCCAGTCAGTGGTCATGGGCATGAACTTGTTCACCGTCTGGTCGTTGCCGGTATTGTTCATCTCCGTCCAGGCATAGTTGTAGTTGATGGATCTGATTTTGACGTTCACAATAATGGGTGCAGAAATACCCAGCACTGCCACGGCACGTACCCTGAAGCGCACATTGCCGTACTCGGAATTACAGTCTATGGTAAATGCGTGACTATTTGCATTCCAGGTATAAGGGCTGCTGCTGATGCGGCCCGCTTCGCGCCAGACATTCGGATTGGCATGGGAAACGATCACCAAGTGCGTGGCCGCGGTCGCAAGATTGCCGCGTGTATACGACACCGATATCTCGTAATTCCCGCTGGCGCCGGCATCCATGGGTGTCGCGCCTACGAATTCCACATAGTCGCCTACCGCATAGTTGGCGGGGAATGTGATGCTTTTCAGGTAAATGCCGGTATCGAAGGCATAAAGAGTGGTATGGGCCAGTACGGCGACAAACAAAAGAACGATTCTATACATAGGTAGATTTAAAACTGCATTACATACGGTCACAAACACACTTCACAGGTATCCCGAACTAGAAATTATACCCCACCCTGAACTTGATGGGATCGGTTTTGGGTATCTGCTGATTGGCAAGGAAATCGTACAAGAGTATCATATTCCCTTTCAGCTTGTTATTGATCTTGTATTTTTTGCTAATCCCCAGCAACGCGCTGCGCGTCCAGCCGGTATCGTGCAGCAGGGGGATGCTGGTATTGAAGGCGGAGTTGTAATTGTACTCGAAGCCGCCGTTCACGAAAAACGTTCCCTTCAGCTTGTAGTCGCCGAAAGAACGGAAACCCACGCCCTGGTGTGAAAACCGGATGTTATCGAAGCCGGTGCCCATGCCCAGTTTGTAAGAGGCGCCTACACCCACGATACCGTTTTTGCTGAACTTATAGCCTACCTGGCCGGCGAAGTCGCCGGTAGTGGGGAAGTATTGGTTGGAGCGCTGGAACTGCACATTGGTGCCGTACTCCAGCCGTTGCAGGAAACTTTTGGTCTTTAATTCCTTCGGCTTGAAATCCGGCATGTCCGCCGCATTGTCGAGGTCGGGGAAGTTTTTCTTCAGTTCGTCGAACTGCGAGCGCGCCGCTTCCATTTGCTGGCTGATGGCCTGCCGGGCGTTGGGGCCGCCGCTGCCGATGCGCTGCTGGATCAACTGCTCCACCTGCGCACGGGTTTGCAGGCCTTCGAGGCTCTGCTCGAGGTTCTCCCCGGAACCGCCGGCCCGCAGGTTAAACAGGCTGGCCAGCTGGGAATTGCGGGCGATGAAGTCCTTGTATGCGGGCACCTTCTGCAGCAGCTCCATGGCCTTGGCTTCGGCCTTCTTCGTGTCCCTGAACGCCTCCTTGTATTCATTGAGCTGCTGGGCGTAGTAATAGGCTTCCTTGTTGATCTTTTTCAGGTCTTTGGTAAGGCCCTCATAATTGGCCAGCTGCGATTTGAGCAGCTGACGGCGCTCGCGGATATAATTTTTGATCTGCTCGGCCTGCTGCAATTTTGCCTGCAGCTCCTTCACGCTTTTCATGGAATTGCCCAGCTTGTCCTGCACCCCTTTGGCCTTACCCAACAGTTCCTTCGACTCCTTCAGGAATCCCAGCGAATTCTGCAGCGTATCCAGATAACCGAAATACTGACCGCCGGCCAGTTTCTCGAGTCTGGCGGTTTTGCTTTTGAGTTTGGCCTTGAGGCTGCCGAGGGAATCGATCGATCTGGTGAAGATGTTCTTTGCGGCTAGACTGTCGATTTTAGCGAGTTTTTGCTGCATGGCCTGCTCCTGCTTCATCAGCCGGCTCAACGCCTTTTGGGTGCGCTTGTCGATCTGCTTTTCGAACTGCCTGCTCTTGGCGGATACCTGGCTCAGGTACTTCTGCGGTACTTCCTGTACCCGGTTGACACGCGCCAATACGCTGTCCTGCGCGGCAAGGGGCACGGAAAATAATAAAAGGATGGTCAGGAGGCGGGTTACCATAACTAATAGATATAGGTGAAAACAATGTTAATGGCTTATGCTTCTTTCTTCTTCTTGTCTTTGGATTTCAGCTTTTTGATCACTTTCTCTTCATTCATGATATCAAGATACATTAATCCGTTGATATGATGCAAGGTACATGATAAATAATAAGTGTACCGGTCGCCGATGATATAGTCCATCGTCACCGTGTCCTTGGCCAGCCGGAGCTTTTTATGCGGCTCGCCGAACAGCTCCACGAGATCGGATTCGGTGCAGGCATTTTTGATGGGCAGGTGCAGTGCTTCCAGTACCTTGCCGGTTATCCCCTGCTCGTCTTTGGTAAAATCGAGGGAAATGGATTTGGTGTCTTCCGGCTCGCTGATGAGGCGGAGAAAGGTGTTGAAGCCCGACAGTTCGCCGATCCACTGCTCCCCCATAAAATCATAATTCTCCACCTCGCGGTAGTCAGGACCGGCATAGAAATCACTGAGCCGGATGTTATGGAAGTCCTGGTACGCTATAATATCCATACAAAAACAGGTTTAAAGATATGTGGTTGAAACCGGATCACGGTAATCCATGTCGCTTTCGAAAAGCCTTTGCATAGCAGGGGAAAAATGAGGGATTCGAGTTGCATAGGTTGAACCGGAAGACGTTTTCCGCGGCATAAATATATAGCTATTTACGACATTTAAAAAAAAGAGGGCGCGATAACATATATTGATTTTTATTATATCTTTTACTGTACCATGGGTTTGCGAGTGCGCTTTCAGGATATTACGAACAAAGTAGTCACCCGCTGACCTACGCCGCAATCTTCCGCGTTCTCCCTTTCAGGAACGCCACTACTTCTTCGTCGGACGAATATTTATCGCCGATGTTCACGAAATGCCGCGCCAGCAGGTCGTAGCGTTTGCCCATGAGGTAAGCCCACACGTGCAGGAAGTGAATGCCGTCGAATACGATGGCGTCGTTGTGGATGTATTCGTCGATGGTGCTGCGGAAATAATGGGGATGCTCGGTCCAGTGCATATTGGGTTTTACGTGATGGCTGATGTGATAGCCGTCGTTCCAGCACTTGTGGTTGTATTTGGTATTGATGCAGGTAATGCTGTTCTTATAAGGGTTGCCGGGGTCTTCGGCGGACACGAAGGCATGCTGCGCCCAGTTGCCCACCATCATGATGATGCGGGAAATCACGAAAGGAATAATGAACACCACCAGCGTGGCCGGCCAGTTGACGAAACTCATCCCCACGCAGAACGCCACGAACAACAACTCCCCTCGCACAGACCGCACCAGCAGTTTCTTCCGCTTTTTCCGCACGAAATAACCGGCCAGGTGATAGATACCGGCAAACAGGAAACTGCCCAGGTATGCGCCGAAACCGCGCAGCGAATCGCGCTGGAAACCCATGGTGCTGCTTTCGTCTTCGGGCAGGTTATTTTCCGGGTGGTGCATGCCGATATGATGGCTGTAGTACGTTTCCGGCGTTTGCCCGAACAGCGGCCCGATCACCCAGGGCAGGTAGTGGTTCATGAAATCGTACTCCTTCCGGAAAAAAGCGCGGTGGCTGGTGCAATGCAGCATCAGTCCGAAAGGACCCTTGAAGATGAAGTTGTTGAAAATGAGATAAGCGGCGGCCACGATTCCCCATAACCAGCCGGTAATGAAAGGCATGTACAGCAGCACGGCGAGCGTGCAAAGGATCAACGTGATCCGGATGGTCAGGTATACAAAAGGAAGATCTCTTTTATCGCGGATAAAAGATCCGAAGAACCGGTCGCTGGCAGAGATGGTTTCCGGTTGCTGATAAACCGGGTCCGAGATGGTACTGCTTAATGGAATCATAAAAAACAGGATACTTGGCTCTCTTCAAGATAACCCAAATATCCTGTTCTTCCAAAATCAGAATCCGTCGCCGCCCATGTCGCCGCCTTCGCCGCCCTCTCCTTTCTTGCGTTTGAAGAGATTGGTGTCCATCTTGCCGAAACGCCAGCTCAGGTTCACGCGGAACTCACGGGATACGCGCTTGCGGTAACGCTCGGACTGGGAGAAGGTGGTATTGGTCCAGCTAAGATCGCGGTCGGTATTAAAAATATCGTTGAGACCTGCGGACACGGAGAAGTTCTTCTTTTTGAAGAAGTCTTTCTTCAGCGCCACGTCTACCTGGTATTCGGGTGCTTCTTCGCCCTGCGGGTTGATCACGCGCGATTCGTATTCACCGGTTACCTGCAAGGTGGTACTCCACGGCAGTTTCGTATTGCTGTTGATTTTCCCGAACCATACAAATCCTTTGTTGCTGAGGCCTTCCGCCTCGATGCTGGTTTGCGCCATGTTCAGGTTGGTGGTGATGTCCCAGCCCTTGGTGAGCTGGTTGCGGATGGTCAGCTCCGCGCCATAGGAGTTCCGCTGGCGGGCGTTGATGGGATAGCTCAGCACCACCTGCCTTTCCTGCCCGTCGAGCACCAGCGTGGTGTCTACGTTGAAATTGGTGATGGCGTTATTGGTGTTGCGGAAATAAACGGACGCGAGGATGTTGTGTTTCCGGTCGAAGTCTTTCAGGTAAGACAGTTCGAAAGAGTTGGTAAACTCCGGTTTCAGGGCGGGATTACCCCTCCTCGCCGAG
This sequence comes from Chitinophaga lutea, assembly GCF_003813775.1. Classification (NCBI taxonomy): domain Bacteria; kingdom Pseudomonadati; phylum Bacteroidota; class Chitinophagia; order Chitinophagales; family Chitinophagaceae; genus Chitinophaga; species Chitinophaga lutea. The sequence continues at coordinate 894,388 of NZ_RPDH01000003.1, read as the reverse complement.
TTCGCATTGTATTCGATATTGGGCAGCAGGTCGCGGAACCAGGGGCGCTGGATGCGGCGGCTGTAGTTCAGCTGTACCTCATGGTCGCCTTTGAACTTCCGGGTCAGGAACAGACTCGGAAACAGGCTGATGGGATAGTCGATGCTGTACGACGCGCCTTTGACATTCCGCATCTCCCCGCTGTAAAACGACTGCTCGGCCCGCAGCCCGGCCTGGAAGCCATACTGGCCGAAAGCGCCGGTATAGCTGGCGTATGCCGCGTTGATCTGCTCGGTGTAATGATAGTCGTTCGACAAAGCGGAGTCGTACACGAACTGCCCGGAGGGAAAGTCTTTCCCGAACGTGTTCAGCACATTGTTGAACGTCCGTGCAGTGGTGCGGAGGCCGATTTCCAGTTTCGATTTCTCGTTGAAGGGGTTCACAAAATCCACCTGCCCGGTGTAATACGTGGTGTTGCCTTTCCCGTTGCCGTAGCGCAGCTCAGGCTGGTTGGGCGAATTGCTGATATTGCCCTGCATATCGTAATACTGCAGGTTATAGTCGTTGTTGTTTTTGTTGTTGGCCCTGTTGTAGGTGAAATCCGCCGTCAGTTCGCGGCCTTCTCTGGCGAAGGTGCGTTTGTAACCGACCTGCGTGGTGTAGTTGCGGAAACCGTGTTTGCTGTCGTTCCGCCCCTTCCCGTAGCGCACGCGGCTCTGGTGAATGTCGAGGTCGTAGGTGGTCTGGCTGTTCAGGTTGTTGAAGTCGCCGCCCACCAGGCCCTGTGAAATGGTGACGGTGTTGCGGTTGTCGATGAACCAGTCGAAGCCGATGCGGCCGCTCTGGAACTTCCGTCCGAACTCCCCTTCCTGGTACTGGTCGAGGTAAGTGGTGGTATCGTTGCCAAGGTTCTTGCGGAACAGGTGCTGGTCCATCGGGGAACGCCGGTCGCGCAGGTTGTAGTTGGCGAAGAAGTTGATTTTACCCTGGCGGATGTTCAGATCCAGCCCGGCGTTGGTGCTGCCCGTAGTGGAAATGCCCGCGCTCACCAGCCCGTTGATACCGGCGCGGCGGTTCTTTTTCAGCACGATGTTCAGGATGCCGCTCATGCCTTCCGCATCGTATTTGGCGGAGGGATTGGTCACCACTTCGATGTTGGCGATGGCGTCTGCCGGGATCTGATCGAGCGTCAGCGTGCTGGGGCGGCCGTCGATGAAGATGGTGGGACTGCCGTTGCGCACGCTCACGTTGCCGTCGATGTCTACGTTCACGGAAGGCACCTGCCGCAGCACATCGGTAGCGGTGCCGCCGATGCTGGCCAGGTTCTTATCCACGTTAAACACCCGCTTATCTATTTCCATGGTGAAGGCGGGTTTCTCACCCACCACTTCCACCGTTTTCAGGTCGCGCGCCGTGGTTTTGAGTTTGATATTCCCCACGTCCAGCGAACGTTTCACGCTCACCGGCCGGTACTGGGTTTCATAGCCGATAAAAAATATTTTGAGAATGTAGTTCCCGGGTTTGATGCCCCGGAGGTCGAAGTCGCCGTTGCCTTTCGACAACATGCCCGTGATCACGGATGAATCTGCTGCATTGAGCAGCGCTACAGAAGCATATTCTACCGGTTTTCCGCTTTGTTCGTCCAATAACTTTCCAAGAATCTCGGCCTGGCTTTCCCCCTGCTGCGCCCAAACGGAAGCGCCCGTACACAGCATGGCCCCTAACATTAAAATGACAAATTTCCTCATGTTGACTTGTACACAATATTTACTATGCGGCCAAAATAAGGAAATTGATCATGACAGTTTTATTTATTGGATGGGTGGTAAATGTTATTCGCCTGTGAAAAAATCTTTAAATGCAACACCGCGGTAACGGACGTCGGACACCTGCAATGAAAGCCGGTCTCCTTTGGGCGATTGGGCATAAAAACCGATGCGCATCTGCTGTGGCTGTTTGAAAGAAAACGTACGCAGCAGCTTCCAGGTGCGGCCGTCGGTGGAATAATAAAAACAGTAGACTTTACCGGAACGGGCGAGTTTCAAATGCACGTCGGCCGTGGGGATGGCCTGGTGATAGCTGTCGTCGGTAATGCGGTTGTCCACCACGGATGAGCCGATGAAAATGCTGCCGTTGTCGAGTTTTTCCACGATCACTTTCGCCCAGTTCGATGAATCGCTGTAAATCAGGATGGCGCCCGCATCGTAGACGTTTTTAAATTCGGGCCGCAGGCGGGCGGAGAAAATGAAATCCCTGTCAGGCGTAAACAGCAGCTTGGGCACGTTGTTCACGTAAAAACTCCCGTCGATGGAAGCATACAGGTCGGTGCCCTTCCCTGCCGTCATGGTAAAGGCATTATCCGATTGCACGGTGAAAGTGGCCGGTCGGGTCTGCCATTGCAGCGTGTGCGGGATGGCTTTGAGCCGCAGGGAATCGCCGGCCGACACGCTGAGCGCGGCCAGGCAAAGGGTCATCAGGGAGAGGAAATGTTTTTTCATACTGAGAAGACGGTTGTGCAGAAAAAAAGTACTATAGCCGTAGCCGTTATAATGTCTTGACGAGGTGCAGGTAATGGCCGCCGCTGAAAGTCACCACTGCTTCCACTACATACCCGAGGCGCTCGTACAGCCGCTGCGCATCGGGGTTTTCATCGCTCACCAGCAGCCCCGTGCGGGTATGCCCTTCGGTCCGCGCCCGGTCTTCCGCCGCATAAATCAGTTGCCGCCCGATGCCTTTGCCCTGGCTGGCGGGCGACACGGCGATACTGTCGAGGTAAAACTCCCCCGGCCCCGTTTCATCACCCGGCTGATAGCTGTGTCCCAGCTGCGCCTCGATGTGTGCGAACACCGGCGCACGCAGTTCGGCCAGCCGGCCGCCGTCGTACCCTACAATGATGCCGCCGATGCCTTTGTCGTCTTCATACACCAGCGTGTTCTCGTAACTGTACTGGTTGCCCGGCGTCCGGAAAAAGTGCCCGAACAAGGGCCCCAGCACCGCCTCCTCGCTGGTGCCGGCCAGTCTGCAGGCTACTTCATGCATGGCCTGGAATAAAATCGGGACCACCGCCGCTTCGTCGGCGGGCTTCGCTTCTCTGATCATAACCCGAAGATAAAGAATACTTTACGCAGGCAGCAGACCTGCCTCTTGAAATAAATTTGGAATTACTGAACGCCGTTCATTATATTTGCATCGTAAACTTTCTAATAATGGGCATTACCGACAGGAAAGAACGGGAGAAACTGGAAATGCGGCGACTCATCATTGAAGCAGCGATGCGCATGTTCGTGGACGAAGGGTATGAAAAAACCTCCATCCGGGCCATCGCCGATAAGATCGAGTATAGTCCGGGTACGATCTATCTCTACTATAAAGACAAAGACGAACTGCTCTACGAAGTGCAGCGCGAGGCTTTCGGCCAATTGCGCGACGCACTGGCGGAAAGGGCCGTGAGCAAGGATCCCTGGAAGCGGCTCACACAGGTGATGCACACCTACGTGGAATTCGGGCTGGCGCATCCTGACCTGTACGACCTGATGTTCATCATCCGCGCGCCCATGAAAACGGCGGAAGAAAAAGGCGACTGGAAAAACGGCGATGCCTGCTTCGCGTTCCTGCTCCAGGCGATGACGGAATGCATCGAAAAGAAGCTCATCCGGTACACCGATCCGCGCGTGGGCTCACTGTCCCTCTGGTCGCTCGGCCACGGCCTCGTTTCACTGGAAGTGCGGTGCAGGCTCAAGGTGCTGGAAGCAACGGAAAGCGACATGGCGCGCATCATCAAATCCTCCATCGACGAGCATATGCGGCTGATGAAGGCATAACGGCAAACACAATTACACATAAAAAAGAGAAGCTCAACACTTCTCTATTTTTCAGCCCTTACACTAAACAGTGTTCATTATGTTACCAAGACTCATTTACCTACTGTCGTTTATGAATCTGCTGGCGTTCAGCAGTACGGCGCAAACCCGCCTTGATGGCTACATTGCAGACGCCGTGCGACATAACCAGGCCATCACGCGGCAAAACTTCCAGCTGGAAAAAAGCATGTACGCCCTGCAGGAAGCCAAAGCGTTCTTCATGCCGCAGGCCTCGGTGCTGGCCAATTACACCAAATCAGGCGGCGGCCGCACCATCGACCTGCCGCTCGGCGACCTGATGAACCCGGTGTACAGCACCCTCAACGAACTGACGGCCAGCCAGAAGTTCCCGCAGTTGTCCAACGAATCGATTCTCCTCAACCCGGATAATTTCTACGACGCCAAGGTGCGGGCTTCCCTCCCGCTCATCAATACCGAAATATGGTACGCGAAGAAGATCCGGCAGGAAGACATCACGCGGCAGCAGGCCATCCTCAACGTGTACAAGCGCCAGCTGGTGAAAGACGTGAAAACGGCGTACTACCAGTATTTCCAGGCGGTGCGGGCGGTGGAAGTGTACAACAGCGCATTGAAACTGGTGCAGGAAAACATCCGCGTCAACCAGAGCATGCTGAAAAACGGCATCCGCAACAGCACTTCGCTCACCCGTGCGCAGACGGAGCTGCAACAGGTGGAAACAGCCATCGCGCAGGCAAAGAACCAGCAGCAGAATGCCAGGGCTTATTTCAATTTCCTGTTGAACCGGCCGTTGACGGACAGCATCCAGCTCGACAGTACCATCGCCACCCTGCCGGCCGCCATCCCGGCCACCGGCACGCAGCAGCGGGAAGAGCTGCGGCAGTTCGAAACCACCAAACGCATGGCGCTGCTCGCGGAGAAAAAGGAACAGGCGTTGTTCACCCCGAAGGTGAGCACCTTCCTCGATCTCGGTAGCCAGGGCTTCAACTGGAAAGTCGACAATAAATCGCGGTACTACCTCTGGGGCGTGAACCTGCAATGGGACCTCTTCACCGGCGGCCAGCGGAAACAGCGCATCAAACAGGCGCGCGCCGACGCCTCCATCGCACAAACGGCGTACGACGAAACGGCCCGCAGCCTTGAACTGGAGCTGAACAATGCGGCCAACAACTACAACACGGCCAGCGCCAATTTCAACATCGCGCAAACGCAGCTGCAGCTCTCCGAGAAATATTTTTCCGACCAGATGAAAGTGTACAGGGAAGGCCAGCTGCTGTACATCGAACTGCTCGACGCGCAGAACCAGCTCACCCAATCGCGCCTCCAGCTGCTGCAGGCATGGGCCCGCGTACAGGTATCGGCCGCTGAAATAGAGCGCGCACAGGCATCCTATCCATTACCAAACATTCAATAAACACCGCTATATGCAACCACGAATCCTCTCCCTGCTATTCGCCGCCGCCGTGATTTTCCAGGCATGCGGCAGCGGTAATGCCGCATCGGAAATTCCTGCGCAAACCGCCATCCCCGTTAAACTGCTTCCGCTCACGGCTTCCGCCGGCGCGGCCGCTATACCCGTTTCCGGGACGTTCACGACCGACGACGAAGTGCTGCTCTCATTCAAAACAGGCGGCATCATCCAGCGCATCATGGTCAGGGAAGGCGACGCCATCCGCGCCGGGCAAACGGTAGCCGTGCTCAATCCCGTGGAAATCGACGCGCAGGTGCAGCAGGCGAAACTGGCTTTCGAGAAAGCCACCCGCGATCATCAGCGGGCGCAGAACCTGTACAACGACAGTGTGGCCACGCTCGAACAATTGCAGAACGCCGGCACCGCCATGGAAATGGCGCGGCAGCAATTGCAGGCGGCGCAGTTCAACCGCAATCACAGCGTGATCACCGCGCCCCGTAACGGTTTCGTACTGCGCAAACTCGCCGCGGAAGGCCAGCTGGTGCAGCCCGGCACGCCCGTGCTGGAAACCAACGGCGCACAGTCCGGCAACTGGCTCCTCCGCACCAGCGTCAGCAATAAGGAATGGGCGGCCATCCGCATCAACGACGCGGCTACCGTGGAAGTGGAGTCCGTTCCCGGCAAAACCTTCACGGGCACGGTATCCCGCCGCTCCGAAGGCATCGACCCGGCTACAGGGGCCTTCCAGATCGACATCCGCTTCAGCGGCGAAAAGCCGGCCAGCATCGCCTTCGGTATGTTCGGCAAAGCGGTGGTGCAAACCAGCGAAAAGGCTCAAACGGGCAGCGGCTGGGCCATCCCGTACGATGCCCTGCTCGACGGAGACGGCAGCTCGGGGTATGTGTTCATCACCAACGACGGCAAAACGGCGCAGAAAGTGAAAGTGACCGTGGCCGGTATGGAGAAAGACCAGGTGCTGATCAGCCAGGGCCTCGAAAACGCCCGCCAGCTCATCATTGCAGGCAGCGCTTACCTGAAAGACAGCAGCGCCATCCGCATTATTCAATAACCGCCAACGCTACCGACTATGAAGATTTCTGAATATGCCGTCAAGAATTACCAGTTCACCCTCGTGATCTTCGTGATGATCATCGCGCTCGGCATCACCACCATTCTGAACATGCCGCGCTCGGAAGACCCGGAAATGCACTCTCCCACGTACACCGTGGTGGTGGTGTACCCCGGCACCAGCCCGAAAGACATGGAGGAACTGATCGTAGACCCGCTGGAAAAAGAAATACACGGCCTCGAAAATGTGCTGCGCATCCGCACCAGCATCAAGGACGGGCTGGCGGTGCTGCGCGTGGACTATAAATACAGCAGCAACGTAGACGACAAGTACCAGGAGATGGTGCGGGTGGTCAACAACAAACGGCGCGAACTGCCCGAGAACATCGACGTGGAGGTGCTCAAACTGCAGCCCTCCGATGTGAACATCATGCAGATCGCGCTCATCTCGGAAAACGCGCCGCGCGACAAACTCAAGTTTTACGCCGAAAGGCTGCAGGACGAACTGGAAAAGCTCACCCCGCTGAAGAAGGTGGAGATCTTCGGCTTGCCCGACCAGCAGGTGCGCGCCGAGCTCGACCTCGAAAAAATGGCGCAGATGAACCTGCCCGTCAACAATGTGATCAGCAGCCTGCAGAATGAAACCCTTTCCATTCCGGGCGGCGCCGTCGAAGCCGGTAACCGCACGTTCAATATCAAAACCAGCGGCAACTTCCACTCGATGGACGAGATCCGCAACACCATCGTGTACACCGGCGGCGGGCGCAACGTGTACCTGAAAGACATCGCCAAAGTGTATTACGGTTATGCCGATGAAACCTACCAGACCCGCCTCAACGGCTACCGCAGCGTGTTTGTAGCCGCGGCGCAGAAAGAGGGCGAGAACATCAGCAAAACCCAGCAGCTGTACAAACCCGTGCTGGCGGAATTCAAAAAATCACTGCCCGCCAATATCGACATGGTGGAACATTTCGACCAGGCCGAAAACGTGAACCGCCGCCTCGGCAGCCTCGGCACGGACTTCCTGATCGCCATCGGCCTTGTGGCCATTACGCTGCTGCCGCTGGGCTTCCGGCAGGCCCTGATCGTGATGATCTCCATCCCGCTGTCGCTCGCCATCGGCATCGTACTGTTGCAGCTCACCGGCTACAACCTCAACCAGCTCAGCATCGTGGGCCTGGTAGTGGCGCTGGGCCTGCTGGTAGACGACAGTATCGTGGTGGTGGAAAACATCGAACGCTGGATACTCGAAGGCCACAGCGCCCTCGAAGCCACGCTGAAAGCCACCAAACAGATCGGGCTGGCGGTAGTGGGCTGCACCGTCACGCTCATCATCGCCTTTATGCCGCTGGTGTTCATGCCCGAAGGCGCGGGCGATTTTATCAGAGGGTTGCCCATGGCGGTGATTTTCTGCGTGCTGGCGTCGATGGTGGTGTCGTTGACCATCATCCCCTTCCTCACCAGCAAACTGCTCAAACCGCACACCGGCCACCCGGACGGGAACATCTTCATGCGTGCGCTGAAAAAGCTCATCCACGGCAGTTACGCCCGCCTGCTCGACAAGGCGCTGCAGCGCCCCATGCTGACGCTCGTGGCCACCGTGATCATTTTCGCGGGCTCGATATTCGTGTTCCAGCTGATCGGGTTCAGCCTGTTCCCCGCTTCGGAAAAGCCGCAGTTCCTGATCAACATCACCACCCCGCCGCAGTCGAACCTCGGCTATACCAACCGCATCACCAAAGAGATCGAACAGTACCTGCAGCATGAAAAAGCAGTGCAGTACTATGCGTCCAATGTCGGCAAAGGCAACCCGCGCATTTATTACAACGTGGTGCAGGAAAACGAGCGGAGCGACTTCGCGCAGATCTTCGTACAGCTGCATGCAGACACGGATCAGAAAACGAAAGCGGCCGTGATGGAAAAGTTCCGCACGGCCTGGACGCCTTATCCCGGCGCCAAAGTGGAAGTCAAGAATTTCGAACAAGGCCCACCGGTGCTGGCGCCTGTGGAAGTGCGGCTGTTCGGCGACAACCTCGACTCGCTCCGGAGCCTGGCCGCGCATGTAGAAAAAATGCTGCACGAAACGCCGGGCACCATGTACATCGATAACCCGGTAGACCTGCTGAAAAGCGACATCCGTGTGGCCATCCAGCCAGACAAAGCGCAGCAGCTGGGCGTTCCGTTCGTGCAGGTGGACCGTACCGTACGCCTCGCCGTAGCGGGACTTTCCCTGGGCAAATACACGGACCATAACAGCAACGACTACGACATCCTGCTCACCCGCGCCCGCGACGGCCGCCCTTCGCTCGATGTATTCAGCAACCTGTATGTCAACAACGTACAGGGCAAAGCCATCCCCTTGTCACAGGTGGCGGAGCTGAAAATGGAAACCTCTCCCGTGAACATCAACCACCAGGAAAAACGGCGGGTCGTATCCGTACAAGCATTCGTGCAGCAGGGTTTCCTCGTCAGCCGTGTGATCAGCGACGTCACTTCCAGGATGGACGCCATGCAGCTCCCGCCCGGCTACAGTTACGAGATGGGCGGCGAGGTGGAAAGCGCCAAACAATCGTTCGGCGGTTTCCAGTCGATCATCCTGGTGACGGTGTTCCTCTTTGTTGCCGTGCTGATACTGGAGTTCAAAACCTTCAAAAGCACGCTCATCATCCTGTCGGTTATCCCGCTGGGGATCGTGGGCGCGGCGGTAGCGTTGTGGATGACGGGCAATACCCTGTCTTTCGTGGCCATCATCGGCCTCATCGCGCTGGCCGGCATCGAGGTGAAGAATACCATCCTGCTGGTGGATTTCACGAACCAGCTGCGGGCGCAGGGCAGGTCGCTCGACGAGGCGATCCGCGAAGCCGGCGAGGTGCGTTTCCTGCCCATCGTGCTGACGTCTTTAACCGCCATCGGCGGCCTCATCCCGATCGCGGCATCCAGCAACCCGCTGATTTCGCCGCTGGCGATCGTGCTCATCGGCGGGCTGATCAGTTCCACGTTGCTGTCGCGGCTGGTAACGCCGGTAGTGTACAAACTCATTCCGCCGAAAGTATAAACCGGCGCCAACGTTCAGCAGCATGGGAGATGCCGGGATATTCACCTTTTAATCTGCCTGGCAGGCACGGCCATCGTACCGGAAGAGAGCGGCATATCGCCATCTCCAATGAAGCCGGCACCAATAAAAAGCCCCGGAACGATTGTCCGGGGCTTTTTTTACAAGTACATATAGCTTGCGTCAGGCCGCATAAATTTTCTCCACTACGTCTTTATACTTCTCCATGATGGCTTTCCGGCGGAGGCTGAGTTTGGGAGTCATTTCCCCGGTTTCCACGCCCCACTCCTTCGGCATCAGGGCAAACTTCTTGATCTGCTCCACGTGGTTGAAGTTTTCGTTGTAGCGGTCGATCACCTTCTGGTACATGGCCAGCACGTCCGGGTTGCGAACGGCTTCCTCGTTGGTGGTGAAGTCGATATTATTCTGTTTCATCCATCTTTTGAGCATGTTGAACGACGGTACGATCAATGCCGCCACGAACTTTCGTTCCGAACCGACCACCATGATCTGTTCGACGAAGGGGCTTTCCTTGCTTTTGTTTTCGATGGGCTGCGGGGCCACGTATTTGCCGCCGCTGGTTTTGAAGAGTTCTTTTTTGCGGTCGGTGATCTTCAGGAATTTCCCGTCGATGAACGTACCGATATCGCCGGTATGCAGCCAGCCGTCGATCACCGTTTCGGCGGTGAGGTCGGGCCGTTTGTAATAACCTTTCATCACCGAAGGCCCTTTCACGCATATTTCGCCTTCTTCGGTCAGTTTTACCTCCTGTCCCACGATGGGCGGGCCCGTGGTGCCAAAACGCACGCCGTCGGGCGTAAAACGCCTGTTTACGCTGATGACGGGGCTGTTTTCGGTGGGGCCGTATCCCTCATACACGGGTATCTGCGCGGCGTTGAAGATGCGCAGCAGGTTTTCCTGGCAGGCGGCGCCGCCGGTGACGATGAACTGCACTCTTCCGCCCAGCGCTTCGCGCCATTTGGAGAAGATGAGCTTGTTGGCGAGTTTCAGCTGGGTGTTGTACCACCAGCCGCCGTCCCTGACATTGTCGTACCGTTTGCCGAGCCCTACGGCCCAGAAAAACAGCGCACGTTTGGCGCCCGTCAGTTCGTTGCCGGCGCTCATGATCTTTTCGTACACTTTTTCGAGCAGGCGCGGTACGGTGGTGAACCCGTCGGGTTTTACCTCTTTCAGGTTATCGCCGATTTTATCGAGGCTTTCCGCGTAGTAGGCGCCGATGCCGCTGAACAGGTAGATGTAGGTGCACATCTTTTCGAAGATGTGGTTCAGCGGCAGGAAGCTCAGCACTTTCTGTTCGGGCGCGTCGGGGAACGGGAAACTTTCCTTGGAATTGAATACGTTGCTGACGATGTTTTTATGTGTGAGCATCACGCCTTTCGGTGTGCCCGTGGTACCCGAGGTGTAGATGATGGTGGCCAGGTGTTCTTCGCTGATCGTGGGGCGGATGGCCTCCACTTTCTGCAGCAGCTCATCGGTGGCCATGTCCGTAATTTTGCTCCAGTGTTCCGCGCCGGGGATTTCCTCGAACGTGTAGATCTGTTTCAGCGTGGGCACTTTACCCTGGAGGTCGCGGATCTTCTGCAGCAATTCCGCACTGCTGACGAAGATGTATTTAACAGCCGCGTCGTTGAGGATGAATTCGATCTCCATCGGGTTGGTAGTGGGATAAAGCGGCACCAGCACTGCGCCCGTCTGCTGTACGGCAAGGTCGGTAAACACCCACTCCGGCCGGTTGTTACTGATGATGGCTATTTTGTCCGCCCCTTCGGCGGTGAAATCGTTGCCGCCCACGCCGAGGGCCAGCAGGCCCGCACTGAAGCGGTTCACGATCTGCTGCACCTGGGCTGTGCCCCAGGGCCGCCAGATGCCATCTACTTTGGAAACAAGCATATCGGGTTTAGGGAACCTTTCCAGCTGGTATGCGACCGCGTCGAATAATCGTTTTGGCTTTTCTGTCATATAACGACAATATAATAAAAATCCCGGTAATTTCATATATGTGCCGCATCGTCACCCATATCGCCAAATTGTCACCGGAAGCCCCTTCGTTTTTCAGTACCTTTGCATCGCTGTTCAAACCCGAATCCCCCGGCACCTGCCAACGGTTTCTAACCTATATTCTTTTATTCTTTCACCAAAATTACCATGCATGATTCTAGCAACAGACCTGGACGGAACATTTTTAGGCGGTACGCACCAACACAAAGAGCACCTGTACAACATCATCCGCGAAAACGATGATTTCCGGCTGATATTCGTCACCGGCCGCGGGGTGGAGAGTATTCTCCCGCTGTTGAGCGATCCCGTGATTCCCAGGCCTGATTACATCATCTGCGATGTGGGCGCCACGGTGCTCGACGGGGCGACCCTCCAGCCGGTGCAGCCCATCCAGAACAATATCGAAAACAAATGGCCGGGCAAAGCGGTCATCATGGAACAGATGGAGCACATCGGCGGCTTGCGCCTCCAGACAGTGCCGCAACAGCGGCGGTGCTCGTTTTTTTTCGACGACGAAAACATCAAATCCCAAATAAACGAACTCGAAAAAACCCTCGGCTGCGACATCATCCTGTCCGCCAACAAATTCCTAGACGTATTGCCGCGCTCCGTCAACAAAGGCAGCACGCTGCAGCACCTCGTGAAATTATTACAGATACCGGAAACGGATGTGCTCGTAGCCGGCGATACGCTCAACGACCTTTCGCTGTACGGCCGCGGCTTCAAAGGCGTGGTAGTGGGCGAAGCGGAACACGCGCTCACCACGGCCACCCGTGACCTGGACGACGTGCTGCTGTCGGACACCGCCGGCGCAGGCGGCATCCTTGAAGCGCTGGAACACTTCAGCGACTTCCGGCCCTATTTCAGGGAAAAAACGCCCGCAACGGCGCCCAACATCTCTTCACAGCTCGTGATGCTGTACCACCGCTTCCCTTTTGAAACGGTGGAAGTGAACGGCAAAAAGATCCGCCGCTCCCCCAAAAGCCCGAACGGCATCCTGCCCACGCTCACCAACTTTTTCAAAACGCAGCGCCCCGGCTTGTGGGTGGCCTGGCAGGAAAAACAGGAAGACGAAGAACAGGCGGAGAACTTCCACATCGACCGGGAGCAATACCCCAACCTGATGGCCAGCCCCGTGCTGATGGAAAAAGAAGACATCGACATCTTTTACAAACTCTTTTCCAAGGAAGCTTTCTGGCCCGCGATTTTTTCCTTCACCGAAAAAGCGCAGTTCAACCACGAACATTGGGAACATTACCTGAAGATCAACCGCCGCTTCGCCGAAAAAGCCGCCGCGGAAGCGGAACTGAATGCGATGGTCTGGATACACGATTACAACCTCTGGATGGTGCCGGGTTACCTGCGCATGCTGCGCCCCGACCTGAAAATCGGCTTCTTCCATCATACCGCTTTCCCCGCCGCGAACACATTCAACATCATTCCCTGGCGCGCGGAAATCATCGGCAGCCTGCTGCAATGCGACTACGTGAGTTTTCACATCCCCCGTTACGTGGAGAATTTCGTGGACGTGGTGAAAAGCCACATGCCCGTTAAAATCACGGAACAGATGAACTGCGCGCCGCGCTTCCTCACCTACAGCTGCGCCATGGGCACCGGCACCATGACCCGCGAGATCGACACCGGCCGCCGGAAAATAAGGCTGGGCGCCAATCCCGTGGGCGTGCATGTGGATTACATCAAAGAACTGACGGAGAAACCCTCCACCCGGCAACTCATCACGGAACTGAAAAAACAGACCAACGGTAAAAAGACCATTCTCAGCATAGAGCGCCTCGACTATGTAAAAGGCCCGCTCGAAAAAATCAAAGCCTTCCACCAGTTCCTGGAAGAACATCCCAACCTGCACGGCAAGATCGAACTGATCAACATCTGCACCCCTCCTGCCAGCGGGATGAAAATATACGAGCAGGTACAGCAGGAGCTGGAACAGCTGATCGGCAAGATCAACGGCCAGTATTCGCGGATCGACTGGGTGCCCATCCACTTCTTTTTCCGTTCGTTTTCGTTCGAGGAAGTGCTGGCCTATTACGCCATTTCGGACATCGCCTGGATCACCCCGCTCCGCGACGGGCTCAACCTCGTGGCGAAGGAATATGTTGCGGTGCAGGGCCTCAATCCCGAATCGGACGGGGCTTTGGTGCTGTCTGAATTCGCAGGGGCGTCGGTGGAACTGCCCACGGCCATCCTCACCAACCCGTACGACAATGCGTCCATGAAAGAAAGCCTCCTACGGGCTATTTCCATGAATAAACAGGAACGGCAGATCAGGATGAAGCGGCTGTACCAGAACGTCAGCCACTTCAACATTGAATACTGGGCCAATGAATTTATGATCGAATTAAAAAATGCCGGGGAATAACCCGGCATTTTGCTTTTATAGTTTGAAGAAGTAGACGTTCCCCGCAAAGTCGCTCAGCAGCGTCAGCTGCCCCTCCCGCGCCACCGGCGCAAAAATGGGGCAACCAACATCCTCCTGCTGCAACACCTTCCCGGTCTGCGCATCCAGCACATAGAGGCGCCCGTCGAGCGCTGCAGCGTACAGGCGGCCATTCACGAACAACGGCGTGCTTTCTATGGTAGCCGATGAAGGTTTGGAATAAGGCGCGGAATAGAAGATCGCTTCGCCCGGTTTGAAGCGCCAGGCTTCATTGTGCGTTGTACGGTCGAAGGCGACGAGCCCTTCCGCCGCGCCGCTCACGATGATGTGCTGCGGCGTTACCACCGGCGCGGCCATCGTTTTGATGCCGTCGCTCACGGGGATGCTGTCTTTCGTACGGCCGGTCTGCGGATCGAGGAAGTGGATGAACTCCGTGCCGCACACGATCAGCTCACCGTCCGCGAACACGGGCGTGCTGCTCCTGAAACGGATGCCCGCGTTGTTTTTCTTCCACAGCAGTTTGCCGGTCGAGGCCTCGTGCATGAACAGGGCGTTCCAGTTGGAAGAAACGGCCAGCAGGTTGCCCTGCTGCACGATGGTGGCCGGCGTGCCTTCTCCCCCGGCCCAGCCGGTATTCGTCCATTTTACGGAACCGTCTTTGATGGACAGCGCCTGCAGGTATTTGCCGGCGCCGGTGTAATAGCTATCACCGTCCACAATCCCCCCGGAGCAATATTCCGGCAGGGAATTGAGGCCGCCCTGATGCTCCCATTTCAGCCGGCCTGTTTTCGCATCCACCGCATAGGTATATCCTTCCGCATCCGTGCCCAGCACCGTGCCGTTAGCGTACGAGAGCATATTCTTCACGGAGTTGCGGGTACGGAACTGCCATTTCACTTTCCCGTTGAAGTCCATGGCGGAGATGCCGCAATGCCGGTTCAATTCATCATCGATGGTAGCGATGAATACCAGGTTATCGCCGGATACCGGCGCACTGCGCCAGATATTGCCTTTCAGGTTACCGGAGGCAACAAGACGGGTGTTACCGATGGTATCGCGGGTGAAGAGGATTTCTCCGTTGTTCAGCAGGGCTTCGGTGGCGGCGGTATGCGCCTTTGCGTGCAACTGCCCGCCCCGCCAGTTCCAGTCGGACTGGGGTGTCAGCGACAGTACCTGCAATGCATTCCCTTTCTGGTCGAACGTCCGGACGGTCACGGATTTCACCGGGCTCGCCGTGTGGTAGGCGTTCACGGTGACGTCGCGGCCGGCGGCGTACAACATCGCCAGCTTGCGGTGCGCGTAGGTATAACGGCGTCGGATATCCGTAATGCCGCTGCCGTCTGTTGAGAACACATCAAAATTACAGGCCGAATTGTCGATACCGCCGCCTGCCGCCGGTGCGGCGCAAATGGAACGAACGCCGTTCTGCCCGTGCATGCGGGAGAAGTTGATATGCCAGTGCCCGTAAATCCAGGCTTTGAGGCGGTGCTCGTTCAGCACCAGGTCTTTGAAACGGAACGTGCTGTCGTAGGTGAGCAGGTCATGATTGAAGATCACGACCGGTTTGGCGGGATCGGCCTTCGCCAGGTCGTTCTTCAGCCATTGATACACATCCTCGTCCGTATAAGAAGGTTTGTAATCGCCACTTCGCATGGGCGTTACGATGTAGTGCACCTTTCCCGATTCGAAAGAATAAAACACGGGCCCGAACAGGGACTCATACAATTCCTCTCCGTACGCGCCTTTCACGAGGTCGTGATTGCCGATGGCGTAATACACGGGCAGGTCCATGGTTTGGGTGTTGACCTGCGCAGCGTGGAAGTTCATGCCTTTTTCGTAGCAGATGTCGCCCGTATGTATCAGGAAGTCCGCCTTTTCGTTGCGGGCGTATTGTTTCACGTCGGTCACCCAGTTATCGAACTGCGCCGTTTCGGTGTCGGTGATGCGCAGGAAGGTGCCGTTCTGCTGCACCGGCTGCAAGCCGAAATTGTAAGCTTCCGTTTTCGGGGAAAGCGGCATGTAGAACGCTTTGGTGGTGCGGTAACCTGCGGGCGTCGTGATAAAAACGAACCGGTTGCGGGCATGGCCGGGCAGGGTAAAAGCGCCGTCGCTGTCCGTCACGAGCACGTTCAACCCGTCGGATACACGCACGCCGGCGATACCTTTTTCCCGGGGCTCGCGGAGGCCGTTCTTATTGTCGTCGGAAAACACATAGCCGCTGTATTGCGCTGCAGCGGCCTGTACACTGCATATGCCTGCGAGTAGCAGCAGGCGGGATAGTCTGATCATAGCGCGTAAAGATAAGAATGCCGGCTGGTCGGCCGGCACTCCTGCTGTTAAAAAATGATGTTCTTTACCAACCGAAAATCTGTTTCAGCTGGCTGTTGAGGATCAGTTGATCCTGGGGAACGGGGCGATAGTAATACTTCGGCTCCTGGAACACCCTGGGCTGATCGCGGTCGCGGGTAAAAAGAATTTTACCGGAGGTACCATTCTGGAGATAAAAATTATTGTCCTTACCATTTTCATCTTTCAGGTAGAATTTCGACAGCCCTTTCTTCACATCCTCGGGCAGGCCGGCGATGGGCGATTCGTCTTTCGGCGAAGCCAGGATGGCGATGTCCGGCTTACCGTCGCCGCTCACATCGATGGCGCCCAGCGCGGCCACATACATACCGCCCTGCGCATCCTGCAAGCGCATGCCTGCTTTCCAGCGCATCAGGTCGTCGTACCGCAGTCCTTCGCAGGCCAGCTCCACTCTCCGCTCACGGCGGATTTCGAGCAACAGGCCTTTGTTAGGACCGGTTACCGCGGGGTATTCCAGCGCCAGCACGTTATCGGGATTGGCATTGGCCGCCGCCGCATCCAGCGCGGGCATTTGCACGCGGGTGCGCAGCAGTTTGATGGTTTTATCGAGATCGGCCTGCGTGATGGTGCCCAGCTCTGCTTTCGCTTCGGCATATGCGAGCAGCACCTCTGCATAGCGGAATACGGGCAAACCGGTGTAGTTAGCTACCCAGCCCTGGCGCTGCGCCGGGCTGCGGGGATAGAACTTCACCTGGTCGAGACCGCCCAGGTTCGGTTTGGCGATATACGGCTTGCCGTCCTGGTTGGGTGAAAAGCCCGGAGGGGCTACCGTTTCAGCGAGACGCGGATCGCGGTCGGTAAACATGTCGATGAACCCTTTCTTGTCATAACCGGCCTGTGCGGTAAACGGCGTGCCGTCTTTCATCAGGTAGGTGGTAGCCAGGCTGTTGCTGAGCGACCAGGTCCAACCCAATACCGTATGCGTATTGTTGCCCACGCCGAGCGCCTGCTGATAGTCGGCCCACTGGATCATTTCCTTGTTGCCGGCCAGTGAGCTGCTGGAGAACAGTACCCGGTAATCGGCGGCACCGGCGCCGGTGTTGTGAATAACGAAGCGGCCGCTTTTCATGATTTCGTCTGCCGCCCACACCGCTTTCTCGAGGAAGCGGGTATGATCGTTGGCGAGGTTCAGTTCGCCGTGATATTTCCGGTAGGTGCCTTCATACAGCCCGAACCGCGTCATCAGCGCGAGCGCCACCCATTTCGACACGCGGGTGCGGTTGCCTTCGTCGGGCTTGATGTTCTCCACGGCAAAGGTCAGGTCGTTGAGGATGGAGTCGGCGATCAGCGCGCGCGGGTCGCGGGCTTTGTAGAGTTGTTCGTTGTCGGTGGCGAGTGCGGTGTTATACCAGGGCACGTCCGAATAACGGGCCATTTTGCCGAGATAGAACCAGGCGCGGAAAAAGCGGGCGATACCGATGTAATGTTTGATGGCGGTCGCGTCGCCGGTGGTTTTATGCACGTTGTCGAGCATAAAATTGATGCGGCGCAGTTTGGCCCATTCATCCCTGTTCCAGCCGCCGGCATTGTTCGGCGTAACGGAACCGCGCACCAGGGCGTCTACTTCCCCTCCGCCGCTGTAGCTGCTGATGTTGTCAGAATTGATATCGTCGGTGCCGTATTGCAGCTGGCCGTATAAGGTGTTCGTGTATGTTTCCAGGTCCTGCGGGGTGTTGAAGAAAGTTTCCTGCGTCACTTCCGTTTTCGGGAACCTGTCGAGAAAATCTTTTTTGCAGGACACTGTTGCCGCTGCGAGCATCCCTAAACCTATATAGAAGCTGATGTTTTTCATGCTGTTTGTTTTGCGTCAGATTTAGAAATTGAGATTCAGACCACCGGAATATGTTTTCTGGAAAGGATATACGCTACCGCCCAAACCTTCCGGATCGAGATTCGCCTTCAAATGCGAGCGGGTAAAAATGTTCTCCGCACTGAAGTAGAAACGCAGCCTTTCGATATGCGCCTTGCGGGTAAGCGCAGATGGCAGTGTGTAGCCGACGGTCAGGTTCTTCAGGCGCAGGTAAGCGGCATTCTGCAGATAGCGTGTTTGCGGCGCACCCAGCTCGGAAGCATCTTCAGCGATATAAGACTTCAGGCGGGGGAAATAGGCGTTGCGTTGTTCGGGCGTCCAGCTGTCGAGGTTATGCACCTGCACGTTCGTCCACGGTTGTGCGAATACACCCCAGAAGTAGTGGTTGCTGGGGTTCGGATACCAGTCGCGTTTGCCCACACCCTGGAAGAATACCCGGAGGTCAAAACCTTTCCAGTCGGCAGAGAGGTCGAGGCTGTAAGGCAGGCGGATGCTGCTGTTGCCGATAATACGGCTGTCTCCCGGATCATCTACCGTACGTTTGCCGTAATTGATCTTTTTATCGCCGTTGAGATCTTTAAATTTCAGGTCACCTACATAGAATTTGTAGTTCTGGTCATCTGAACCTACATCGGTCTGGTCGGGAGAATTTTTCAGCTCATCTTCTGTCTGAAAGAACCCATCGTTTTCCAGGCCCCAGATCTCTCCAAAACGTTTACCCACGTAATGGTCGCTCAGCAAACGGCCTGGATTGTCGAACTTCATCACTTCCGCGTAGCTGTCAGACAGGATGAACCTTACACCATAGTTGAACGGAGAGCCGCCCAGGGTGAATTCATCGTTCCATTTCATGCTCAGTTCCCATCCTTTTACCCGGATGTCTGCTGCATTGGTATTGGGCTCATTGGCGCCGAATACGGCGGGCAGCGTTTTGCTTTTCGTCAGCAGGTCTTCCACGGTGCGGGTGTAAATATCACCGTCGATGCTGAGCCTGTTGTTGAGCCAGCTCATGTTCACCCCGAAGTTCAAAGTCCTGATCTTTTCCCAGGTGAGCGAGCTGGATACAGGCGCGGGCTGTGTTACACCGATCGGCCTTGCCCCGTCGAGGATCTGCCCGATCTGACCGGAGCCCATGGTGGGAATGTATCCGTATGAATTGACGGTCGCCTGGTTGCCCAGGGAGCCGTAAGACGCGCGGAACTTCAGTACGTCGAGATGCAGGGGATGCGCCAGCGGCTTGAAGAACTCCTCGTTGGTCAACACCCAGGCAGCGGAAGCCGAAGGGAAGAAGCCCCAGCGGTCGTGGGACGGGAAGCGGGAGGTACCGTCGTAGCGGCCGTTGAACTCCAGTATGTACTTGTCGTTGTAAATGTAATTGAGGCGGTAAAAGAGACCACGCACTGCCCAGTCGTCGATCCTGGAGGTAGTGGTCACCGTTCCGGTGGCCAGCTGCGGGCTGGGGAGCGAGTTACTGATCAGGCCCTGACGGGTGGTGCTGAAGCGGTTGAAATAATAGTATTCCTGGTTGAAACCGGCCAGCGCCTGCACAAAATGGCGTTTGGCAAAGGTCTTATGAAAATCGGTATATACGTTGTAAACGTTGTAACGGTAGGCGTCGGCCGCGTTGTTGGCGAACGACGGATTGGCGCCGGTATATTTGATCGGCTGGTTCGGCCCGTTGTTGTAGGGCACGGGTACGCCGAATCCGTTCACCACGTTGTTGTACCGGCGGAAGGTAGCGTCGGCCTTGATGTCCCATACGCCTTTGAGGATGCCTACCTCACCATTGGCGGTCAGCACGAACTCATTGAGGACGCTTTTGTTGCGCCCGCCATCCTGCAAACGCCCGAACAGGCTGGCTCCGTCCGAGGTCCAGGAACCGTCGGGGTTGCGCAGTACGGACAATGCCGGTGTGCGGTTCACGTTATGGAAAAAGTCGCCGTCAATAAACCCGGGAGAATCATAGTCGCCGCTGGTGAAGGTGGTGTTGGTGCCCAGTTTAACGCGGTCGTTGAACTCGTAGGTGCCTTTCGCACGAAGGTTATAGCGTTTGTATACGTCGTTGCCGTACTTCAGCTGGCCATTATTCTGGAAATATTCGCCAGACAGGTAGTAGGCCAGTTTCTTGTCTTTCTTTGAAATGCTGAAGCTGGTATTGCTTGAGGGCGCGGTTTTGGTATAGGCTTCATGCAACCAGTCCGTGGTGCCGTAATAGGCCCATGCGTTCGGGTTGTTGGGATCTACGATAACAGCCGGCAGCGAAGGATCAGCAGACCGTTTTTTTGCGTATTCCCGCACGGCATCCGGGAACAGGTTGTACAGCGGCGTCGCAGCGCGGTGCTTATAATCCATCGTGAGGTAAGGGTCTGTTACGATTTCCGGCACTTTCCCCAGTGTACGCAATGCGTAATTGGTGCTTACGGAAACGGAGAGACGGTCGTTGACGCCGGATTTGGTCGTGATCAGCACCACCCCGAATGCGGCGCGGGCACCGTAAATAGCGGCGGAAGCGGCGTCTTTCAGCACGGTGATGCTCTCCACGTCCGCCGGGTTGAGCCGTGCCAGTTCATCAGGCGTGGCCGGGATATTATCGACGAGAATAAAAGGCGCCGTGTTTGAGCCGGGCAGGCCGGTTGCGCCACGGATGTTGAAGGATGGCGTGGAAGTTACCCGGCCGTTGGAAAGGCCGATGTTGAGGTTCGGCAACAGACCCTGCAAACCGGTAGCGATGTTGTTGATGGGCCGGCTTTCCAACGCTTTACCGGAAATCGCGTCCACAGCGCCGCTCAGATTGATCTTTTTCTGCACGCCATAACCTACCACTACGATCTCCGTAAGGCCGCTTGCACCGCCCTTCAGCACAATATCGAGCGCTTTGCCGGCGTCTTTCACAGATACCTCCTGTGATTCGTGACCGATGTAGGAAAAAACCAGTGTGGCGTTTTCCGGCGCCTCTATGCTGAACTCGCCTTTGGAGTCGGTTTGCGCGCCCCTGGTGGTCCCTTTAACCATCACCGTAACGCCGATCAGTGGCTGGCCTTCCGAGTCCGTCACCTTGCCCTTGACGGGTTTGGTCTGCAGCACTTCGCCCGCAGGCATAATCACCACCAGTTTGCCCGACAGTACTTTATACGACAGTTCCGTGCCTGCCAGCGTTTCGTCGAGAATGCTTAAAACAGGCGCGTTTTTTACGTTGATGTTGATCGTCTTATCCGGAATGGTCACATTACGGTACAGGAAAGTATAATCGCTTTTTTTACTTACCAGGCTGAGGAGCTTCTTGATGTTGATGTTGCTGTATTCCAGACTCAGTCTTTCCTGCGAATATCCCGTGGCGCTCACCTGGAGGCAGGCAGTCAGCATCAGGACTGAAATTATCTTCATACGCAGTATTATTTTATGTATGCGCTTTTCAGATATGGAAAAAATGCATGACCAGTTTTTTTTCATACTTTTGGATTGTAGGGTTGAATAAAGTAGCCATCCCTTGTTACGAGACAGGAGGCAATTTTTTTGACCTTTACAGAAGGGAGGTGTTGGCGCACTTCCCTTTTTTTGGCCGCAGTGCGTAGTGTGGCAAATTCGTTACATAGGCAGCGATTTAAAGACGTGAATAATTACCAGAGTTCAACTGTTTTTCTGTTTTCATCAATGCTGTATTTGAACTGCAGGGTATACTGCAGTGCTTCCAGTACTTCCGGGAGCGATTTTGAATCGAAGGTGCCGGTAAAGATCTCGGCTTTGAGTTGTTCGTTTTTAATGGTGATTTTTACGTCGTACCAGCGTTCCAGCTCATTCACGAGCTGTTCGAAGGTGACATTTTCCAGTTCGAGGCGGCCGGTGAGCCAGCCGGGCTCCATAACGGCGGCGCGCATTTCATCCGGCGCGGCGCTTTTCAATACCGGCGGCGGCGGTGGCGTGTTCCCCCTGATTTCCACGGCAGGCAGGCTGACGATGAAACGTTCGCTGGGCCTGAGCTGCATCCGGGTTTTGCGCCCGTTTTCCTCATAGGCTACTTCCACCCTGCCGCTGATCAGGAATGTTTCCACACGGTTGTCTTCCGGGTAGGCTTTCAGGTTGAAGGTGGTGCCGAGCACCCGTACGTCTACCTTGCCCGTTTTAATGATAAAAGGATGTTGTTCGTCCGCTTTCACTTTAAAGAAACCTTCCCCTTCCAGGCGCACTTCCCTTTTGCCGCTCGCGAGAGCGGCCTCATCGTACACCAGCTTGCTCCCCGCGTTGAGCGTCACGGTCGTACCGTCGGGCAGCTGTACTTCCTGTTGCTTCGGGCCGAAGCGGGTTTCCACCACTACCTGCTCCAGGCTGTTTTTCCCGCGCAGGGCCCAAACGGCGGCCACACCCGCCAGTAATACCACCGAAGCGGCGGCCATCCAGGGCCAGCGGGGTTTCAGACGGCGCACCGGTACGGCGGCCGCCTCTTCATCAAAGAGCCGCTGGATGCGCGCGGCGCCCCTGTTTTTCCGCTCCAGTTCGTCCGCCGTCGGCGGGTCGGTGGGTTTGGGCAGGGGCGACAATTCCGTGACCATACTGAAGGCGTATTGTAATTCAGGGTGTTCGGCCAACAGGGCGTCCAGTTCTTCCAGTTCCTCCGCACTTGCCTCTTCCGCCAGCTTCCTGGACATCAGGGTATATATCTTTTCGTGCTGTTCGTTCATTAAAATGAGTCCGTTTACATCAGAAGGACGAGGGCTGGTCCAAAAATCCCCCAAAGCGTCCCAAATATTTTTTTATATCGGTATTTTGTTAACTTTAGCGTAATCTACGTATGATAAATTGCGGCTTGTATGACAGACCTCGCAGCTTTGTTCAAAAAAATGACTTCTGAAAACGATCAGCATGCCTTCAGGGAGTTCTATGATCATTTTTTCGTAACGCTGTTCCGGTTTACCTGTTCACTCATCAAAAACAGGGAGATAGCCGAAGAAATTACGCACGATGTATTTGTACAGTGCTGGCAGAAAAGACATGAGCTGGGCAACATCCGCAACCCGGAAGTATACCTTTTTGTATCCGCGCGCAACCGCGTGGTAGATCACAGCCGCAGACTCTCCGCCGCTCCCAGCCTGCCGCTTGGCGACAAGGAAGAAATGATGCAACTCTCCCCAGACCCGGAGCAGCTGCTGATCACCGCAGAAATGATGGGAAAAATGGAAGAAGCCATCGGCGAACTGCCGCCGAAATGCCGCGAAGTATTCGTGCTCGTTAAACAGTACGGCCTGCGGTATAAGGAAGTGGCCGCCATTCTCAACCTCTCCGTAAAAACCGTGGAAAACCAGCTGGCCATAGCCATCCGCAAACTCACCATGGCCGTTAGTTTCAGGCTGGAAATGCCCTTGACGAAAAAAGCCTGAAGTTTACGCTTACCAGCAACAATGCCGGCTGATACGCCGGCACTGCAACTTATTTCTTAAAGATTATGATTGATCGGCAACTGTATGCATGACGCTGCGTCCATGTTTCGCATCACCGTGTGTGCGGGAGTTTTCGCTGCATCATCCTGAAATTTTACGCCAGGGTGGTTGCCGCTACTATTGCGAATATGAACGCCAGTATGGAGAATGCGATGATAATGATCGTCAGGATGCCCATGAATTTGAACATGGATTTCAGGTTGGCGAAAGAACTGTTGAGCACACCCTGATCGGTGGAGCGCAAGGCTTCCTGCATGCGGCCTGCAAACCTGTACAGGTATAAACAGGGGAACAGGTAAAGTACGGCCATGCCGATGTACAGCGCCGTTCCCATGCCGCTGCTGTAGAATGTCGCGGCACCGGTCCCACCCATCGCCTCCATCTGGCTGCTGATGGTAGACGACATCGCAGCCAGCATCAGGCCGCCCAGGAGCATAAACCCGCAGCCGACAAAACCGACGATGGCCAGGAATTTTCCCCATTTTGCCGCTTCCGATAAAAGACTGCCCGATTCGGGGTCGATTTGAAGGTCCAATAAGTTGTTAGTTTCCATGATTGATTGATTTGAAACTAAATTATTCTTTTTTATAATACCTTGTATACGAAGCGCCCAAAACCGGGCAAAAAAAGGGCTGTCCTGGAAAGAACAGCCCCACAATTAGGGATAGGATACAAATGCGTTTAGCTTCCGTTTTTATATTTTCCAGTGATCAGGGCATGGCGGTTGTTTACCTCCAGTTTCTGATAAATGTTTTTAATGTGCGTTTTGACGGTTTCGAGGGAGATGTTGAGGCGGATAGCCACTTCCTTGTTGGTGAGCCCTTCTTCGATGGCCTGTAATGTCTGCGACTCGCGCGGGGTCAGCTTTTCCACCAGATTATCCGCGCTGCGCGGGTTAAAATACGCCACCACCTTACGGGCAATGCCCGGCGACATCGGCGAGCCGCCTTCCATCAACGTGATCACAGCCTCCTTGATCTTTAACAGCGGTGTCTGTTTGTGCAGGTAACCAGTGGCGCCGGCGCAGAGGGCTTGGAATATTTTCTCCGGTTCTTCGTATACGGTGAGCATCATCACCTGGCAGCGGGGCGCTCTTTTTTTGATCAGCGGCACGCCCTTGATACCGGAAAGGCCGGGCAGGCCGATGTCCGACAATACCAGGTCGAGCTGCACGCCCGCAGGCCACTGCTCCATGAACCGTTCCACGCTGGGAGCGGCTACGATGCAACTGAAACCCGCCTGGTCGTTAAAGAACTCCATGAGCGTGTTCCGGATATCGTTGTCGTCTTCTATCAAACCCAGGTTGATCATGCTTGCAAATATGGACTGTTCGGGTTAAAAAATATATCCCCTGTTGGGGGGACTATGCCGGCACCTGCAGGTGCAGTACGAATTGTTCTCCTTCCCTGCGGGCGGTGAGGCTGCCTTTCATGCGTGCCGCGCGGGCCTGCATCTGTTCGATGCCGCGGCCGCCCTGGTAATGTTTCATCTTGCCGTTCTCACCGAGGCAGCCGTTCGTGACGCGCATGCGCACGCTTTTATCGAAAGCCAGTTCCACCTTCAAGCAGGGCTCGCTACTGTAGCGG
Source organism: Chitinophaga lutea (assembly GCF_003813775.1). Taxonomy (NCBI): domain Bacteria; kingdom Pseudomonadati; phylum Bacteroidota; class Chitinophagia; order Chitinophagales; family Chitinophagaceae; genus Chitinophaga; species Chitinophaga lutea. The sequence goes on along the minus strand of NZ_RPDH01000003.1, from coordinate 869,427 downwards.
GCCGCGTTGCTGATGGCTTCCTTGAATATCAGGAAGAAGTTCTGCCGTACCGCCTGGCTCAGCCGGCGGCCGGCGTATTCGCCCTGCAATTCAAAAGTGCATTTGATATCGAGATCGTTCTGCAGGTTGCTGAGGTAATCACGCATGCGCGCCACCAGGTCTTCCGCCGTATCGAACCGCGCGTCGATGGACCATACCATGTCGCTCATGGTGCTGAGGGCGTGTTTGCTGGAATCCGCGATTTTCCGGAGCGCCGTTTTGTCGCTGTGCCGCATGCTGAGATGGTCGGCCTGGAAATAAATTCGCGTCAGCGAGCTGCCCACTTCATCGTGCAGGTCGCCTGCGATTTTAGTGCGGAGGCGTTGTTCGCGGAGCAACTGCTGCATGCGGTAACGGAATAGCAGCCATGCACCCAGCAGCAGCGCCAGTATGACGGCAACTTTGAACCAGACCGTTTCATACCAGTTGGGCCGTACCACCAGCGGCACCGTTAGCAGTGTGGTGAAGTCGTTGCCGCTGTTAAGCTTCGCCGCCAACTGCACCATGTATTTGCCCGGCGCCATGCCGGCAAAGCTGAGCTCCCGTTGCCGGCCGATTTCCAGCCAGGGGGCTTTTTCGCGGGTGCGGTAATAATACACCTGGTCGGCCGCGGCATCCACCCCGCCGAAACGCAGGGAGAAATACTGCACACCGGCGGGCACCACCAGCCGGTCTTCCGTATGATAAGGCAGGGAATAATCGTGTTGCGGCCCGCTGCGGCTGACCGTGCTGAAACTGGTCAGGTGCATGGGAACGGGATGATCGCGCTGCGTAAAGGCGGCCAGATCAGCCATCGTAAACGTGGTGAGACCGTTGATAGTACCGAGGTACACCCTGCCGCCGCTCACATGCGCCGCAGAGTGGTTGAATTCGTTCGACGGCAGGTTTTGCAGGCGTGTGAAATTTTTCGCCGTACGGTTGGTTATATCTACGATGCTGAGCCCCTGGTTGGTGCCGGCCACCGCTTTTTGCCCATATTGCACGAGGCAATACACGGAGTTGCCCGCCAGGCCGCTTTGTGTGTTCAGCGTGGTTTTCAACCGGCCGTTCTCATCCAGCACAAGGATGCCCTTGCCGTTGGTGGCGGCCCATAGCTCCTTCCCCACATGCTGCGTGACATACAGCGGCTCTTCGATCAGCCGCCGCAATTGTTTTTTCCCGGGATGATAAGCATACAAACCGTTGCCGGTAGAGAAATACAGTTGCTGATCCACCCGCAGGATATGATATACCTTCGCACGTCGCAATTCTTCCCAGCCGCTCACGTCGCGGATGTACGCCGTGGCGCCGGTGAAAGGGTTCATCCGGAATACGCCGTTATATCCTCCCACCCACACCAGCGAGTCGCTCTCCCGGCAGAGGCTGATCAGAAATAAATCGCGCATCCTGTCTTCCCGCGGCGTATGCAGCGTGTCTCCCCGGATGGCTTCAAACCTGTTTTCCTTAACGTAATACCATTGCAGGCCCAATCCTTCCGTGGCCAGCAATATCCTGTTGTTGTCCCATAACAGGCTGGCATAAACGAAGTGAGGGCCGAGTATCTTTTTTTCGCCGGTGGTTTCATCGAAGCTGATAAACCCGTTGCTATAGGTGCCGGTATACAGCAGGCCGTTGGGATGGCGCAACATGCTGCGCACGCTGTTGGGCGCGGACTCCGATACGGGGTTGATGAGCAGGCTGGTAAAAGGGGTTTGCACCCGCTGCAATTCCGCGATGTTTTTACTGAAACAGATATAGATCTTGTTGCCTGCCGTCTGGATGTCGCCCGCCCGCAGCGTCGAAAAATTCACATCCACGCCTTTCATCCTTTCGCCGGATTCCCTGGTAAAAGGATTGTAGCTGAACAACCCGCGCTTGTTGATAAAAATGCCGATTTCACCGCCGGGCATGGGGAAGAGCAGCATCCGTTTGTTCAGGTTCGCGGTATCGTTGAAAGGAACGGGTAACTTTTTGCGTTCGCGGGTACGGAGGTTATACTCCACCATGTTTTTTGCGGGATCCTGGAAAATCACCTGTTGCGGGCCGTAAAAATACACAGGCCCACTGACGTCGAATCCCAGCCCGGGATCGTACACCTGCCCTTTCGAATCGATGCGCAGCAGTTTGTGGTCGCTGTGCACCCAGAACACCCCGGGCTCCGTTTCCTGGAGGAAATTGACCGCTGCCCGCGTCGGGTTGAAGGGAAAGGCTTTCCCAAGGTCCGCCAGCAGTTCCAGCCGGTTGTTGCCGTAACGGAAAAAGCGGCCTTCATTGGAAGCCAGGTAAATGCCGCCGTCGCGGCTTTCGCAGATCCGCGTGATGTTGGCGGTGCCGCCGTTAGCCAGCGGAACGACGGCTGTTTTCCAGCTGCGAAGGTCGAAACAGGTCACCCCGTTGTTGGCGCCTATCCACAGGCGGTCTTTCGAATCTGCGAACAAAACATTGATGAAGTTGCTGCCGATGGCGGGTTTACTGACCTGGTGAAAGGTCAGCAGCTGGTTCCCGTCGTAACGGTGCAGGCCGTTGCCGGAGCTGAACCAAAGCATGCCGGCGCGGTCTACCGCGGTGGTGTTGATGGTAGCGTCGCGCATGATCTCCGGCAGATCGATATAACGGAAACGGTAACCGTCGCCCGCGGTGAGCAGTACGGGCAAACAACATAAGAAACAAACGAGCCTGGATAATTTCATTCGTCCGGTAATTCTTGCATAACCTGCTTGTAAATATAGTCAGGCAGTGTTACAATATACGGATAACCGCTTCCATTTTTTCCTTCATGCCTGTGAACACGCGCAGCAGCTCACTGTGGTCGATTTCCAGGGGCGGGCGTTTATACCGGGGGAATTGTTCCTGATCGTTGAGGCGGGGCCAGAAAATATGCTGGTAATAATACCCGATCAGCGATTCTATGATGCGGTTTTCACGGAAAGCGGCGAGGTGGGCGGTATCGTGCAGGGAATTGGCGTAGTCGCCGAAGAGATCGATAAAATTGGATAGTCCGTCGAGGGCATCGAGGCTGAGTTTTTTGCTGCGGATCTGCCGGGCGATGCGGTCTACGCTGTAGGTATTACAGGTCTCCGGCTGCAGGTCTCCCACGGCGTCCAGCCAGCGCTGCAATTTCGGCGGCGCCTGCAATTCGGGCAGATGTTCCCGGACGCGGCCTGCGAGTTCTTCCAGGGCCGTTACGGCGAATATTTCGTGGTTGTTGAAAGTGAGCAGCTTATCTCCCCCCTTGTTGTCGGTGTACCAGACAAAATACAGGGGCACACCGAAAGCCGCGGAATCGTATGCGACAATCCAGGTATCGTGCTCTCCGCAGATCGATTCGAACCGTGTTTGAATATATTGTTCTGGCATAATCAGGGCGAAACCATGCTTTTATAGAACATAAATATATAATATTTTTAAATTATTTGTACAAAGGTAGGTGTTTTTTTTCTCAGGACACCAAACCAAACAGGGCAAGCGATAACAGGATTCTCAACCAAGGGTGTAAACCTATAACAAGACCAGCGCATCTTGCAGGTGTAAAGCCCGGCTGGTGTTATTGACGGCCCTGTAAGGTTTTATCTGTATCACGCGACAGGACTGTAAACCAAATCCTGTATTTTTTGGCTTCACCCTGTAAAGCTTTTCCTTTATAACACGATTGGTCCGTGTAAAGCCAAACCAGGAATTATTTTGAATGATGCAAACCTATATCAGGATTTATGATCACCGGTGTAAACCTATAGCAGGACTAGACCCAGCCAGCAGGTACAGTTGCGGCATGTAAAAGGGCCGATAAATGCAAACATATACAGGCTGTTACCGGTGGGCCCGGTATTGCTTTACCGCCCGGCGGCCTGGCCCACCAGGGCGGGGTCCAGGATTTGTGCGGTTCTTTTCGCGGAGGAGAGCTGATCGGCACCGGCATCCAGCGGCGCTTTGCGGGGCTGGCCATCCATGTCCGTTTTGATGGCGGGATAGGCTGTTTTTACAGAGCCTTTGGCCGGGCTGCCCGCCTGCAGGTGAAAGGTGCCGGTATTGTCTTTGGCGAGTTTTGGATCTGTGGAAGTATAGCCGGATGCGGGCATGTCCCCGTTTTTATCGACTTTATGCAACAGGTTGGCCGTCCAGACAATATCCTTGTTCGGGCCGGCGAGTTCCGCTGCCGGCGCCTCACTGTTCTGCACGATGTTATGCGCCAGGGTGATGGCGGTGGCTCCCATCCCGTTATTGCGGCCGCCCTGGAGGATATTCTGCGGATTGTTCACCAGCGTATTGAAGGCGATCAACACCCTGTCGGGCCGGTCGTGGCAGGTGAGTTTGGCTCCGTCCGCCACTTCGCCGTCGCCGTTCCCTATGTTGATGGCCGGTTTGCAGTTTTCGAAATAGTTGCTGTGAATAAGATGATCGTCGCCGAAGATGCGGATGCCCGGTGTGTTCACGAAATAGTTGCCGTACACCTCGCAGCGGTTGCCATGGCGGAGCGTAAACTGCGCCGGGCAGTTGCGGATGGTATTGTAACGCAGCACCACGGCAGAAGCTTTGACGGATATCATCTCGTTTTCGCCCGCGCATTGTTCAAAAAGGTTGTATTCCACGATGCTGTTGCTCGACGACATGCTGAAGCCGCTGAGGCCGAATTGCAGGGTTTCTATTCCGTTTCCTTTCTGCGGCTGCTGGTCGAAGAAGTAGTTGTGGTGTATCCACAGCCGCTCGGCGATCTGCGCGTTTTCTCCGCGGATAGCGAGGAAACGGCCCATGGCGTTCTTATGCTGGAACGTGTTATAATCTATTTCGTGATCGCTGCCGGCGATGTAGAGATTTTCCCCATCACCCGGCGTTTCGAACACGTTGCGCGTCCAGCGGCAAAAAGTGGTGCCCGGCGCGGTTTTGGCGCGGCCGGCTTTATGGGTGAACCTGAATCCTTTGATGACGATATGCGCGGCCGGTTTTATGATACTGAAACCGCCGCTGCCGTTGATCTCGGCGCCGTTCACCGTTTGTGCCGCAATGGTAATGGGCTTCGCTTTTGTGCCCTGCCTGTCGATCACAATATCCGCCGCTGCGGTGTACACCCCATTGGCCAGTAAGATCACATCGCCCGGCGCCGCTTTGCCGATGGCGGTTTGCAGTTCCGCCAGCGAACGGACGGTAATATCATGCGCGCGGAGCTGTAATGAGGCCAGCATCGCAATGGCCAGCACGAAGAAAGAATGTTTCATACGGGAATCGTGTTATCACGCAAACGTTTGCGCGGTTACAATATTAGCAGATTTCCGGGGAGACAGGTGATATTTTTTTCGCAGGGACTGTTGGTTTTCAAACGGGGAAATTCCGGGAAAAAGTTGTACCTTAGAAAGTGAAGCCCGGATGCTACGAACACCCGGGCGAAGGTCTAGAAGAATAAATCCCATAGCGCCTTCAGCTTATTGGCCAAACTCACCAGCTTGGCAAGACCATCCAGGAAAGCATTGAATCTGGATGGTTTTTTCTTTTCTTTTATGGCAGCATCCGGCTGTTTTAGCAGCCGCCTCCCGCTTAAAAAAGGCGACCTTTCCACATACAGATCCTTCATGGCAGATCCCTGACTGGCGAACGCAGGAATCGCTGATTTCGTAGCTCATTAAAATAAATTTACAGTAAATACTTCGTGAAAATTCCGATCTGATAAAGTATCGGAATTACTGATATTTTATCAGTTTTCAAACCTGATTTCGCGGAATTTATACCCTCCGGAGACTGCCTTTACGCGAAGTTTTTGTACGCCTCTTTTCAGCGGCACCTCTTTCACTTCCACCCACTGCCACTGCCCCACCGGCACCGTTGCCGCTTTTACCGCGCCGTTCGTTTCAACGCTGACTTTCCCGGGCAGGCTATCTGCCGCCACCTCCAGCCGGATGGTGTATTTTCCCTGTTTACGCACGTTGAGCGTGTATTGCAGCCATTCACCGTTTTCAATATCCGTTATGAAAAGACCATCGTCGCTTCTGATATCAACGCCGTCGTTACGGTACGCGCCGCCCCGGTTGCCGCCGGTATGTTTGGGATCGGACACGCGGTAGTTGGCCGTGTCCGTATCATAATACGCATAACCATTGCTCCCGAGGTCGTAATCCACCGCACGGATGGCTGCGCCCGGTGCAATGAGATTCGGTTTGAACGGAAGCGTACCCGGGTCGGAAGGCTGACGCAGCATGGCATCCAGCACATCGCGGTGCACCACGTTATTGCGGAAGTTCGTGGCCCGGGCCAGCGCCATTACGCCCCGGTAAGCAGTTTCTGCGGAAGGTTTCGGCGCGCTCTTTTCGTTCCAGTATGCGAGCACCTGCTGGTAATCGGGATTGGAAGGGATTTCCAGCGGGTTGCTGACGCCGATCTTTTTCAACGGCCACCAGGCCCAGCCAATGTTGTGCGACTCCAGCAAACGGATGGCATTGGTGAACCAAACGTTGGAATTTTCCCCGGTCTCACCGACCCATATGGGAACATTGTACTGGTCGCGGTAGCGGATCATGTAACTGATCGCCTGCTCGTTGTTGTAGTTCCAGTATTTGTGAAAGCTGAGCACCATGTTGCTGTCCCACGGCGGCAATACCCCATTGTAATTATTGCCCCAGCCATTGCCTTCAATGATCACGATATGCCGCTGATCGGTTTCGCGGATGGCTTTGGTGATCTCCATCATCAACCGGCGCAGGGGTTCGTTTTTCGTTTCTTTGATGCCGTTTTTGTCGTTCACCGGATCTTCGAACCCGAAGTTCGGTTCGTTGATGATATCATAAGCCGCAATCCAGGGCTCGTCCTTATAACGCGCCGCCACCTTGCGCCAGAAGGCAACCGTGGCTTGCTGATGGGCTTCATTTTCCCAGAGCGAGGGCTGGCTGCCGTCGCGGTCGGCGATGTTGAGATCGTTGCCCTGCCCGCCGGGGGCGGCGTGCAAATCCAGGATGAGGTACATCCGGTTGGCTTTACACCAGGCCAGCAGGCTGTCCGTAATCGTAAAACCTTTTTCCGTTTCATAGAGGCGGTAATGCATCGGCAGGCGCACAGAGTTGAAGCCCCAGGCTTTCATGGCATCGATATCTGCGCGGGTGGTATGATTGGCGAGCCAGGCCTCGTAAAATTCATCTGTTCTCTCTTTCCCGATCAGTTCCTCCATACGGGCACGGATTTTATGCTGTTGGCCCTGGCGGTACACTTTCAGCATATACCCTTCCTGCAGCATCCAGCCGCCGAGGCCTACGCCCCGCAGCAGTACGTTGTCTCCTTTTTCATTGACGATGCGCGTGCCGGCGGTCCTGAGGAAACCCTGGGCATGGGAAGATAAAAACACCAGCATGGCGGCTGCAAGGGACAAGATCGTTTTCATATACTGAGAACATGGAATTTTAAGGCTTCCAAAATAAACAAATTCCGTTTCCTTTCCCATAACCGGAAAGTTTGTCCGGAACCGGACAGTTTTTTTCTTATCGACCTCCGCAAGTTGCTGTAAACGAAGCAGATGAGTTTGGCACCCCGATTGAAACACTATGGCACATGGACAAAGAGATTTCCCCCGCCGAACTGAATCGCGCCAGAAGAAAGCGCCTCCTCATTGCGGCCGCCTGTGCGGTTGTGCTGATAGCCGGCTTTCTGATCTTCCGCTATGCCGTTAAACCATCCCTCAAGGCATCATCCTTTACCACCGCCGTGGTGGAAAAGGGAGATGTCGACAATACCATCAGCGCCACCGGCGAGATACTGCCGGAATTCGAAGAAGTGATCACCAGCCCTATCAACGCCTCCATCCGCGAAGTGCACCTCGATGCCGGCAACGCGGTGGCCAGCGGGCAGTCCATCCTTCAGCTCGACAAAACGGCCGCGCAAACGGAATACGAAAAAGGCAAATTCCAGCTGGAGTCCAAACTGAACAATCTCCGCAAACTGAAGCTCGAGCTCGGCAAAAGTTATTTCGACCTGCAATCGAACAACAGCATCAAACAGCTTCGCATCAACAGCCTGCGGGCCGATGTGGAAAACGCGCGCCGCCTCTTCAAAGCCGGCGGCGGCACCCGCGAGGACGTGGAGCAGGCCGAAATGGAACTGAAGGTGGCGGGCTTGGAAAAGGAGCAACTGGACAACGAGGTCAGGAGCAAACAACAAACCATGCAGGTGGAAATACGGGAATCCGAGATCGCCATCGCCATCCAGCGGCAGGAACTGCAAACCCTGCTCCGCAAGCTGGAACAGGCCAGCATCATAGCTACCCGCGGCGGTGTGGTGACCTGGGTGAACCGCAACATCGGCGCGGCCATCCGGGAAGGAGAAGAACTCGCCCGGATTGCCGACCTCCGCAGCTTCAAAGTGACCGGCAGCATTTCAGACACCTATCTCAGCCGGCTGTACAGCGGCATGCCCGTGCTGGTGCGGGTGAACAACGAAGACATCCGCGGCACCATCGCCACCATTCACCCCGCCGTGCAGAACGGCGTGGCCACTTTCGACATCACGCTCAGGGAGCGCAACCACAAAGCCCTGCGGCCCAAAATGAAAACGGATGTGTTCCTCGTTACCGCCACCGCCGGCAATGTGCTGCGGGTCAGCAACGGGCCCGCCTTCAAGGGCAGCGGTACGCAGGACATTTTTGTGGTGAGCAACGGCAAGGCCTACCGCCGCCGCGTGCATACCGGCATGAGCAATTTTGATTACGTGGAACTGAAAGACAATGTGCGGGCCGGCGAGGTGGTGATCACGTCCGATATGACCGAATACAAACACGCCAGGGAAATCGATATACAATGAGAACAGCACTGACCGGCATATGCATCATCATCGGCTGCTCCGCCAGCGGGCAGGACACACTCCGGCTGGGCCTCCGGCAGGTGGTGGACATGGCGAAAGCAGGTTCCATCGCCTCCAAACAGGCGGCTACCGTAAAGGAAACCAGATACTGGGAGTGGCGTACCTATCGCTCCAACTACCAGCCGCAGCTGGCGCTCAACGGCATTTTACCCGGCTACCGCAAAACGTTCGAAAGCGTGCGCCAGCCCAACGGTACCGTGGAATTCAAACCCGTGCACAATAACAACTCCTCGCTGAACCTGTCTTTCAGCCAGGGCATCACCGCCACCGGCGGAAAAATATACGGCGCCACGGAGCTGCAGCGGTTCGATGATTTCGACCGGAAAAACACGTCCTATAACGGCGTGCCCTACACGATCGGGTATTCGCAGCCGCTGTTCCAGTTCAACACCCTGAAGTGGGATAAAAAAATAGCACCCCTGAAATATGCCGAGAGCCGGCAGCAGTACATCGCAGACCTCGAAGTGGTGGCCGTTACAGCCAGCGGCTACTTCTTCGACCTGCTGCTGGCGCAGGTGAACTACCAGATCGCAGAGACCAATCTTGCCAATACCCGCCAGATCCAGCGCATTGCCGATGAAAAATATGCGCTGGGCAAAATCTCCCGCAACGAAATTCTCCAGTTGCAGCTGGAGTATCTGAAAGCGGAGAAGTCGGCCGGCAAGGCCCGCCGCGACATGGAGATCGCCATGCTCAACCTCCGCTCCTATACAGGGTTGCAGGAGGCCGGAAAAATTGCGCTGGATGTGCCGCCTGCGGAAATCAACATGCAGGTGTCGGCCGGCAAGGTACTGGAAGAAGCGTACGCCAATAACGCCGATGCCATCGCCTTTGTGCGGCGGCTGGTGGAAGCCAGGCGCGACGTGGCGCAAGCCAGGGGAAATACGGGATTGAATGCCACCCTCACCGCCAACCTCGGCGTTTCCAACAGTGCCGCTACCGTCCCCAAGATCTACCAAAGCCCTCAGCAACAACAGCTCCTGCAGCTGGAGTTTTCGGTGCCCATTCTCGACTGGGGCCGTTCCCGCTCCAGGACCAAAACGGCGGAAGCGAATATGAAGCTGGTGGAATACATGGTGGAACAGGACAAGCTCAACTTCGTGCATGCCATCACCACGCAGGTGACCCTTTTTGATATGATGAAGGGACAGGTGATACTCACCGCCGAGGCAGACAGCATCGCCACCGAAAAGTACCAGATCGCGCAGGAGCGTTATGTGCTGGGCAACCTGAGCATCACCGACCTGAGCATCGCCTTCCAGGAAAAGGACCAGGCGAAACGCGACTACGTGCTGGCGCTGCGCGACTTCTGGGGAGCCTATTATGAACTGCGCAGCATTTCCCTGTACGATTTTGAAAAGAACCAAAAGATCATTTATCCATAAATTCACCATATGATCCGCTTACAAAACATAGAAAAGGTATATCGTACCGACACGATAGAAACCCAGGCGCTGAACAACATCAGCCTCAACGTGGCCAAAGGCGAATTTTTGTCGATCATGGGGCCCTCCGGCTGCGGCAAAAGCACGCTGCTCAATATCATGGGCCTGCTCGACGCGCCAACCCGCGGCGACATCCGGATTGCGGAGAACAGCACGTCGCAATTGTCGGATAAAAAACTCGCGCAGTTCCGGAACCGGCAGATCGGGTTTATTTTCCAGAGTTATCATCTCATTTCCGACCTCCAGGTGCTCGACAACGTGGAGCTGCCCCTGCTCTACCGCAAGTCTACCGCCCGGGAAAGAAAGGAGCTGGCCAGCGCCGCGCTCGGTAAGGTGGGCCTCAGCAACCGCATCAAACACTTCCCCACGCAGCTTTCCGGCGGGCAGAAGCAGCGTGTGGCCATTGCGCGGGCCATCGTGGGCAAACCGCAGATCATCCTCGCGGATGAGCCCACCGGCAACCTCGACAGCGGCATGGGCAACGAAGTGATGGAAATACTGCTGCACCTCAACCGTACCGAAGGCACCACCATCGTAATGGTGACGCACGATGAGCAGATGGCCCGCAAAACGCACCGCCTCGTGCGGCTTTTCGACGGCGCACAGGTACAATAACCCTTTAAAAGTTCCTTATGCTTAAAAACTATTTTAAAATAGCCATCGCGGTGCTGCGAAGGAGGAAATTCTTCACTTTCATCAGCCTGTTCGGCATCAGTTTTACGCTGGCCATCCTGATCGTGCTCACGGCATTTTACGACCACCTGGTAAGCCCGGCCTACCCGGACCATCAGCGCAGCCGTTCCTTGTATCTCAACTCCATCGAACTGAACCACCGGAAAAAACAAAGCCACAACCAGGGGCCGCCGAGCTTGTATTTTATGAACAAATTCGTAGCCACGCTGAAAACGCCGGAGAAGGTAGCCATATCGTCCATCTTCGGGCCCACCAACACTTATGTGAACAACCGCAAACTGGTGATCAACGTCAAATACACCAACACCGCCTACTGGGAAGTGCAGGAATACGACTTCCTTGAAGGGAAACCCTATTCCATGCAGGATTTGGACGCGGGCAGCCGTGTAGCGGTTATTTCCAGAGAAACGAAGGAAAATTATTTCGGTGACGCGCCCACCGTAGTGGGCCGCTACATCAACACCAACAACGAGCAGTTCAGGGTGATCGGGGTGGTGGACAATGTGCCGAAAACCATGCTCTATTCCTATGCAGACATGTATCTGCCGTACACCCTTTCGAAAACCGAAATGGCCAACAAATCGTACAACAGCAACTTCACCGCCATCCTGCTGGCCCGTTCTGAAAAAGATCTGCCCGCCATCCAGTCAGAATTTGCAGCGATGATCCAGAAAGTGCCGCTCGACAGTGCGCAGTACGACGAGATCAAGGGCTCCGTGGATTCTTACGTCGCCAGCTTCACCCGTATTTTCAACGGCGGGGGCAGCAGCGCCGCAGCCGTACGGCGCCTGATCGTGTACGTGAGTATTTTTGTATTCCTCTTTATGCTGCTGCCCACCATCAATCTCGTAAACATCAACACCAGCCGCATCATGGAACGTTCTTCCGAGATCGGCGTGCGCAAGGCATTCGGCGCTTCGTCCGGTACGCTGGCCATCCAGTTCATCGTCGAAAACCTCATCCTCACCTTCCTGGGCGGGATCATCGGGGTACTGCTCAGCTGGGCCGTACTGTCGATCGTGAACGGCAGCAGGCTTATCCCGAACGCCCATCTCGGCATCAACTTCACCGTGCTGGGGGCCAGCGTGCTTGCCTGTATCGTATTCGGCCTGCTGTCCGGCGTATTTCCCGCCTGGCGCATGAGCCGCATGCAGGTTGTCACCGCCTTAAAAGCCAATTAAAACAACATCCCATGCTGAAACATCTCTTCAAACTCATATGGAATAAAAAGAAGCAGAACTTCCTGCTGATGACGGAAATATTTTTTTCTTTCCTCATCATGTTCGCCGTGTTCACGCTGGCCGTGTACAATTACCAGAACTACCGGCGCCCGATGGGCTTTACCTACGACGATGTATGGGCACTGAGCTACTACAGCAAAGACCGTAGCGACATGTCCGAAGATTCTCTCAACCTGTTTTACGAAACGCTGAAACAGGCCATCGGCAATGCGCCGGAAGTAGCGGCCGTTTCGTATGTCAGCAATAATAGTCCGTTCAGTATGTCGGAGAACAGTTCCACTATCAGCAGCGGCAAGCAAAACGTGATGACCGACCATTATTCCGGCGATGACGACTATCCCCGCGTGCTGCAGCCCGTACTGCTCAGCGGCCGCTGGTTCGGCCGGGAAGACGATGGCGCCAAGCTCGCTCCGGTCGTGATCAACCAGGCCCTGAAAGAAGAGTTTTTCCCGGGGGAGGACGCAATAGGGAAAGTGATGAAGGTAGGCGATCGCGAAGTGCGCATTACCGGGGTGGTGCAGAACATGAAAGACAAAGGCGATTACAAGTCCGTGCGGCCCGCCATTTACCAGCGCACGGGCAAAGGTTCCTACGCCTGGCTGAGCCGCATGCTGATCAAAGTAAAACCCGGCGCCGACGCCGGTTTTGAGAGCCGGTTGTACAAACAGGTGGCCGGTATCATGCAGGATGCCAACGTGGAAATCGAGCACCTCACCGAAAAACGCGTCGTAAAAAACAGCATCACGCTCATTCCGCTGATCATATTCGGCGTAATTGCGGGATTTCTGATCATCAACGTATCGCTGGGCCTGTTCGGGGTATTGTGGTACACTATCAGCAAACGCAAGGCCGAGATCGGGCTCCGGCGGGCCATGGGTGCCACCGGCGGGGCCATCACCAGGCAGGTGGTGAGCGAAACGATGGTGCTCACCAGCATTTCGGTAGTGACGGGGCTGATTTTCGCCGTGCAGTTCCCGTTGCTGAACGTGTTTTTTATGCCGAAGGGCGTTTACATCATCGCCATCGTGCTGGCGGCGCTGTTCATTTATGCGCTGGCGGTGCTCTGTGCCCTGTATCCCGGCAGGCAGGCCGCCAACATTTATCCGGCGGTGGCGCTGCATGAAGATTAATTAATCCTATTTTTACCTCGTATGATCCTGATTATCGACGATGATGTAGCTGTAAGAACCTCCCTGCTCCTGCTTTTGCGGCAGGAAGGGCACGAAGCCGCCGGTGTGCGGCTGCCGGATGAAGCGATGGCCTTCCTTGAAAAAACGCGGCCTTCGCTCATTCTGCTCGACCTGAATTTTTCCCTCGGCACGAGCGGGCAGGAAGGCATGGAACTGCTGCAGCGCATCCGGCGGCACGATGCCTCCATCCCCGTCATCCTCATCACCGGCTGGGGAAGCATCGCGCTGGCCGTGCAGGGCATGAAGCTCGGCGCGAACGACTTCATCACCAAACCCTGGAGCAACGACAATATGCTGCAATCCATCCGCACGCTGCTGGACCTGCAGGATAAAAAGACCAAACCCCTCTCCCGCCGCCAACTCGACGAAACCTATCAGTTCCATCATATTCTGGGCGACGACCCGGCGATGCTTCGCATCCTCGAAACCATCGGCCGCGTGGCCGATACCGACGCACCCGTGCTCATCATGGGCGAAAGCGGCACCGGCAAGGAGCTCATTGCAGAGGCCATTCACCAGAACAGCCGGCGGCACAACAAGCCGTTCATCAAAGTGAATCTCGGCGGTATTTCCACCACGCTGTTCGAAAGCGAAATGTTCGGGCATATGCGCGGTGCGTTCACCGATGCCCGCTTCGACCGGGTGGGGCGTTTCGAGCTGGCTAACAAAGGCACGATCTTCCTCGACGAGATCGGCGACCTGGATGCCGGCAGCCAGGTGAAACTGCTGCGGGTGCTGCAGGATAAAACATATGAAGTACTCGGCAGCAGCCGCACCAAAACCACCGATGTACGCGTGATCTGCGCCACCAACAAACCGCTCGGCGAAATGGCGGCGCTCGGCACTTTCCGTGAAGACCTGCTGTACCGCATCAACCTCATCACTATCCAGTTGCCGTCGCTGCGCGAAAGGCCCAAAGACATTCCCCTGCTGGTGAACGGCTTCATCCGTAACCTTCGTGAAATCTACAACCGGCCGGGCCTGTCGGTCACAAAAGCCGCCATCAAATGGCTGCAGCAGCTGCCCCTGCCCGGCAACATCCGGCAGCTGAAAAACCTGGTGGAAAGAACCATTCTCGTGAGCAAAAACGATGTGCTGGACGTGGACGATTTCAGCCGCCAGCTGGAGCTGTCGCCCGTCAAAAAAGGCAGCCTGCAGCTGCCAGGCGTAGGCCTGGTGACGCTGGAAGAGCTCGAAGTGGAAATGATCCGGAAAGCCATGCAGTTCCACCAGCACAGGATAGCCAAGGCCGCAGTGAGCCTCGGCCTCACCCGTAGCGCATTGTACCGCCGCCTTGAGAAATACAACATTCCTTATGATGAAACTGCGGACTAAATACATCCTGTTTGTGGGCATCCTGCACGGGCTGGCGCTCATGCTTTCCTATTACATTTTCCGGGAGAACATGGCGCTTTTCTTTTTCTCGGAAGTCGTCATCCTCCTTTCCCTGGTAGTGGCATGGCGGCTCTACGGACAGCTGCTGCAGCCGCTCAAAACGCTGATGCAGGGGATTGAAGCCATGCAGGATAAAGACTTTTCCGTGAAGTTCCGGAAAACCGGTTCACTGGAAATGGACCAGCTGATCGATGTATACAACCGGATGATGGACGAACTGCGGAAAGAAAGGACCCTGCAGGAACAGCAGCATTTTTTCCTGGAGAAACTCATCCAGACTTCTCCTACCGGCATCATCATCATGGACTTCGACGACCAGGTGGTGCAGGTGAACCCGAGGGCGGAACAGCTGCTGAAAAAAGACCGTTTCCTCGAACAGGTGCGGGCCCTGCGATCCGGCGAGTCCGGCATTCTCTCTTTTTCCGGTGTGGATGCTTACAAAGTGCAGAAGTCGCACTTCATCGACCGCGGCTTTCCCCGGCATTTTGTGATGATCGAAGAGCTTACCGGGGAGATCCTGAAAGCGGAGAAAAAGGTGTACGAAAAAGTGATCCGGATGATGGCCCATGAAGTGAACAACACCATCGGCCCCGTGAACTCCATCATTGCCTCCACGCTCAGGGCGCCCGCATCGCTCGACGTGCAGCATACGGAAGCGCTGGAAGTGGCCATTCACCGCAATCAGCACCTGAATACCTTTATGCGCAATTTCGCCGAACTGGTAAAACTGCCCGCTCCTTCGAAAAAACCGACGGACCTCGGCAGGGTGCTCTCGTCCGTCGTAAAACTGATGGAGCTCAAAGCGGCGGAACACGAGGTGCGGTTTGTGGCGGAACTGCCGCAGGAAGGGGAATTGATGCTCATGGCCGACGAATTGCAACTGGAACAGGCGCTCATCAATATCCTGAAAAACAGCATTGAAGCCATGGACGGCAAAGGCACCATCCACATCACCGCCACCCAACGGCAACTGGTGATCACGGACACCGGCAAAGGCATTCCGGCCGGAGAGGCTGCACATATCTTCTCTCCCTTTTACAGCACCAAACCGAATGGACAGGGCATCGGCCTTACCTTAGTGCGCGAAGTGCTGCTCAGCCACGGATGGGTATTTTCGCTGGAAACGGCAGCGCCCGGCGATACCCGCTTTACCATTCAATTCCCATAAAAAAACCGCCCCGTGTATTCCCGGGACGGCCGTTGATCATTCATTCAACTGTTGCTGAAAAAGTTCGCAGTGGCCGCAAAGATATTAATAATATTTAAAATACAATATACCCCATCGCCCGGCACGGTATTTTCGGGAGGAAAGGAAACATTGCGTCATGGAAACAACCGTCATCACCGTGTACATTGAGAACAAGCCCTACCGCTTCAACGTGGCCGTGGACCATGAAGAACAGAAAACCACCTATTATGTGGATGCGGAAGAGTCGGAAGACTATATTCCCCAAACCCTCGAATTCAACGAAAACGGGAAGGTGTCTGAAAAGTTTGCCTTAAAAACGGTGGAACAGGAACAGATTGCCCGCCTGGTGTGGCAGGAAATCATCAACAAGATGAAGCCGCAATAAAAACAATGTGGCGGATTCGCGCGATGTCCCCTTTAACTCAGCGGGCGGCATCCATTGTCACGAAATTGAAGAAACGGAAATAAAAGTAAAGGCCGGCCATCATCAGCCGGCCTTTTTCAACCTACTCCGTACCCCCGCCGAGGGCCCTGTACAGCTCAATAGTCCCCAGGAAAACGTCTTTCCTGTATTGAGCCAGTGCCAGTTCGGCTTCCAGCACACTTTTCTGGGTATTGATCACTTCCAGGTAATTCGCGTAGCCGGTGGCGAACAGGTCCCTGGCGGTAGATACGGCCTCTTTTAACACAAGTACTTCCTTTTCTTTGAGCGCAAACGCGGTCTCTGCGTTCTCCACGCGATGCAGCGACGTTACCACTTCCTGGTAGCCGTTAATGATGGCCTGCCGATAATCGTAAAAGGCGCTGACGCCTTCCGCCGTCGCGATGCCGTATTGCGCTTTTAATTGCTTTTTATTGAAAACGGGCGCGGTTACACCGCCCAGGATATTATATGCGATCGACGCCGGGTTAAACAGCAGCTCCGCCTTGAACGCATTGTAACCCAGCGCCGCGGTGAGGTTCAGCGAAGGCAGGAAAGCCGCTTTCGCCGCTTTTACGTCCGCTTTCGCCGCCTCCAGGCCCAGCATGGCCTGCTGCACATCCGGCCTGCGTTGCAGCATGGCGGCCGGGATGCCGGTTTTGATACCGGTGGCGAGGGGTGCGTCGAGCAACGAACTGCCGCGTGCAACAGGCTGCGGGAGCCTGCCGAGCAGGGTGTTCAGCTGGTTTTCCAGTTGTATCCGCTGCTGCTGCACACCATAAGCAAGACTGCGGGTATTGAGCAGCTGCGCCGTGAACTGCTGCACCGCCAGCGAATTGGCGCGGCCGGCCTCCTGCTGGATTTTGACCGTACCCACGGCGGCTTCCTGGAGGGCGATGTTCTGACGGATCACTTCCCACTCGTAATCGAGCGCCATGAGCTGATAATACATGCCGGCTACCTGCGCCGCCAGCTGGGTGTGCACAAGCCGAAGCCCTTCGCGGCCCGCCAGGTACCTTGCATATGCGGCCCGCTTTTTATGCTTCAGCCGGCCCCACAGGTCGATTTCCCAGGAACTTTGCACGCCGGCGAAATAGTCGGGCACCGGGCCGGGAATGCGCTGGTCTTTGTTGATATTGGGCGACAGGTTCGTGTCGTAGTTGCCGACCCCGTCGATGGTATAGTCGCCGAACTTGGTCACGCCTCCCCTGATCACAGCGTCGAGCGAAGGCAGCCAGGCTTTGGAGGCCATCGTGAGCTGCGCTTTGGCGACCTGCATGCGCTGCAGGGCCACCAGCGCATCGCGGTTATTGCGCATGGCGGTGTCGAGCAGGTTCCGTAAATGCGGGTCGGCAAAAAAGGTATTACGCGGGAGGCCGCCGATGCCGGCCGTGGTGTCCGCGGCGGGGCCTTCGAACGCGGCGGGTAATTGGGTTTGCTCCGGCAGCTGCAATTCTTTCGGCATGCCGCAGCCGGCGGTTGTCAATGCCACCAGCAGTACAACGGTATGCACCGGTTTTATTTTCATTTTCTTCTTTTTGACTTTCATCACGGCAAACAACACATATAACCCGGGGATCACGATCACCCCGAAGATGGTGCCGATCAACATACCGCCCGCGGCGGCCATACCGATGGAACGGTTACCCATGGCGCCCGCGCCGGTGGCGATACATAACGGGATAAGCCCGGCCACAAATGCAAACGACGTCATGAGGATGGGCCTTAAACGGCTCACCCCGCCTTCGATGGCGGCCTTCAGCACCGTCAGCCCCTGTTTCTGCCGCTGAATGGCGAACTCCACGATCAGGATGGCGTTTTTACCGAGCAGGCCGATGAGCATCACCAACGCCACCTGTGCATAGATGTTATTTTCGAGGCCGGCCACTTTCAGGGAAATGAACGCCCCGAAGATACCTGCAGGCAATGACAGCAACACCGGCAAAGGCAGGAGGAAACTTTCATACTGCGCGGCCAGCAACAGGTACACGAACAGCAGGCAGATGCCGAAAATGTATATGGCCTGGTTGCCGGAGAGCACCTGTTCCCTCGTCATGCCGCTCCATTCAAAACTGAAGCCGCGCGGCAGCACGGAGGCGGCCGTTTCCTCGATGGCTTTAATGGCCTCGCCGCTGCTGTAGCCGGGCGCGGCGTCGCCATTGATCATGGCCGAGGTGTACATATTGTAACGGGTGAGCTGTTCGGGGCCGTATACCCTTTCCAGCCTGATGAAGTTGGAATACGGCACCATTTCTCCCTGCTCGTTTTTTACATGCAGCTTCAGCACGTCTTCCGGCTGCGTGCGGAAGTTGGGTGAAGCCTGCACCATCACTTTATACATCTGCCCGAAGCGGATGAAGTTGGAGGCGTAAAAGCTGCCCAGCAGCGTTTGCAGGGTGCTCATGGCATTGTCGATGCTCACGCCTTTTTTCGCCGCCATGGCCTGATCCACATGTATCATGTATTGCGGGAACTCGGGGTCGAAGCTGGTGAAAGCGCTGCCGATTTCGGGGCGTTTGGTGAGCGCGGCAATGAACGCCCGCGTTACATCGGCGGTTTGCTGCAGATCGTCGGCCCCGGTGCGGTCGAGCACACGCAGCTCGAAACCGCTCGCGTTCCCGAAACCGGGTACGGTGGGCGGCGGGAAATATTCAATGCTGGCGTCTTTGATATGTTTCGTTTTTTCCTGCAATTCGGTGATCAGCTGGTCGACCGACTTTTCACGCTCATCCCAGGGCTTCAGATTGATCATGCCCATCCCGTAAGATGCGCCGGCCACATCGTTCACGAGACTGAAACCTGCGAGCGTGGACACGGATTCCACCGCCTCCATGCCGTCGGCGGTTTGCTGCACATCATCGAGCACGGCCGACGTTCTTTCCACCGTGGCCCCGTTCGGGGTGGTCACGTTCACGTAGATCATGCCCTGGTCTTCCATCGGGATGAAGCCGCCCGGCAGGATGGCCGAGGCGCCCCAGGTGAGGGCAAAGAAACCCACAAGGAGCACCAGCGTGAGGATGCGGCGCCCGGCGATGCGGCCTACAAAACGTTTGTAGCCGTTTTCTGTGGTGGTATACCCGCGGTTAAACGTATTGAAGAAACGCTGCAGCGGGTTTCGGCGCAGTTGCGCACCCGGGTCGTGCTTCAGCATCAGCGCGCACAACGCCGGTGTCAACGTCAGGGCGTTGATGCCCGAAATAATGATCGCAAAGGCGAGCGTGAGCGAGAACTGGCGGTAGAACACCCCCACGGGGCCGGACAAAAAGGCCACCGGGATAAATACGGCCGACATCACCAGCGTAATGGCCACCACCGCCCCGCTGATCTCTTTCATGGATGCCAGCGTGGCCTGCATGGCGGGCAGATGGGTTTCCATCATTTTGGCGTGCACCGCCTCCACGACGACGATGGCGTTATCTACGACAATACCGATCGACAGCACCAGGGCGAACAACGTCAACAGGTTCAGCGAAAAGCCCATCAGCTGCATAAACGCAAAGGTACCGATGAGCGCCACCGGAATGGCCAGCGTGGGAATGAGCGTGGAGCGGAAATCCTGCAAAAACAGGAACACCACGATGAACACCAGCACAAAGGCCTCGAACAGCGTAACCACCACTTTATTGATCGACGCGTTGAGGAAGCGCGACACGTCGTAGTTGAAGTTATAGGTCATGCCCGGCGGGAAAGAAGTTTGCTGCAACTCTTCCATCCGGAGCTTCACATTTTTGATTACCTCCTGCGCGTTGGAGCCGGGGCGCTGTTTGAGCATGATGGAGGCCGAGGGTTTGCCGTCGGTTTTCGACACCATACCGTAGGTGAGTGCGCCGAACTCCACATCCGCAATGTCTTTCAGGCGAAGAACGGAGCCGCTTTCGTCCGCACGGATGATGATGTCCGCATACTCTTCCGGTTTAAAAAACTTGCCGGTGTACCGCAGCACGTATTGCAGCATCTGCGGTGACTTATCGGAGCTTTCGCCGGTTTTGCCGGGCGCCGCCTCGATATTCTGTTTGCGGATAGCCTGCACCACTTCATCCGCCGATACGTTGTAGGCCAGCATCCGGTCGGGCTGCAGCCAAACGCGCATGGCGTATTCCTTCGCACCCATGATCTCGGCAAAACCAACGCCGTCAATCCTTTTCAGTTCTTTCAGCACATTGATGTCCGCGAAGTTGTAGATGAAGTTTTCGTCGAGCCCCGGGTCCTCGCTCATGATGTTGAGGTACAGGAGCATGCTGTTCACTTCCTTTTCGGTAGTCACCCCGGCCTTGATCACCTCTTCCGGCAATTCGTCGATGATGGTGGACACGCGGTTCTGCACGTTCACGGCAGCCTGGTCGGGATCCGTGCCTACTTTGAAGAAGACGGTAATGAGCGTAGTGCCGTTGTTGCTCGACACGGAGGTCATGTACGTCATGCCCGGTACGCCGTTGATGGCTCTTTCGAGCGGGATGGCCACGGCGTTGGCGCACACTTCGGCGTTGGCGCCGGTATATTTCGCCGTTACCGTCACAGACGGCGGCACGATATCAGGGAACTGGGTGACCGGCAGGCCAAGAAGCGCCAGCAGGCCCAGCAATACAATAAATAATGAGATCACCAGCGACAACACGGGCCGCCTGATAAAAGTATCCAGCATACTGTTTCAGATTCGTTTTACAATGAAAAATTCCGCACCGCCTACAAGGCCTTTACAGAGTCCACCTTTACCAGCAGCGGCCTTATCCGCATGCCTTCGCGGAGGTTGCGCACGCCTTCGTACACAACCTTTTCGCCCGGCTTCAGCCCGCCCTGTACGATGTAGGAGTGCTGAATGCGGGCCTGTGGCTCGAAACTTTTCATTTTAACATGATTGGCTGAATCCAGTATATACACATAGTTTTTGTCCTGCATCTCGAACACGGCCTTCTGCGGCAGCAGCAACGCGTTTTCGAGGTGGTTGGTGAGCACCACCTTGCCGCTTGCGCCATGCCTGAGGAGCTGCTTCGGGTTGGGGAACTTTGCCCGGAAAGCGATGGAGCCCGTGTTTTCCTCGAACTCGCTTTCCACCGTTTCTATTTTGCCGGCATAGGCATACGGGCTGCCGTCGGCCAGGGTGAGCTGCACCGCGCGGTCGTTATTGGACGCCTTGCTCCGGGAATATTCCAGGTATTCGGTTTCCGATACGTTGAAGTAGGCGTACATTTCAGCGATATCGCTGACGGTGGTGAGCAGGCTGCCTTCCGTTACGTAGCTGCCCGTTTTGAGGGGGATGCGGTCCATCACCCCATCAAACGGCGCGCGGATGCTGGTGTATGATAATTGCGTGGAAGCATTGCTGATTTCGGAACGGGCTTCCTCTATTCTCGCGTTGAATGCGGCGAGGCGGGCCTCCGCCACTTCCAGTTCCGTTTTGGCCAGTACTTTTTTATCGGTGAGCAGTTTCACGCGGTCTACCTCCAGCTGCGCGGCCTTGGCTTCGGCAATGGCGCTGCTGAGAGCAGCTTTGGCGCGGGCGAGGCCGGCCTGCAGTTCTTCATCGTTGAGGCTAAAGAGGAGCTGCCCTTTTGTAACACGCTGTCCCTCGTCTACATAAATTTTATTCAGGAAACCGTTGATGCGGGCGCGCACTTCCACGTTCCGTACGGCCTGTATGTCTGCCACATAGTGATGGTGCAGCACCGTGTCTGTAACGGTCAGCTGCACCACCGGGAATGATTGCACATCGTTTTCACTATTCACTGAGCCCCCTTTTGTAACACAGCCGCCGAGGGTGGCGGTCAATCCTAATATCGTAAGCGCGGTTAAATGACGCATGAGCACAATAGTATTTTGTGCGGCCGGGTTGGGCCGCAAAGGTGTAATAGAATAATTAT
Organism: Chitinophaga lutea; assembly: GCF_003813775.1. Classification (NCBI taxonomy): domain Bacteria; kingdom Pseudomonadati; phylum Bacteroidota; class Chitinophagia; order Chitinophagales; family Chitinophagaceae; genus Chitinophaga; species Chitinophaga lutea. The sequence goes on along the minus strand of NZ_RPDH01000003.1, from coordinate 847,148 downwards.
CAGCACCGGTCAATGCCGGTACAGTACATGTTTGGGAAGGATGGAAACGGGTGGAAAGAGGTCAGCTCAAAACAGGGTATACCGGAAGAGGAAGGTGTAATAAGCCGGTAGAAATGCGTCCTGGTGCTGGTACACACCGGCTTTGTTTTCCTGTGCAATGAGCGCATGGGAATGATCGTACTGGAAATGTACGGCCCTGGCAGCGAAATTGAACTGCTGGCTGGAAGCGGTCTGGTAAAAGCGGAGCCTGCGGCGGCTTTGTGCGTTGCGGATGCTGGCCTGATCGTCCTCCGTACCCGCGGGGAGCAGTTGGGGAGGCAGGTGGAATGCATCCTGCAGATCGAGCAGCAACGGCGCGACCTGGCTGCGCTTCATACAGGCCTTCGCTTCCATCGACGCAGAAAGCCCCGGTATAAAGCCGGTTGCGTGCTGCACACAGATGAAGAAAAATAAGAACAGCACCTTTTGTAAGATGAGCCTGCCTGTTGTCATGTCAGTTAGCGAAAAATTAGATCCGATGCAAAGCTATAAGAACCAACGTAGAAATAAAAACAGGAAAATGACGAGCGGTAGTTTTTAACATTTTATTAAATCACCTCCGCGCGGTATTTTTTACCGGCAACCTGTGTAAAATCCTACACACGTCATACCGCAACTACGGCCATTTTTCCTGATAAACGCGTTCTTTACGCCCGGTACGGTTTTACCGGAACGGGCGGAAGACCCATAACCGATTCAGTGTGCAGGTTTCTTTTTCTCGAAACTATACAGGAGATAAAAGAGGGCCGGCAGAATGAACACGCTCCCGATCAGCAGTGCCCAGGCCAGCGCATCGATGGTTCTGTCCTGCCCCTGATGTTCGAGCAGCGACAGGTATCCCCCGCCCTTCATCAGCACAATATTTGGGAAATGCCGGTAAGTGGCGGCGAACAGGATCATCGTGATTTCAAAGCCGGCCATCAGCCGGATGAGGATGGGTTTTCCGTTTTCGAGGCCATACCAGAGAAAGGGCAAAGACAGGCTGGCGAGTGAAATGGCGAGAATACCACCGGGTTTCCCGAATATCCATTCAATCAGCGGCACCCCCTGTATGGAAGCGGCAATGAATACGAGCGCGCCGCACCCTACCGCAGCCACTATCATCCATTTGGCCTTCCTGGTAAAAAAGAGGCGGTCCTGCTCGTTGTTCGTTTCACCGATAATGAACACGGCTGCCAGAAAACCGCAAATGCTCACGGTAAAAAATCCTACCGTCACCGAAAACCAGTTCAGCCAGCTGAAAATGTAAGCCTCCACAAAATTCCCGGCCGCGGGGTCTACCTGGCCCGATACGGTGCTGGCGGCGATGATACCTAGAAAAAAAGGCGTGATCACACTGGAATAGATAAATATCCGGCTGTACACTTTTTGCAGATCGTCTTTTACGGCGTCGTAATTCCTGAACACAAAGGCCGTTCCTCTTGCGATAATGCCGAGCAACATGGCCGTGAGGGGAATATGCAGGTATACGGACATGGTGGTGTAAATCTTCGGGAAACCGACGAACAGGATCACGATGGTAATGATGAGCCACATGTGATTGGCTTCCCACACGGGGCCGATGGCCTGGTACATGGTCCTCCTGGTGCGGCTGCGGTTACCGGGCGAGGTGAAAAACTCAATGATGCCCGCCCCGAAATCGGCTCCTCCCAGCAGGAGATACAGCAGGATGGCCGTCCACAGATATATAATTACAACGTACAGCATCAGTTATATAATTTATCTACCATTTTGATCTGGCGGTACAGTAAAAAAGCAACGATGACGGATAACGAGATGTACACCGCCGTAAAGATGTAAAAGGAATAAACGATGCCCGGCATGGGCGTAACGGCGTCGGCTGTACGCATAATGCCGTTGATGATCCAGGGCTGGCGACCGACTTCGGTAACCGTCCACCCCGCTTCCACGGCGATGAACCCCATGGGCGTGGCGATCACAAACAGCTTCAGCAGCCAGCGGCCCCGCAGCCAGTTCCGTTTTTTCCAAAGGGCGATGAAATACAGCAGCGCAATCAACACCATGGCCATCCCCAGCCCTACCATGATCTGGAACGCGTAGTGGGTCACCGCTACCGGCGGACGGTCCTGCACAGGCACCTGGTCGAGCCCCTTTACCTCCGCGGAAAAATCACCATGCGCCAGGAAACTCAGCATCCGGGGGATGCGAAGGGCATAGTCGACTTCACCTGTTTTTTCATTGGGGATACCGCCGATGATCAGCGGTGCCTTTTCTTCCGTATGAAAATGCGCTTCCATTGCGGCCAGTTTGGCGGGCTGACGCTTCGCCACATCTTTGGCGGAGATATCGCCGCTGATGGGCTGCAAAACGGCTGCTACCGCACCGAAGATGGCGGCTATCCGGAAAGCGCGGGTATGAAAAGCCACGTTTTTGCCTTTCAGCATCATCAGCGCATGAATGCCGGCCACAGCGAACCCGGTGGCCACAAAGGCCGCCACGGACATGTGCAGCGCCTGCGAAAACCAGGCGTCGTTGAACATGGCTTTGATGGGGTCGATATTCAGGTATTCTCCGTTGACGTAGTCGAAGCCGCCCGGACTGTTCATCCAGGCATTGGCCGCCACTACGAGGATACCCGATACGAGGCCGCTGACACCTACCACTACGCCTGTTACCCAATGGAACCAGCGGTTGAAGCGGTCCCAGCCGTACAGGAAAAATCCCAGGGCGATGGCCTCAATAAAAAACGCCGTTCCCTCCAGCGAAAACGGCATTCCGAAAATGGGTCCGGCATGTTCCATAAACCGCGGCCAGAGCAATCCCAGTTCAAAGGACAACACCGTGCCCGATACGGCCCCAGTGGCAAAGAATATCGCGACGCCTTTGCTCCAGGCTTTGGTAATGTGTTTGTAAACCTCGTCGCCTGTTTTAAGCCATTTGTAGTGCGAAACGGCCATGAAGAAGGGCATAACCATGCCGATGCAGGCAAAAATGATATGAAAGCCCAGGGAAAGGGCCATTTGGGATCGAGCGGCGAAAAAATCATCCATATGACAAAAGTAATAAGATTGGGGGAAGATGATATGACGATTGTCAGCTCCGGCACCTGATTATGGTTAGGAAACGGTAAAGTATAATTTGTGGAATAAACACCACATTCCTTCCTCATGTAACGGCGACAGGGACGATGGCACGCAATTGGCCGTATATTTCCCAAACAGACCGGTATGAAAGAAACGCAAACACTGGTGGCCGAATCTACCGTAGCCATTGATACCACGCCTGCACAGGTATGGAAGGCCATTACCACTCCCGAGATCATTCACCGTTACCTGCTGGGCACCACTGTAAAGGGCGAGTGGCGGGAAGGCGGCTGGCTCACCTACGAAGGGGAATATGAAGGGAAAAAGTATAAAGACAAAGGTGAGATCCTGAAAATGGAACCGGAAAAGGTATTCCAGAGCAGCTTTCTCAGCGGCACGATGGAAGACAAACCGGAAAACTACCACCTCGTAACGTACAATATCTGGGAAAAAGACGGCCAGACGATGGTCACCCTTTCGCAGGACAACATCCACTCCGAAAAAGAGCTGGAGCATGCTTCGTCCACCTGGCAGAAAGTGCTGGAAAAACTGAAGGAAGTGCTGGAGGAGGAAGAGGTGTAGCGTAAATCGCCCGGTTTCCCTATTTTTATAGGTATGAAACCGATGCAGTTCCTCCTGTTTTTCTGCCTGCTGTTTACCGCCGCGTGCACGGAAAAAGAACCCGCGAAACCATCTTCCGGCGAAACGGTGCGCCTCACCAACGTGGCGTATGGCCAGCATGCCCGGCATAAAATGGATGTGGCATTACCTGCCAACCGCAGCGAACAGACGCCGGTTGTGGTGTTGATCCATGGCGGCGCCTGGATGGCGGGCAACAAGGAAGATATGAAGGGTTTCCAGGATTTCCTGCTGCAAAACGGCATTGCCAGCATATCCATCAACTACCGGTATGCAGACGCCAGTCTTCACTACGCCGCATTAATGGAAGACGTGCACAAAGCCGTCAGCTTATGCGCCGCCAACGCCGCCACATGGGGCATCCGCAATACCCGTTTCATCATCTGCGGCGCCAGCGCGGGCGCTCACCTGTCATTATTATACGGTTATAAATACGACAGCGGCGGGCGTATCAGCGGCATCATCTCGATGGCCGGGCCCACCGATCTCACCAATATCACCATGCTGAATTACGCGGCCTCCGTGGGCCTGGGCACCGCCATCTTCAATATCGTGGGCGCAGCCTACACCGGGAGCCAGCCCCTGGCGCCGCAATTCGCGGAAGCCAGCCCCGTTCACCAGCTGAAAAACATCCCCACCCTGCTCATTCACGGCACCGCCGATAACGTGGTATTATACAGCCAGGCGGAGATACTGACGGCCAAACTGCAGCAGCAGACGGTGACATATAAACTCGTCAGTCTTCCCAACGAAGGGCACGACCTTGGTCTTGGCAAACCCGCAGTCTTACAACTGGTTACAACAGAAATCATCAACTGGATAAACAAGTATGGCAAATAATCACAGCGAGCTCATCGGTATTACAACAGCATTCGTACAACAGGAACTGGCGGAAGCCGAAGGCGGCCACGACTGGTGGCACATTTACCGCGTATGGCAGCAGGCACGCCATATTGCGGCGGAAGAAAATGTGGACTTGGTGGTGGTGGAGCTCGCCGCGCTCCTGCACGATATTGCGGACCCCAAATTTCACGGCGGCGACGAAAGTATCGGCCCCGCGAAAGCCGCCGCGTTCATGCGCGCGCAGGCCGTGCCAGAAGAAACGGCATGGCACGTGGAAAACATCATCCGTTACATGTCGTTTAAAAATGCACTGGAGAAGCGCGTATTTTATTCTCCCGAAATGGGCGTGGTGCAGGATGCTGACCGGCTCGACGCGATGGGCGCCATCGGCATCGCCCGTGCATTCAACTATGGCGGGTTTAAGAACAGGGCGCTCTACGACCCTGCCGTGGCGCCTAACCTGCAGATGAGCAAAGAGGAATACAAACATTCCTCCGCCCCCACCATCAACCATTTCTACGAAAAACTGCTGCTGCTCAAAGACATGATGAACACCGCCACCGGCCGCAGACTGGCCGCGGAACGGCATGCGTACATGGAAACCTACCTTGAAAGGTTTTACAAAGAGTGGGAAGGCGAATGGTAGTTATTGACAGCTTTGCCGGAAAAATGCCTTAAATTTATCTACAGGGCCATTTAACCATAAGCTGATTGATATGAAGACATACTTCAGGCTGTTATCTTTTGCGAAACCGATCGGGAAATACGCCATACCATATATCATATTCACTTTTTTTGCCATTTTATTCGGCACACTCAATCTCGCCTTGCTGGCGCCTTTGCTCAACACGCTGTTCAGCCAGCACGACGCCACGGAAGTAGTTACCAAACCCAACAGCCCTTTCGATGTATTCCGGCTACTGAATTATTACTCCAGCCTGGCGCATCACCGCTACGGACTGGAGCGTACGCTGCTGTATGTGTGCATCACGATCGTGACCTCTGTGCTGCTGGGCAACATTTTCCGCTACCTCTCCGAACGGACGATGGAAGACCTGCGTATCAATACCCTGCTGAACCTCCGCCGCTCCGTATTCGACAATATCATGGGCCTTCACCTTGGCTTTTTCAACAACGAGCGGAAAGGTGAGATCATCTCCAAAGTAGCCTCAGACGTGCAGGTGGTGCAGTACACCGTTACGGGCACCCTGCAGGTGATCTTCAAAGAGCCGCTTACCCTCATCGTTTATCTCGTACTGTTATTTATCATTTCCTATAAGCTCACGCTGCTGTCGATGCTGGTGATACCGGTTTCGGGGCTGATCATCTCCCGGATCGTAAAAAGACTGAAGCAGCAGGCCATCGAGTCGCATATTTCATACGGTAATATGATCAGCTATCTTGATGAGGCGCTCGCCGGCGTCAAGATCATCAAGGCCTTCCGCGCCGAAAACTTTATCAAAAACAGGTTCAATAAAGAGAACGAGCACTACTCCAATATCGTGCGCGCCATGGCGCGACGGCAGCAGCTGGCTTCCCCGGTGTCTGAATTCATGGGCATCACCACCGTATCGCTGATCGTGCTGTATGGGGGCTCGTTGGTATTGTCCAACGAAGGGGGACTGAACGCCGCTGAATTCATTGCCTACATCGCGCTGTTTTCGCAGATCATGCGGCCCGCCAAGGCCATTTCCGGCGCTTTCAGCAGCATCCATTCCGGCATTGCCGCGGGGGAAAGGGTGCTGGCACTGATCGACGAAAAACCGCAGATCACCGATGCCAAAGACGCCAAACCCGCCAACGGATTCCATGAAAGCATCCGGTTCGACGATGTATCGTTCACCTACACCGGCGCCGATGTATTGCAGCATATCAGCCTGGAAATCCCCAAAGGCAAGTCTGTAGCGTTGGTGGGGCCTTCCGGGGGCGGCAAGTCTACCCTGATGGACCTTATCCCCCGTTTCATACAGCCCCGCGAGGGCCGGGTGCTGCTCGACGGGGTGGACATACGGTCGCTCACCACCGATTCCCTGCGCGCCCTGATGGGCATCGTAAACCAGGAATCCATTCTTTTCAACGATACGATTTTCAACAATATCGCTTTCGGGCAGCCCGGCGCCACGCAGGAACAGGTGGAAGCCGCCGCGCGTATCGCCAACGCGCACGAATTTATTATGGCCACCGAAAAAAAATATCAGACTAATATCGGGGATAAAGGCGTTAAATTATCCGGAGGGCAGCGGCAACGCATTTGCATCGCGCGCGCGGTACTCAGCAATCCGCCGATCATGCTGCTCGACGAGGCCACTTCGGCATTGGACACGGAGTCGGAAAAGATGGTGCAGGAGGCGTTGAATAACCTGATGAAAAACCGCACGTCTCTCGTCATCGCCCACCGCCTCAGCACGGTGCAGGACGCCGATCTGATCATCGTATTGGAAAAAGGCCGCATCATCGAGCAGGGCACGCACCAACAGCTGATGGTGGCGAACGGGCTTTATCGCAGGCTGATAGATATGCAGACTTTCAGTTCAAATTAAATTATTACCAATACGTTATCTGGAACGTTATATAGACAGTAGCAAGGAAAACACCATATTCGACAAACCGGAACAGGAACCAAAAGAACGGAAAATCGGGAACCGGCGCGCCAGTAGCGAGCGCGCGGTAAAATCACGCATGTAAATAAAATATAGACAGTAGCAACGAAAAACACCATATCGACAAACCGGAACAGGGAACCAAAAGAACGAAAATCGGGAACCGGCGCGCCAGTAGCCAGCGCGCGGTAAGATCACGCATGTAATAAAAGGCAACTAGAAACCGGACGCCTCCTGACCAGGGCGCCGCCATGACTTACATTGAAAAACGGAATAGAATGAAAAACAGGAATTTCACTGTGGGCATTCTCGTGTCCACTTACAACTGGCCGCTTGCACTCGAACTGATTTTTAAGAGCATCATGCAGCAAACCCATCAACCAGACGAGATACTGGTGGCCGACGATGGCTCCGGCCCGGAAACAGCTGCATTGATAGCGCAGTACCGGAGCATCTTCAACATCCCGCTCAAACACGCCTGGCAGGAAGACGCCGGGTTCCGCAAAAGCAAGATCCTCAACAAGGCCATCAAGCTGGCCGAATCCGACTATATCATTGAAATAGACGGAGATATTTTACTGCATCCCGGATTTATCGAAGACCATGTGCGGCACGCACGCCGAGGCATATTCGTGCAGGGCGCGCGCACGATGGTGAGCGAAAACAAAACCCGGGAGATCCTGGCGCACGGACGGACCGGCATCGGCTTCTTCAGCCGCGGCATCCGCAACCGTTTCAATTCGCTGCACCTGCCGTCGTTATCTTTCCTGATACGCGCCAACTCCCGCAGCTCGCAGAATATCAAGGGCTGCAACCTCGCCTTCTGGAAAGATGATTTCATCGCCATTAACGGCTACGACAATTTTTTTCATGGCTGGGGCTCGGAAGATTATGAATTTGCCGCCCGGCTGATCAACAACGGTATTCTGAAAAGAAGGCTGAAACTGGCGGCCGTTTGTTATCACCTGCATCACTCCTGCAATTCGAGGGAGCAACAGGTGGTGAATGAACGCCGGTACAGTGAAACGGTGGTGCGGCAGCTGACGGTGTGCTCCAACGGCTATGCCCAGGCCTGAGGCCTTACGACGGCGTGCGGCACATGGCCACCGCGATGGCCAGCACCGGGTATAACAGCCATTTGACCGTTCTGTAGGTGTTGGAATGATAGAAGTTGATTTTCTGGATGCGGCCGTCGTCGTGAAAACGTTCGCCGATACGGAAGAATTGCCCGCGCCGTAATTTCCCCCACAATACGCCGGTATCCTGCGCCAGCCGCAGCAACGCAGTGTAGTATACGGCAGCGGCGCTGCTGCCGGGGTATCTTTTCAGCACCTGTACGGCATTTGCGATCAGTTCGATGCATAACACACCGCCCATGAGCACCAGCACGGAAACGGTCCAGCCCGGCACTGGCAGCAACAGGCAAAGCAGCAGCAAGGTTTCGGGGGTGTTTAAAAAATCGTAGTAGGTGAACTGGGGATGCAGCGTTCCCAGCAGGCTGTTGCCGATGCCGTAGCGGAACGGCCTTTTGTAGCCCGGGCGGCCATTGTTCCACCAGGGATGCTCCACGGCCGCGCCCGGCACGCAATACAGCCGCTGGCCCTTATTGCGCGTCATCAGGTTCAGGAAAAAATCCACGTCCTCTCCCCCGCCCGATGCGGGAAAAGCGGAGGAAAAACGGATCTCGCCCATGGTGCGGCGCCGCACCATCACATTGGCCGTGGCCGCCCAGGCAAACGTGGGCCGGCGCTCCGCGATGCTGAATATGTCCATGGAACCGCTGGCCAGCACCGCCTCGCAAAACCGGGAGCAGGCCTCGGGAAACCGCACCAGGCCGATAAACCCGGTAGCGGTGGAGAAAGTTTTAATGGCATGCGCGTATGCTTCCAGCAACACTTCATCGGGCAACACATCATCGTCGAGCAGCAGCAGCCACTCACCGGACGAAGCGGCAATGCCCCGGTTGCGCGCCCCGGCGGCGCCCAGGTTTTTATCGTTGATGAGCAGAAAAACAGTCTGATTGTCCACCAGGCCGCGGATACTGTCCGGCACCGCCGCACCGGGATCGTCTATCACCAGGTAGAACCTGATATCCGTACCCGCAGGACGTTTCAGACGAAGCACCGGTAAAAGGTAACGTTCATCAGGCCGGAAGGATGGTATGATTACGTCTATGCTCGCTGTCATGGTGGATACTCAAGATAACTAAATCCTGTTGTTCCATGAAAACGAATTTTCGCTGCCCGCGTGGAATCTTGCGGCGGCGCTCCTGCGCCAGGGCAGCGGCGGGAGCAGGGCATACGGCAGATACCTTTTACCCGCCCGGGTCCCAGAAATCCGGTTCGCCCTGCCATCTTTTTTTCAGCTGTTTCCACCGCATCCTTATGTACATGCCCCATCCCATGTGCTGCCGGATGAGCTGGAGTTTGTCGTGCTTAAACGCCATATCATCGCTGGCCGCGGAAAACCCCGTCATATTATACCGCACGATGGTGAAGGGATGGAATTCTTTTTTAAACGCACCGTCGCCCCACAGCTGGATATTCAGCGCATAATCTGCATACACGCGGTATTTGAGATTGTAGCGGTATTTCTGAAAAGCGGCGGCAGGATAAAGAATGGCCTGGTGGTTCATGCAGTGTTTGGCGAGGCGGTACGGGCTGAATTTCCCGCTGAGCAACTCCATCGCCGGCGGCTGATCGCCATAGAACGGTTCGCTGTTGCCGTAATACACGGTGGATGGCTCTTTCAGCCGTATGGCCAATTCGCTGAACCCCGGCAACAGGCGGTCGTCGGCCCCCATAAAGTACAGCCATTTGCCGCGGGCCAGCCGGATGCCTTTGTTGAGCGCATCGTAAATACCTTCGTCGGGCTCGCTGATCCAGCGAAGCTTCGGCATGTTCAGCGATTGTAATATGTGTTGCGTGCCGTCGGTGCTGCCGCCGTCGATCACCCATACTTCCATATTCCGCACGGGTTGCGCCGCAATGGAAGCCAGGCAGGCCTCCAGCTCCGCACCGGCGTTGTAGGTGGCGATGATGATGCTGAGCAATGTCTGTTCTGTTGTAGCGTCCATTCCTGTTAAAATAAAAAACTTATCTTTAATAAGCGAAGCCGGAAAAACCTGTTCCTTAATAGTGCAAACCATATGCAGGCTTATATTGTTCAGTCGCCCATATTATTTCTCATTTTCAACCGCCCGGATTTAACGCAGCGCGTCTTTGAACAAATCAGGGCGGTGCGTCCCCCACGTTTATATATTGCGGCGGACGGGCCACGCGATGACCATGCAACGGATGCCATATTATGCGAACAGGCGCGGGCTGTGGAAAAGCAGGCAGACTGGCCCTGCACGGTGCGCACATTGTTCCGCGAACGCAACCTGGGCTGTAAGGAAGCAGTGTCCCAGGCCATTACCTGGTTTTTTGAGCACGAAGCGGAAGGCATTATTCTTGAGGACGATTGCCTGCCCGGCAGCAGTTTTTTCGGCTTCTGCGATGCACTGCTGCAAAAATACCGCCATGAAGATCGTGTGCGCATCATCACCGGCTCCAATATGCAGAACGGCCGGCAATGGGGCGATGCGAGCTACTATTTTTCGCGGTACGGCAATATCTGGGGATGGGCTACATGGCGGCGGGTGTGGGACCGGTACGATGCCGGGCTCTCGCAATATACGGAAGCAGATGCCGCGCGGCATCTGCGGAGAATTTTCGATGATCCGTTCCTGGTAGCCGCCTGGGAAAAAATATTCGCCAATCAGAAGGCCGGCAATATCGATACCTGGGATTACCAGTTGCAGTTCATCACTTTTTTCGAGAATGGCCTTTGCGCCACGCCGAACGTCAACCTGGTCAGCAATCTCGGTTTCCGCGCCGACGGCACGCATACTTTCGACCCGGCGAACCATGGCTCCGGCGTGCCGGTCGGGGAACTGACGATACGCACGCATCCCGCCGGGTTTACGCCCGAAACGGAGGCCGATTATTACTTCATGGCCAGGGAATACGACCTCGCACAGCAGTGGCGGCGGCACAGGAAGTGGAAAAACCGGATGAAAAGATGGATGAAAAGCCTGTTTCAATGAAAGTCAACTACGAAAAAGATTATTCGATTGTGATATGCGCCTACAATCCCGACGAACGGATTCTGACGAGGTGCCTGAAAGCCGTGGCTGCACTCGATACGGCCGGGCTCCAGACGGAAGTGATACTGACGGACAACAACAGCAGGATCCCGATACGGGACCTCTCCTACGTTAAGGCCTGCACGAAGGACTTGCCTTCCTTCCACCTGCTGGAAGTGCCCGAGCAGGGCGTTAAATATGCCCGCATGGCCGCGATTGAAAAAGCACGGGGAAAATTCATCGTATACATCGATTCCGACAACGAGCCAGCGCCGGATTATCTGCAGGAGCTCAAAAAACTGAATCACCGGTTCCCGCAGGTGGGCGCCTGGGGCCCTGGAGAAGTGAACGTTGAATTTATGGACGGTATAGACAAAAAGATCGAAGCCTACGCCCGGCATGTGTTCCAGGAAAGGCATGATACAACGGACGAGTTTGCCAACGAACGCGAATGGCAGCCGTGTTACCCATATGGCACCGGCCTCTGCACCTATACATTTTTACTGAAGGAATATATCGCGCTGGCCAGGCAGGGCGCATTTACCCAACCCGGGCGGCAGGGCGGCGCACTCACCAGCGGGGAAGATACGCAGATGGTGCTGCTCTGCATCCGCAAAGGTTATTCGGCAGGCGTGTCGCCTTCGCTGCGCCTGTCTCATCTCATTCCGCGAAGCCGCGCCAACCGGAAGTACCTGCAGCGGATCACCTGGGGCACCGGCATTTGTTACGAAACCTGCATGCTGGAGGTGTTCCCCGAGCGCAGGCCGCAGCTGCTGAAGCGGCTCATGTCGGAGTCCAAATTCAGCCGCCAGGCGTTGAAGCGGATGCTCAACGCCACCTGGCACCGCAACCCGATGAAACAGTTTGAACTGGTGCGTTTCCTCAGTCTCAATGCGGGCATCTACGCCGCGCTGGGCAAACCGCTGCCGGCAACGGTGGCCGGCGTCATCAAATTTCTGAACCTGGCATAAACGCATGGAAATAAAAGTATCCGTCATCATCTGCTGCTACAACAGCGCCGCCCGCCTACCACAAACACTGCGGCACCTCGCCGAACAGCAGGCGCCGCCGGGGTTTGCCTGGGAAATAATGGTGATCAATAATGCATCCACCGACAACACCGCGCAAACCGCGGAACAATGCTGGGCGGATTTCGGGCCCGCCGGAACGCCGCTCCGGGTGATCGACGAGCCGGTAGCGGGACAGATGCATGCCCGCAAAAGAGGCGCGCTGGAAGCCCGCTCGGAATGCCTCGTTTTCTGTGACGATGACAACTGGCTGAATGAAGTGTACGTAGCGCTCGCCTGGGAAATGATGCAGGGCGACCCATTATTCGGGGCCGGCGGCGGCATGAACGTACCGGTAACGGATGCGCCCGCCTACCCGGAGTGGTTTGAGGAGTACAAAGACAAATACGCGATCAGCATCCGCTTCGGCCCTTCGGGCGACGTAAGCCAGCGCGGCCTCGTACTGGGCGCAGGGCTCGTCACCCGCCGCTCGCTCTTCCTCGCCGTCAACGATGAAAAATATCCTTCGCTGCTCAATGGCCGCGATGGGCAGCACCTCAGCACGGGCGACGATTTCGAATACTGCAAACGCCTGCTGCTCTGGGGCTACAAACTGTACTACGACGAGCGCATGCAGCTGCAGCATTTTATTCCCGCGCAACGGCTCACCCTGCCCTACCGCGAAAAACTGATGGCGGGCATTGATGAAGCAGGCAGGGTGCTCGACGAATACGACCTCGCCATCCGCCTGCATCGGAAAAACAAAACAAAAAACCGCTGGCGGTTATTGCTGCTGGCGCCTTTCAGGATACTGCTCTGCCGAATGGGGCTGACAGACCGGGTGCTGGGCGACGAACGGCTGACGCTCTATTACCTGTGGCCGCAACATACGGAAAGCGGCACAACAAGAGCACGGATCAAAAAATTCATATACAGGCAATAACAAAAATTCAGCAGCATGTTCTTCAGGAAAAAACACCGGGAGCAGTCCCTCTTCAAAATATTTTCATTTTACAACCAGCACGTCAATCCCGATGTGCCGGTGTTCCAGAAAGCCGTGTTCGAAAAGTTCGGTTTCAGCATCAACCATGTATTCGATAAACGTTTCAGCCATGGTGACTTCCTCAACCACATGTGCCGGAATGTAACCGATACCGACTACCTCATCTGTTTCGACATCGACTGTATCCCCACCACGCCGCAGTGGATGCAGCTGCTGCTGAACGACCTGCTGGAGCCCCGCACCATCGTGGGCGCGGCGCAAACCGCCAACCACCTCCGCGATGCGAAAAACCTGTACGTATCACCGTTCTTCTTCGCCATTTCCACGGCATACCTGAAGGAGCTCAATTACCCCGACATGAACATGACCGCCGACATGGACGCCGGCCAAAACCTGACGGAGCGCATCCTCGCCGGTAACGGGCAGGTGAAATACTGGTGGCCGACGCATATCGAGGAAGAAAAATGGTACCTGCACCACCCCGAGCATAACAAATTCGGATTGGGCACTACCTATAACGACGCCATTTATCACGCCTTTTATTCCCGCGACAATATCTCGGCACGGTTCATTGAAAAATGCAGGGCGGTACTGGAGGGATAACATTTAAAGGGAGAGATCTGAAAGCCACTTCCGTTGCCGGCTCAGGCTGGTGAAGATATCTGAAAGCACATTCAGCCCCTGCATGCCTGCTTTACGACAAACATCAGTCTTTCAGGTGCAGAAACGTTCTGATATACCCGAGCATTTCCATTTTTTGCGCATCCGTGGCACCGTCCCACATATCGTTATGACGGGTGGCCGGCAGTTTCACCACCTGCATCCGGTACCGCGCCAGTTCTGTTGCGCCGGGGATTACGCCGCTATCCGCCGGCTGGTCGCTCGAGCGGAGGGATAAGATGCGGGGCCTTGATGCGCGTGGAAAGGGCATGCGGCGGTTGTCGAGAGAAATTACGTTGGCCACCAGTTGCGGATGTTCCCGCGCAAACAGCATGCTCATATCGCCGCCATTGGAATGGCCGATCAGTAGCATGTTTTTATAATCCAGGCCGGGCTGTTTTTCCTTCAGGTCGTTGATCACAAAAAGAATGCTCTCCGCGCCCCTTTTCCAGAAAGGCATCCTGACTTCATAGGGTTTGCCCGCGGTGGGCATAGCCGTATCGCCCGGGAGATCGTGCTGGATACTGATCACATAATAGCCGTTTGCAACAAGGTACTCCGCGATGAAGGCATATGCACCATACCCTCCGCCATACCCGTGGCTGATGATGGCGGGCCGTAGTTTGTCCGTTTGGCCGGCGCCGTAGATGAGCAGCGGGATGGGGCGCCGGCGGGCGGCATCATACAGACTGTCGGTTACCGGTACTGTTTTCTGCAGCTGGGCCGATGCTGTCAGGCAATTGAAAATAACAAAGGCAAGGAGGAAAAAGCGGCATGATTGCATGCATCGAAATTATAGGAAAAAACACATTCCGGTGCCTATTTTTTACAGTTGCGGCCAACCTGTCGTGATGGGTTGGAACACCCTGTTATCTTGCGCCGGATCCGGCTTTTCTTCCATTGCGCATCCGTCAGGCCCCCCATGCCCAGATTGTCCGGCGGCCTGTTAATCCTCCCGCAGCCGCTCATCGGTATAGGTGATGGCGGTTTTACCGTGTGGCGCGGGCACTCCGTTCCCGTCCACGCTTACGAACACGATCTTGTCGATGGTGAGGATGGTTTTGTGGGTGATTTTGTTCCGGACCTGGCAGGTAAGCGACAAAGAGGTGCGGCCGAAATGCGTGGCCTTGATGCCCAGTTCCACGATATCGCCCTGGCGGGCGGAGTTGATGAAGTTGATCTCCGACATGTATTTGGTCACGCAACGGTTGGTGCCCAGCTGGATGATGGCGTAAATGGCCGCTTCCTCGTCGATCCATCGCAGCAGGCTACCGCCGAACAGCGTGCCGTGCGCATTGAGGTCTTCCGGCTTCACCCATTTCCTGGTATAAAAATTCATTATATATGATTTGAATGCAGCGCAAAATTAGCTAAAAATTACGGGTGCGGCACCGGCCGGAAATGGCTTATCTTTGCAAAAATTTATTCATGGGAATTGCAGATAAACTCTTTCAGATGAAAAACGAAAAGGCAGCAGCGAACTTAAAAGCGGGACAGGAATTCCTGGCCGCCAACCAGCAGAAACCAGGCATCGTAACGCTCGACAGCGGCCTGCAATACGAAGTGCTGAAAGAAGGCGACGGGCCCAAACCCTCCGCCAGCAGCAAAGTAACCTGTCATTACCACGGCACCCTCATCGACGGCACCATATTCGACAGCTCCGTACAGCGCGGCCAGCCCGCCACTTTCCCCCTGAACATGGTGATCAAGGGCTGGACGGAAGGCCTGCAGCTGATGCCGCAGGGCAGCAAATGGCGCTTTTTCATCCCGCCGCACCTGGGCTACGGCGACCGTCAGGTGAGCGCGCAGATCGGCGCCAACAGCACCCTGATTTTCGATGTGGAACTGCTGGGGATCAGCTAAACCGTTTACGCCTCCTCACGGCGTATTGACCTTCGAACCATATGGCCCCGCCATTACATAAACAAACAGCCTGCGCTCCATGGGAACGCAGGCTGTTTGTTTTTTATGATCACCGCCGGGTTTATGCCGTGGCGGCTTCCTTGTTGTATTTGTTGCGGTATTCTATCGGCGAAAGGCCGGTCACGCGTTTGAATACGGTGCGGAAGGCTTTGGTGTCGGAATAGCCCACATCGTACATCAGTTCGTTCACGCTCTTGCGGCTGGTTTCGAGGGCCTTTTTGGCCGCTTCCATTTTCACGCGCTGAATGTATTCCACCACGGTGTTGGACGTCGCCTTTTTGAACCGGCGCTCCAGGTTGCGGCGGCCCAGGGCGAACATGGAAGCCAGCTGGTCGACCGTGATCTTTTCCTGCCAGTTTTTCTCGATGAACTCCTGCGCTTCCAGAATGGGCGTGTCTTCATGCTCTTTCTGCCCTTTGAAGATGATGAACGGCGACTGGCTGTAGCGGTCGGGGTCGATCATGAAGGTTTTGGAGATCAGCACCGCCACATCGCGGCCGGCGTATTTTTCGATCAGGTAAATGAGCAGGTTGAGGAACGAATACGCGCCGCCG
This sequence comes from Chitinophaga lutea, assembly GCF_003813775.1. Lineage (NCBI taxonomy): Bacteria > Pseudomonadati > Bacteroidota > Chitinophagia > Chitinophagales > Chitinophagaceae > Chitinophaga > Chitinophaga lutea. The sequence continues at coordinate 830,710 of NZ_RPDH01000003.1, read as the reverse complement.
CTGGTATAAATGCCGTCTTCTTCCGTCATGATGCGGTCGTCCACCACATTCACATCGGGGAACATCTGCCTGAAGTCGTTCACCATTTTCCAGTGGGTGGCGCATTGCCGGCCTTTCAGCAAGCCCGTGCCGGCCAGGAAAAAGGCGCCCACGCAGAAGGTGGCGATTTCAGCGCCGCCCTTGTACTGGTCGATTATCCAGGGGATGAATTCCTTATTCAGTTCCATTACAATATGCGGGGGATCCTGCGTGGCGGGAATGATGATCAGGTCCGTTTTTTTGACGTCTTTGATCAGCAGGTCCGGCGTAACGGTAAAAAGGCCGTTGCGCTGGGTGGCTTCTTCCGAAATGCCTACCAGCTGTACTTTAAAGAGGGGATCCCGGTCGAGGGAGGCCAGGCAGTTATTCACTTCGGAGAGGATGTGATAAGTGCCTTCCATGTTAACAAGGCTTGTATGCCCGCGTGGAACAAGAATGGATACGTGTTTCATATCGTAAATGTAAAACAATTTATTGTCGCAATCAACCCTTACAAATGCCGTTTTTGCACCACATCCTGCACCTTTTTCTCTTTTAGCCGGAAGTAACCGCCGGTGAGGCCGCCCATCGATGCGGCAGCCATGGATAACGGCAGCGCTGCGGCGGCATAGGCGGCGAAATGAACGGGACTGTCGATACAGATCAGCACGATGCCGAAGAAAATACCCAAAGGCCAGGGCCGGAACAAACGGTAACGGATACGGCGGACTTTTTCAACAGGCGCAACATACAGGAGAATGAGCGCGGCCAGGAAACTCACATAAAACGGCGCGGCCACGGTGAAGATCACGCCCGGCGTGTCCGGCCCTTCCCAGTCTACGGCGCATCGCATGATCCACCCGATGAGCAGGGGAACAACGATGCAGATCAATACCTGGGTTGTCCGGAGAATCGGTTTCATAGCGACTCTCAATGTAATGAAAATCCGTCACTCGTGCAGCTTCACCCATTCGTTCACCACTTTTTCCAGGGCTTTTTTCTTGGCCTTCACGTCTGCCATGTCTTTGAAATACGCCATGCGGCGGTCTTTGTAATCTCCTTCCAGCAGCCCGTCGCTGTCGTGGATCATCGCGCCGTCGTGAAACACGAACACCAGGTGCACATGTTTGGTGGCGCGGGTGTGAAAGGCGGCCATGTCCTTTTTGTAAAAGAAGCTGGGCGCATTCCATTTCACACGTTCGGCGATCTTTTTATTGGCCTTCATGATGATGGCCCGTACGGCTTCGATTTCGGGTTTCAGCGGATGCTCGAGATCTTTCAGCAGCGCATTGACTTTTTCAGTGTCGTTCATATGTGGCGGATGTGAGGTTTTTAATATCGCGCACCAGCTCCGGCAAACCGCTGCTGAAGAGGTGGCCCTGGTTTTCAAATACCCGGATTGTAGCCCAGCGCAGGTCTTCGCCGTAATGTTGCACATGTTCGAAGGGCACTACTTCGTCGTTCCGGCTATGGTACAAAAAAATCCGCGGAATCCGGGGCAGTTTGCCGGCGAAATTGTCCGTGAGCATGTATTCTTCCACCTGCCAGTCGGGACTGCCCCAATACGGCGCCGCCACAATGCACAGGCCGGCAATCGGCTTTTCACATTTTTCTTCGGACAGGAATTTGAGGATCACGGAACCGCCGAGCGAATGACCTACCAGCACCACCCCATCGTCCGCCTCGTCTATTTCCCTGCCGATCCGCTCTTTCCATAACGCGTAAACGGGAAATTCGGGGTCCGGCATCTGCGGGTACGATACGGCGTACCCCGGCCCCAATGCTTCCTGCAGGCTGCGCACCAGGTCGTTACTTCCTTCATGCGGCCCCTGCGGGCCGCCGCTGTGCAGGAACAATACTTGTTTTTTCTTCATAGTTACCCTCGGTTTAAGGAGGCCTGGCCTCCTGCCCTTCCAGGTACAAATTTAAACCGATGACGGGTGCTTTATGACGTGTATTTGCGGCAAAATGAGGGGTGATTCCGACAGGGGAATCCAGGGCGGTTTCCGGGCTTCATTTGACGGATAAAGCATACCGGAAGGTGCAGCAAGACCGGCCCGCCGGAGGTCAATTCGGAAGACCTGGCGAACAAAGGGCGCCATAAATAAATGATAATCAAATCAATACCACCACGATACCCGCTGAAACCGGCCATCCTTCAGTGATCCTTCGTCGATCCTTCGGTCAAACACCGTCAAATCCGCCAGGGTCGTGGTCACGGTAGGAGAATCGCTATAGGATCGCTATAGGATCACCGAAGGATCACAGGAGGATGACACATCTGTTCCAAACGCGTTTGCGTGTTCGTGTTGTACACTGAAAAGGGCCGGCGAGTTGGTTTCCAGTCACCCCGGACGAGGAAGCACGCGTATCTCACAGGAGGTTGCGCGGCTACGGTTTCGCATTGAAATAGTTATGCATGAACAGCAGCTGGTGCTGCACCGCGCCGGTCCAGTATACCCAGTTATGCGCCCCGGGACGAACGTAATAATCGTGGGGGATGTTGCGGTAACGCAGTTCTTCGTGCAGCTTTTCATTGACCTTGAAGAAAAAGTCCTCCGTTCCGCAGTCGATGATCAATGCCAGCGCATTGGGCGTGAGCAGGTGGAGCATATTGATGACCGTATGGCTCTCCCAGCGGGCGGGCTGTTGGGCGTATGTGCCGAGGCGTTTGGCCATGTCCCAGTTATTGGGGAACGGCCGGATGTCTACCCCGCCGCTCATGCTGCCTGCCGCCCCGAACACATCCTGGTGCCGGAGCGCCAGGTACAGCGCGCCGTGGCCGCCCATACTGAGACCGGTGATGGCCCTGCCTTTGCGATTGGCGATGGTTTTGTAATGACTGTCCACCCACGCCACCAGCTCCTTTGAAACATAGGTTTCGTATTGAAAGGCCGGATCTGCGGGACTGTCCCAGTACCAGCTGCTGAAGCCCCCGTCGGGACAAACGATCAGCATGTTGTACCGGTCCGCCGCTTCCTGCACACCGGTGGCTTTTTTCACCCAGCCGGCATAGTTGTCGCTGTACCCGTGCAACAGGTATACCACCGGGTAATTTTTGGAGGCATTGTAGCCTTCCGGTTTGATCACAACGGCTTTGATATTTTTTTTCATTGCCGCGCTGTAGGTTTCCACCGTGTCTGTCTGAAAAGCCAGGGCGGCCATGGTGTTGAAGAGGCCTGCGGCGGCCAGCAACAACGTCCTGCAATAATGTGGCATCCGTTTCATGCTGTGGACGGGATTGAGTTTATCCGCCCAAAATACATATTATTTGCCGTAGATGTTATAGTAGTTGTAATCCGTCATGGGTGCATCCGTGAATCCGAGGTTGCGCCCGATGGTCACGATCTGTCCGCGGTGATAAGTACTGTGGTTCATCACCTGCACCACATAGTCGAAACCCGGGAAGTTGCATTCGAACCAGGGGTTCACCACTTTCAGCGGGGCGCTGACAAAGTCTTCCGCGAGGCCGTTGATATAATCCGCCATTTCTTCCGAATGCGCCACGATGCCGTCGAGCACTTCTTCGAGCGAACCGTTGAACGGCTCCGCATGCGGGTTTTCTTCCTGGCGGAGCACTCCCAGCCAGTAGCGCTGCGTTTGCCAGATGTGCTGCAGGGTGAGCTGGATGGTAGGGAAGCTCGAAGGCACTTCCCTGGTAAGAAGCTCCGAGGGTTTGGTGCGCAGCCAGTTGACGAGGGTTTTATTGGCCCAGTGATTATAACTCGCGTAGTTGCGCGTCAGGTAAACGATGGAGGAGCCAGGGGCAGATACAGTTAAGTTTTCAGGTTGCATGAGTGTTGTTTTTTTTATTCTGATACAAAGTAACGCAGAAGAAATGACAGCCTTATGTCAGCAGTATGAAAAAAAAGTAAAAAGATATGCCCTCGGGGAGAATTGGCGATTTTTCGCGATATTCGGCAGGTATACATTTTTAACCCTGCAAATGAATACCATGAAAAAAGCGATCGCGGCCCTGTTGCTTTTAACTGCCTTCCCGTTGTTATCTTTCGCCCAGCAGGCGGATGCCGTGGTGGGCAACTGGCTCAACGAGGAAAAAGACGCCAAAGTGCAGATCTACCGCTCCGGCGATAAATACTTCGGGAAACTTGTATGGATAGCCCGCGCGTTTGAAGACGACGGCAAAACGCCCCGGAAAGACAGCAAAAACGCCGACGCCGGGTTACGCCAGCGGGGACTGATGAACCTCGTCATACTATCCGGCTTCGGATACGACGATGGCGAATGGACCGACGGCAAAATCTACGACCCCAAAAGCGGTAAAACCTACAGCAGCAAAATGAAGCTCAGCGGCCGGCAGCTGAACATCCGCGGATATGTGGGCGTGTCGATGTTCGGGCGAACCACGGTATGGACAAGGGCCGATTAAACCCTCTCCTCTCCGGGATGCGGGTAAAAAACTACAAACAATTGTGAAAATCCGGGTAGATAAGTTTTGATATTTTCAGGACTTTTATGCAAACGTTTTATTTCAACCAAAGTAGAAATTCCACAGACGAACCAAAGACCGCTGGTTTATTCCGTTATGAAAGAAAGGCCCCTATACAAAGGCCGGTGCTGCATTGTAGTTTCTCCTTTATTTACCAATTCGCCAGACCTGATTTGTTGATGCAAGGCAACGTGTGAGCAGTCTATTTTTTTGAAAAGTACTGCAAACGATTGCAAACAAACATGTGATTGTTTGCAGCGTCGTGTATCCCGATTGTACGTTATGGAAGTCACCTTTTAATCACCAAAATTTCACACAACCAGGCACACAATTTTCCAGGTTTTTTTATTCCGCTTGTCCGTGTAAACGTGCATCCGCGTTATGATTCCGCCGTTGCCGGATCCATTCTGCCATGAGGAAAAACGCCTGGGGATTTTAGAGACAAGAAAAAACATACAAATGAAAAGAACACTCACCATGTGCGTTTGTGGAGTGATGGGCCTTTTATTGCCCGTTACGCAACACGCGCGGGCTGCAGCACCGCACCCGGCGGCAAAAGCCGGCTCCCCTGCCCACGCAGTACGCTCCCTGCCTGTATCAGGCGCTCCACGTGAAATGCTGAAACTGAACAAAGAGGTTCGCGGCCAGGTTTCCGACAGTACCGGCGCCGCCATGCCCGGCGTTACCATCCTGGTAAAAGGCATGCCCAGTATCGGCACTACCACCGACATCAACGGCAAGTACATACTGGAGGTGCCGGACAATGCGGTAGTGCTTATCTACAGCATGATCGGCTTCACATCCAAAGAAGTGCCCATTAACGGCCGGAGCGTGATCAACGTATCATTGGCCCCCGCTAACAACCAGCTGGGTGAAACCGTGGTGGTGGCGTTCGGCAAACAGAAAAAAGAATCGGTGGTGGGCTCCATCACCACCATCAACCCGGCCGAGCTGAAGGTGCCCTCGAGCAACCTGACGACGGCGCTGGCCGGCCGCATCGCGGGCGTTATCGCTTACCAGCGCAGCGGCGAGCCGGGCATGGACAACGCGGAATTTTTCATCCGCGGCGCCACCACGTTCGGGTACAAAAAGGATCCGCTCATTCTCATCGACGGTATCGAATATACAACCACCGAGCTCGCCCGCCTGCAACCGGACGATATCGCCAGCTTCTCCATCATGAAAGACGCCACCGCCAACGCCCTCTACGGCGCCCGCGGCGCCAACGGCGTTATTCTCGTCACCACCAAGGAAGGGAAAGAAGGCAAACCCAGGCTGAACATCCGCCTGGAGAACTCCGTTTCCGCGCCCACCCGCAACGTGGAACTGGCAGACCCGGTGACGTATATGAAACTGAACAACGAAGCGGTGCTCACACGTAACCCGCTGGGCGTGCAGCCTTATCCGCAAAGCAAGATCGATAACACCATCAGCGGCCTCAACCCGGTGGTGTTCCCGCAAACGGACTGGCGCAATATGCTGTTCAAGGAACGCACCATGAACCAGCGCGGCAACTTCAGCGTAAGCGGCGGCGGGCAGATCGCCACCTATTACGTGTCCGGCAGCCTCAATAAAGACAACGGCATGCTGAACGTGGATAAACGCACCAACTTCAACAACAACATCGATCTTAAAACATATACCCTCCGTTCCAACGTCAACCTGAAGATCACCAAAACCACCAGCGCCATGGTGCGGCTGCACGGTACCTTCGACGACTACAACGGACCGATAGACGGGGGCGAGATCACCTATGCCAAGGTGATGCGCTCCAACCAGGTGAAATTCCCGGCTTATTATCCCGTAGATAAGGACCACGAGTTCACCAACCACATCATGTTCGGGAATGCGGACGAAGGCCAGCACCTCAACCCGTATGCGGACATGGTGCGCGGCTACAGGGAATCGAGCCGTTCGCTGATGCTGGCGCAGTTCGAGTTGAAACAGAACCTCGACTTCCTGGCCAAGGGCCTCTCCTTCCGGGCGATGATGAACACCAACCGCTCCGCGTCGTTCGACGTTGTGCGCGCCTACCGGCCGTTCCTCTACACCGTAGGCAGCTACGACCGCCCGAGCAATACCTATAAGATCTACAACATCAACCCGGAAACCGGCTCCGACTACCTGAGCTGGGAGCCTGGCGCCAAAAACGTGCACGCCACCTTCTATGTGGAATCGGCCGTGGATTACAGCCATTCTTTCAACAGCAAGCACAACGTGGCGGGCATGCTGATTTTCATCGCCCGCAATAGACTCGACGGCACCACCACCGCCAACCTGCAGCGTTCGCTGCCGGCGCGCAACCTGGGGCTCAGCGGCCGCTTCACCTATGCGTACGACAACCGTTATTTCCTCGAAGCCAACTTCGGTTACAACGGCTCCGAACGTTTCTACAAAACGGAGCGTTTCGGCTTCTTCCCCACCATCGGCGCGGCCTGGCTGGTGAGCAACGAAGACTACTTCGAGCCGTACCGCCGCGTGGTGAGCAAACTGAAGCTCCGCGCCAACTACGGCCTGGTGGGTAACGACGCCATCGGCAACGAGGAAGAGCGTTTCTTCTACCTGTCCAACGTAAACATGGACGCCGCCGCCAAAGGCGCCCGCTTCGGCACCGACGGCGGGTATTACCGCAACGGTATTGCCATCAGCCGGTACGATAACCGCGCCATCACCTGGGAAACGGCCAAAAACTCCACCTTCGGCGTGGAATTCAGCCTCTTCGGCAAGTTCGACGCGATCGTGGAATACTTCATCGAATCGCGGTACAACATCCTGATGCCCCGCGCATCCATCCCCAAATCGATGGGCCTGCAGGGCGAAACGCCACAGGCGAACGTAGGCCGCGCCAATTCCCGCTCGCTCGACGTTACGCTGGATTACAACGCCAACATCACGAAAGACTGGTACCTGGGCCTGCGCGGCAACTTCACCTATGCGCGCAATATCTACGAAGCCTACGAAGAGCCGATGTATAACGAGCCCTGGCGTTACAGGAAAGGCCATTCCACCGCCCAGAACTGGGGTTACATCGCCGAGCGCCTCTTCATCGACGACGAGGAGGTACGCAGCTCGCCGGAACAGCGTTTCGGCGGTTTCATCACCCGTGCGGGCGACATCAAGTTCCGCGATATCAACGGCGATAAGGTGATCGACGAACGCGACCAGGTGCCCATCGGATTCCCCGACCGCCCCGAGATCGTGTACGGTGCGGGCCTTACCACCAAATACAAAGGCATCGATTTCTCGCTGTTCATGCAGGGCTCGGCCCGCTCTTCCTTCTGGATCAATGTGGGACAAACCTCGCCCTTCTCCACCGGCGCATATACTGTGGGCAGCCGGTTTATTCCGGGTGAAACGCAGCTGCTGAAAGCATATGCCGATAATTACTGGTCGGAAGAAAACCGGAACCTCTACGCCCTCTGGCCGCGCCTGAGCCCGCAGATCAACACCAACAGCGCGCAGCAGAATACCTGGTTCATGCGCAACGGCGCGTTTCTCCGCCTCAAACAGGTGGAACTCGGCTATTCACTGCCCGCGCACCTGAACCGGCGTTTGCACATGCAGAACCTGCGGCTGTATGTGACCGGCACCAACCTTTTCACCTTCAGCAAATTCAAGCTCTGGGATATTGAAATGGCCGGCAGAGGTTTGGGATATCCCGTTCAGCGTGTATTTAACATCGGCCTCCAGGTTGGTTTCTAAAACAATTTAACTGTTGAAAAGATGAAAAAGATATATAAAAAATTGTACCTGCTGTTCGTCCTGGGAGCGCTCGGCGCCTGTAATTACCTGGATGTGGTGCCGGACAATATCGCCACGATAGAAAACGCATTCACCCTGCGTACTTCCGCTGAAAAATTCCTGTTCACCTGTTATTCGTACATGCCCATGCATGGGCATTTCAACGACAACCTCGGGTTTATGGCCGGCGACGAGATCTGGCACGACGATCCGCCGAGGGATATCCAGGTGACGTTCTTCAACATCGCCCGCGGGCAACAGAGCGTGGGCTCCCCGCTGGGCAACTACTGGTCCGGCGGCCAGCGCGGCGAAGCGCTTTTTGTGGGGCTGCGCGACTGCAATACCTTCCTCGCCAATGTGGACCGCGTGCGCGAGCTCACCATGTTTGAAAGGGAAAGATGGATAGCGGAAGTAAAATTCCTCAAGGCTTATTATCATTTTTATCTGTTCCGGATGTACGGCCCCATTCCGCTGATCAAAGAAAACCTGCCCATCGCCAGCGGGCCCGATCAGGTGCAGGTGAGCCGGCAGCCGGTAGACAGCTGCGTGAACTACATCGTATCGCTGCTCGACGAATGCATCAACAGCGAATATTTACCCGAAAGGATCAACGGCACCGAAGGCACGGAGCTGGGCAGAATCACCAAACCCATCGCCTACGCCCTGAAAGCGAAAGTGCTCATCACCGCCGCCAGCCCGTTGTTCAACGGCAACCCGGAGTACGCCACGTTCAGGAACAAGGGCGACAAGGCGGAGCTTCTCTTCCCGCAGGCCTACAGCGCGGAAAAGTGGCAGCGCGCCGCCACCGCCTGTAAAGAAGCCATCGATTTCTGTCATGAGATGGGATACGAACTGTACAGGTTCCCCGGCAACAGCGGTTATAAAGTCAACGATACCATCCAGAAACAGCTCGACTACCGCGCGGCGCTGACCTCCACCTATAACAACACCGAAGTGATCTGGGCCAACACCAACAGCATGGCTACCGATATGCAGCGCTGGAGCATGCCGCTGATCGCCAACGGCGTGAGCACGGCCGGGCCGAAAGGCATCCTTGCGCCTACCATCAAGACGGTGGAAATGTATTACAGCAAAAACGGCGTACCCATCCAGGAAGACGTGACGTACGATTTCAACCGCCGTTATAACCTGCGCAAGGCAGTACCCGCCGAAAGGTTCTGGGTGAAAGACAACGAGGAAACCGTGGCGCTGCACTTCGACCGCGAGCCGCGCTTTTACGCCAGCGTTTCGTTCGACCGCGGCACCTGGTTCGGCAACTGGGTGGACAACTACGATTGCACCAAGCCTCTCCTCTATCCCCAGCTGCGCGCCACGGAGTTCTCCGCCCGCCGCGCCATCAGTAACTATTCCGTGACCGGCTACGGCATCAAAAAACTCGTGAACATCGAAACCGTGTGCGCTACGGACGGCAACATGACCAATAACATCATCACCTATCCCTGGCCCGAAATCCGCCTTGCGGACATTTACCTGCTCTACGCCGAAGCGCTCAATGAAGTGAACGGGTACAGCGCCGCCACCACGGAGTACCTCAACAAGGTAAGGGCAAGGGCCGGCTTGAAGTCTGTAGAAGAATCCTGGAGCAACTTCTCCCGCGAGCCGCAGAAATACACCAACAAGGAAGGCCTGCGCGACATCATCCACCGCGAGCGCTGCATCGAGCTGGCTTTCGAGGGTAGCCGCTACTGGGACATCCGGCGCTGGAAAACGGCGCACATCGAGCTGAACCAGACCGTGAGGGGCTGGGACATCACCCAGAAATCAGCGCCTTCCTATTACAAAGACAGGCTGCTGTTCAACCAGCGGTTCCAGATCAGGGAATACCTCTGGCCCATTGAACTGAACGAAATCACCATCAATAAAAACCTTGTTCAGAATCCCGGTTGGTAATTCCTCAAAGATTTTGAATTCATTATGCAAAAACGTGCTATTATGAAACAGTTATTCCTCCTGCTCCTGCTGGCCGTGGCCATTTATGCCTGCAAGGAAGATACGTTCTCCCCGATTTCAAAAGACGACACCATTCCCAAGCAGGTCAGCAACCCCACGGCGCAACCGCTGCCTGGTGCGGCGAAGATCTCCTATGTGCTGCCCGACGATAAAAGCCTGGCGTATGTACGGGCCGAATATGAAGTGAACGGTCAGAAGAGGGAAACCAAATCATCGTTCTACCAGCGTTCCGTTTTACTGGAAGGTTTCGGTAACACGAACGAATATACGGTGAAGCTGTACAGCGTGAGTTACGGCGAAAAAGCCTCCGCCCCGGTAGAGATCAGGGTGAGGCCGCTTGAGCCCGCCATCGATACGGTGCGGCGTTCGCTGCAGATCGTGGAATCGTTCGGCGGCATCAATACGCGCTTCCAGAACCCGTACAACGCCAACATCATGATCGGCGTGCTTCGCTGGGACGAAGCCCAGAAAGAATGGGTAAGCATCGGCGCCAACTATACCGCCCTCGACTCCGGCAAATTTTCCGTGCGCGGCCAGAAAGCCGAGCCTATCAAATTCGGGATTTTTGTGCGCGACCGCTGGAACAATCATACCGATACCCTCCAGGTGGTAAAAACGCCGATTTACGAAGAGGAGCTCGACAAAGGCAAGATCAAGGACGGCCGCGGCAAAAACTGGCCCGTTCCCCAGCGCGAGCCCCTGCCCAAAAACGGCACGCCCGTCAAAGAGCCAACCAATTTATCGAGCTGGAAATTCGACGCCATGTTCGACGGCACCATCGGCAACAACGGCTTCCATACCACCGAAAACAAGGAGGTGCCCATCTGGATACCGATGGACCTTGGTGTAAAGGCGCGCCTCAGCCGCTACAAAATCTGGCAGCGCCAGAGCGGGTATATCTATAACCACGGCAATCCGCACCAATGGGAAATCTGGGGCACCAATACGCCCACGGACCCCAACAGCTGGATCCTGCTGGACGCACAGATCATGATCAAACCTTCCGGCCGGCCCACCCTCAACGACAACAGCACCGAAGACACCGAGGTGGCCGCCAACGGGCAGGAATACGAATTCCCCATCGATGCGCCGCCGGTACGGTACATCGCCTGGAAGCACATCGACAGCTGGGCATCCGTGGAAGGGTATTACGGCCACTTCCACCTGTCTGAAATGACCATCTGGGGCCAGATTAAATAACCATCAACTCAAGCATCATGCGACTAAGGACATATATTTTGGGCATCCTGGCCTGCGGCCTGTTTGCCTCGTGCGAAAAAATGAACGACCGGCACGAAGCGTACCTGAAAGACGGGGTGATCATCTACACGGCCAAGGTGGATTCCCTCAAGGCCTTCCCCGGCCGCAACCGCGTGGCCCTCAGCTGGCTGCTGGTATCCGACCCGAAAATCGACAAATGCCGCGTGTACTGGAACAGCGGGAGGGATTCCCTGAACGTGCCCGTGCAGCGCACCGGCGGGGTAGACACCATCCGGGTAACGCTCGACAATCTGCTGGAAAACATCTACACCTTTGAAGTGTATACGTACGACAATGCCGGGCATTCTTCCGTGAGAGAAAACGTCATCGGTACGGTGTACGGCGCCAACTACGTCGCTACCCTCTACAACAGGCCGCTGCGTACCGCGAAATACATCACCGCTTCCAAATCCGCGCAGATCGCGTGGTTCGGGATAAGCCCGCAGGCGGTTGCGGTGGATATCGAGTACACGCATATCAACGGCAGCACGGTGAGCAAGCGGGAGATAGCCGTAAGGCCGGACCCCTTCAAACCGGCCGCCTTCGCCGATACCACGTTGCTGCCCAACTATAAACAGGGCACCAATATCCGGTACAGGACCGCATTCAAACCGGTACCCACTGCCATCGACACGTTTTTTACCGTGTACGATACGCAGCCCGTTCAATAGACTGAGCGGCCACCCCGAACGGCGGCCGCTCCCCTGCTTATGTAACAGCACCCGAAACCGGCCTCCATGGCCGGTTTCTTCTTTTCCCGCCCCGCCCGTGACCGCTCCCGTTCACACGTTATGGCTACAATTCAAAGGCATTCCTCCACAATTCAACGGATAATTGATGGCGCCCCGGCAACGGGAGCGCACTTTTGCGTTAAATGCCATTTTGAATGAAACTTTTAATGAACCTAATCATCATGAGCGCGCTTTTCATACAGCCACTGTTTGCCCGGCAGCCGCTGGCCGGCGAGTTTAAACTGGTTAAACAGGCAGATAATATCTTCCTGTACGAACGCTGGATCGACGCGCCGGCCACAGGAAAAGTGAGGGAAATCAAAGCCGTGTTCCTCGTCAGAACGAATATCCCTTCCATCGTACGCCTGCTTAAGGATCCGGCGCGCGGCAAAGAATGGAACGCCAACGCCAAAGACTACCGGATCATGCCGCAGCCGGAAGAAAACCGGTGGATCAGTTATATCCAGTACGATATCCCCTGGCCCTTCGACGACCAGGACGCCTGCCTGGCTTTTCATTACCAGAACAACGAAGTGAGCTTCGAAAGCACGCAGAACGCCGCCTTCCCCGTGGCGGACGGCATGAGCCGCATCACGGGCACGCGGGGCAAATGGGTGATGGAAAACATGCATTCCGGCAACGTGAAAGTGACTTATTTCATCACCACCGACCGGAGCAAAAAGATCCCCCGCTGGGTGTCTGACCCCATCGTTCATAACAACCTGTTCAAAACCATGGCCCAGTTCAAAAAGCTGGCGGAACGGTAAGCTCGCCTAAGGATGGGTGATGAAAATGGGGACATTGAGCATGCGCATCATATTGCGGGCGTTACCGGGGTTAAAGAAACGGGAAAAGGTATTGCGGCCGTAAGCGCCCATCACGGCCACGCAGTCTTTTTTATCCTGCAGGTACCGCCTGATCTCCGCATCCGGCAGGCCGTTGAGCACCAGGAAGGTGACGTCGGTGAAATAAAAACGCAGGTAATCATTCAGCAGCTGCTCGTTCGGGATAATCGGGATGCCTTTTTCGGGGACATAGATCACGGTGGCCTTTTTGCCGTTGAGGTGCGGGAACAGCTGCATGAATTCGCGGATGGCGTATACGGAGGAGTAGCTCCCGTTGTAGGTGAACACCACTTCTTTAAAAAGCCCGGTTTCCGCCGGCAGCACCATCACGGGGCATTGCGCATCGGCCGGCACATCCTTGATGAAACCGGGCACATCCGCGTCGTACAGGTTGTTCAGCGACGTTTCCCGGTCAATGAGCAGCAGGTCCGCAAACCGGCTTTCCCTCACGATCTCTTTCAGGGCGATGCCCCTGCCCCGTTGCAGTTCCGCTTCTATCCCCCGTTCGCCGCACTCGCGCTGCAGCGCGGTGAGGTCTGGCAGCGGCGCATCCGGGGCGGGCGTGTTACGGCCGGACTCCCCATCCAGCAACAATACTTTTAGCCGCCCCTTCAACAGTCCCGTAACGTATTGAAAAGCATCCAGTTGCTCTTCCCTGAAATGCAACGCGTCAACAACGGCTACTATCCTTTTCATATAATTCGTGCAATGGTTTAATTCCACTGCCAAATTAGGTAGCCGCCTCCCCGTCAGCAATGATGCCCGACAAGGGTTGACGTGACGGTCATCATCAGTTCATCATCCGGCCCAGTTTACGGAGGTCGGTCAGGTGGATCTCGCCCTCCTTGATATCGATGAGTTTTTCGTCGCGGAAGTCGCCCAGCGTGCGGATCAGCGACTCTTTGGCCACCCCGGCCACGGCGGCCAGGTTATCGCGGCTGATGTCTATGCTGAAGTGGGCACTGTTGCCCGGGTTGTATTTGGTGTTCAGGAACAGCAGCGCGTCGGCCACTTTTTTCCGGAGGGAGTTATAGGCCACGCTCAGCAGTTGCCGCTCGTTGTCCGCGATGTTGCGGGCCAGCAGGTGCATGAACTTTTTCATGACGTCGATGCTGTTGAAGGCCAGCTCTTCGAAATCTTCCCGGGGAATGACGGCCAGCTCCGTTTCTTCGAGCGCTTCGGCGTTTTCCTTGTAAATCCCCGCTTCCAGCAGGGCGGTATATCCCAGGAAGTCGTTTTCGTTGTAGAGGCCGGTGATGATTTCCTTGCCGTCGTCGTTGCGCTTGCAGGTTTTCACCTTGCCTTTGAGGATGAAGAACAGGTAGGCGGGATGGTTGCCTTCGGAATAGATCACTTCTTTTTTCCGGTACCGGTTGATGTTGCGGCCTTCCTTGAGGTCTTCCAGCAGGTCTTTCCCGTTCACGGTATGCATCAGCGTATTGAGGCCGCTGAGATCTTTGGTCAGTTCCTGTTTGAGGCGGGTGGCTTTTTTCAGCCGGCCTTCGATGGCGTTGAGCAGCTCGATGGGGTCGAAGGGTTTGGTGATGTAATCGTCCGCACCCATTTCCATGCCCCTCCTTACCTCCGACCGTTCTGCGCGGGCGGTGAGGAAAATAAAGGGGATACTGCTCATTTCTTCGTTTTTGTTCAGCAGGTGCAGCACGCCGTACCCGTCGAGCACCGGCATGGTGATGTCGCATATCACCAGGTCCGGTTTATGTTCCATGGCCAGCTGCACGCCTTCTTTGCCGTTGGCGGCCGTCAGCACTTCGTAATTGGCCATTTCGAGAATTTCCGCGGTGTTGGCGCGGATGTCGGAATTGTCTTCTATGACTAGGATCTTTACAGGCATAAAAAAGTTATAGGTTGAACAGAACTGTAAATGTGGTACCCTTCCCCAGTTCGCTTTCACAGGTAATGCTGCCGTTCATGAGCTCGGCGTATTTGGCCACGATGTGCAGCCCGAGGCCGGTGCCCTGCACATCGTCCGCATTGCTGCCCCTGAAAAAGCGTTCGAACAGGTGCTGCTGGTCCTCTTTGGAAATACCCGCGCCCCTGTCCCGGATCTTTAAGCTGAATTGTTGCCCTGCGCACCGGGTATCGACCTGGATCAGCGTGCCGGACGGGGAAAACTTGATGGCGTTGGACAGCAGGTTCATCACGATGTGTTTGAGCAGCGCCGGGTCGAGGGACAGCTGCACATCGCCTTCGTGATGATATTCCACCAGTTGCTGCGCCTTGCGGAGGCCCTGCATTTCGGCAATGATATTGGTGACATGCTGTTTCACGTCGAAATCCGCATACCGCACCTGTATCTTCCCTTCCTCGATCTTGCCGACGGAAAGAAAATCATTCAGGATGTCTGTCAGCATATTGACGGAGGACACGATGCGCTGCGTATGTTTTTCGCGTTGTTCCTGCTCCTCGGCCCTTTTATACCGCGACACGAGGAAGGTGGACGACAGAATGGTGCTGAGCGGCGTCCGGAATTCGTGTGAAGCCAGCGATACGAAGCGGGACTTCAGTTCGTTGAGCTCCCGTTCTTTTTCGAGCGCCAGGCGCAGCTCGTTTTCCGCCTGTTTACGCTCCGAAATATCGATGGCGATGCCCAGGTAACCGCTGATGAGCCCATCGCCGTCGCGCAGGGCCGATACGGTGAGCGTAACGGGGAAACGGCTGCCGTCTTTGCCGAGGTACTGCCATTCCAACTCGCTGGGCAGGTTCTGGCGGGCTTTGGCCACGATGGTATCGAATCCGGGCAGCACTTCCTGTTTCAGCTGCGAAGAAAAGAGCGCGGCCCTTTCCGCCACTTCGCCCTCGTCGTGAAAAAGGGTCAGGCTGTGGCGGTTCACCACTTCTTCCGCCGTATACCCCAGCTGCTGCTGTGCGGTGGGGTTGAACAATTTGATAATGCCTTCATTGTCGGTGGCGATGATGATCGCTTCCGCGTGGTTCCAGATGCTGCTGAGAAAACCGTTGACGCGCTGCAGTTCGGAATCTTTCGCCTGCACCTCTTTCATCTGTTCGCCCAGCTTTTTGACGGTTTCCGAAAGCGATTCGGTGCGTTCCGCCACTTTCATCTCCAGCTCCGCGTTGAGGCGTTTCAATTCGTTTTCCGATTCCTTGCGGTAGGAAATGTCGCTCACAAACGCGATCACATAATCGCCGTTGCCGGTGTTGTATGCGCCCAGGCTTACCTCTACCGCAATTTCAACACCGTCTTTTTTCACGCCGAACAGTTCCAGCCCGGCGCCCATGGGACGACTGCGGGGCTGTGAATGGAATTTTTCACGATGGCCCACATGCCGGTGACCGAAACGGGCCGGTATCAGCTTCTCTACCAGCTGGCCCACCAGCTCTTCTTCCGCGTACCCGAACTGCGTCAGCAAAAAGGGATTCGTCAGCACGATCTTCCCGTGCGCATCCGTCACCAGGATACCGATGGTCGCATTTTTGAACAAAGCGTCAAAACTGATCAGACTTTGTGTTTCTTGCTGCTCCGCCATTGTTTTGTTAATCGTTAGTAAAGGTAAATCTAGTATTTTTTTATAACACGTGCCGGTTTGAACACGAGCGCTTAACAATAAAACAGCCGCATCGGCCATTTACGGCTGTTTTGCGCGGTGAAGGTACCCGGGGCCCCATGCCGGAAAAATGACGATCGTTATGCCTGAAACTGATTTTAATTGGTTAACATTGCAGTCCCACCAGCCCGGTGAGTGCTTCGAGTCATAGGCCGCATATCCATGAATGACGACCTTTATAACACAAACGAATTTGCATATGGCTTCCGCACATCCAACCACTCCGGGCGCAGGGAGGCGGCCGTGGATATTACCACGGACATTCACTCAGGCAGGCATTATTTATCCAGCGCACCGGCATTACCACATCCCGAAAAGTTACGGCCTGTTTATTGCTGGTAATTTATGATATTGATTTACCATTAAACCCTGTTTATATGCGCACGGAGCAATTTCAAATTAATGTGAACTATGATGGCAAAGACCTGCAATTACCCGTAAAAATTGCCAAGGAAGGCCTGTATTATGCCATCAGCGTGGAGGTAGACGGGGCGGAGATATACTTCTCCCACGACGGCCGCCATGGCCTCCGTCCATTATGCCATCGCGAAGATTTCGACCCCCAGTTCTTATATTTACTGGGAAAGGAAATCGAACACCAGAGCTAGTCATCCAACCATAAAAAACGGGCCTTAGCGGCCCGTTTTTATTTCTTTCACCAACACCATGGTACAATTGGCGGTAGACCGTATCCTGATCTCCTTTGCCGCCCGGTATTCAGGGTCGTCATAACACGCCAGGGCCGCCTCCTCCGACGGAAACTGTATCACGGCATTCATCGTCCGCGGCGTGCCTTCCACCGCCCTTCCTTCCGTATCCGCCGCCAGTACAACGGCCCCGTAGCGGTACATCACCGGCAATGCCGCCGGCGGGTAAGTACTGAACAGTTCCGGATCGGTAATGTCGTAACTGTTGACATAATAGACTTTCATCTTAATAAACGTATTCGGGTGGTGTAATCTGGTTGCAGCGAAGATAGGTAACCGCCTGCCCGCGGTGATGGGCGATGTGGTGCAACGTGCTGTGGAAGCCGTTTACAGCCGCCTCGTCCATTTTTTTGCCCTTGACGGATTGTTCCAGCGCCCAATACGCCTCCTCCAGGGCTGTGCGTATGGCTGTTTTACCGCGTTCCGGCGCCGGCGGCGCCCATTCCGTTTCTTCCATGCGGATATAATTCTGTTCCCACCAGTGAATGCCGTAGGCAATGTGGTGCATTAATTCCCCAAAATTCCACACCTGCTCCACAGGTTTGAACCCGTATTTTGAGGCAGGCATAGCGTCGGCTACGTCGAGGGTGAATTGCCGTGAAGTTTTTAAAGTCTCCAGCATTTGTGCGTTCATAAAATAAGCGGTTTGGTTACGGCACAAAATTACCGGGGCGGGCCGGCGGGGAACTAAGGAATCTTGCTCATTTTAAATGCGGGCGCAGCGGGCGATGGATGGATGGGACGGGCGGAAAGCGAGGCTGGTGCGGAGCATCGTCACCTGAAAAATGAGACATCGGTTTTTAATGCAGACGAAGTTCTTGCGCGGCGATAGTCCGAGGGCGAGCAGCGATACCGCTGGCGGAATGCGGCCACAAAATGCTCGGCGCTGTTGAAACCGCTGGCAAAGCCGATATCCGCCACCGGCTGAAAGGTGTTCTGCAACAGGATGGCGGCGTTTTTCAGGCGGATGGCCGTGAGGAACTGATGCGGCGAACAACCCGTAAAGGATTTGAAGATGCGGCTGAAATGAAAGGGGCTGATATGACAGTGCGCGGCCACTTCCTGTAACGAAACGTCCTGCACAAAGCGTTCGCTCATATAAGCCTTCGCTCTTTCCACGGTTACGAGATGGTTCTTTTTGAGGCGGTCGTTCAGCTTTTCGTTCGGGCGGTACAACGTAATGCTGCCCAGTACCTGCTGCGCCATTTCCAGCACCAGCTGGTCGATCTGCAGCTGGTTGCGCTGCCTGGCCTGCAACAATTGCAGGATGTGAAAATGGGTGTACTCCAGTTCAGGGGAAGCCTGCAGCAGGGTGGAATGAAGGTCGTTGCTGCGGAAGAAACGCGTGCGACCGTACAGTTCCCGGATCTCCCGGTAAGCGCCGTCCGAAAAATCGAAGATGGTGCATTCGTCGGGCACCGTGTGCACATGCGTGACGGTACGGTCGTAACCCGGCTTGGTGATGAGGAAGCAGCCGTTATAGGAATCCAGGGAATTGCGGAACACATTAAACAGGAAGTTCCCCGTTCTGACGAAACTGATGGTGAAGGTATCGGACTGTTCCGGCTTTGACGTATGGCATTCCGTACACCGGCATTTAAAATCCAGTATCCGGTACAGGCCCGATGTAAAAAGCGTATGGATATCAGCTTCCATGTATCAAAATTACAGAATATATCGCAGGATAATTTCCGCGGGCCTTACGGCTCAAAAACCAGCACGCTGCCTTTAAGGTGCTCCAGTTTGGTAAAAGCGGCGGTTTCGGTGAAACCCGCATCGAGCCACGGTTCTTTGCACTGCGGGTTGGCGTACAGCACTTTCAGGCGGCGCGGCCGGCGGTGAAGGGAGGCCATCACCTGCGCGATGAAAATGGCCATCATGTCGTCCGTAAAAGGATTGAACAAAAAGATGACGCCCACCGTGTCCGGCACGGCATAATCGCGCACGTTCATACAGATCACTTCGGCCGAGAGTGCCGGGTGCCGTGCCTGCAACTCGTCAACGAGGCGCATGGCCGCGGCGCAGAGGCGCGGGGAAAAATCAATGCCGGTTATTTTCGTGAAGCCATGCGCGGCGGCGATCGCCAGCACCCTTCCCTTGCCGCAGCCGACGTCTAAAAAATGGACGGAGATATCGGCGGGCTGCAACTGGCCGAACAACCAACCGGCGGAGTAATAATTCACCGGCTCGTACCAGGTGGCATGCCGGCGGTCGTCTTTGGAGAGCGCGTCTTTCAGATTGTACGTGCCGGTGGTGTGGATGCCGTACTGCCGCTCGCCGGCCATTTCGTGCCTGATCACGAACCAGGCCAGGTTAAAATTCCAATGCCAGCCGATATACAGGAAATAATAAAAATACAACATGGCAGCCATGGGTTTAACTGACCGAATATACTGTATTTCAACAAGATGAAGACCGCTACATACAAACCTCTGCGATTATTTGTATTTTACCGGTACAAATGCCGCCCCATGAACTTTCTCAATAAACTCTTCGGCAAAGCGCCCGTGCAAATCCGTACCTACGACGAATTCTGGAAATGGTTCGCCGCGCATGAAAAACAGTTCCATAAAACCGTCAGGAAAGGCGAACAGATCGAAACGCTTTTTTTTGACAAACTGAGCCCGGTACTGCACCAGCTGAATGAGAACTTTTATTGCCTCACCGGTATGTACGACGATGATACGGCGGAGCTGGTCATTTCCGCGGAAGGGGAAATCAAGGCATTTGTGTTTGCGGAAGACCTGGTTGCTGCCGCACCGCCAATGCGCGGCTGGCGGTTCACGGCCCTGAAACCGGCCATCGGCCTCGATACCGGCATCCGCATGAGCGGCTACGAGTTCAATGCCGGCAATATCAGTTTTTATAATAGCGGGGATGATGCATTTCCCGACGAAATCGACATCACCTTCGTGCACCAGGAGTACGACGAGGACAATAAGGACACCATCGGCAGCGGTATCCAGATATTTCTCGAAAACGCGCTCGGCGAACTGACGGCCAGCATGCAGATCGACAGCATGCGGTTTGGCGCGGCCAACGGCAACACCCTGATCCCCGTTGCTAAATTATCGGAATACCTTACCTGGCGCGAAGCGGAATTCGTAGAGAAATACAAAAACACCCAATGGGACGGCGACGGCGCTTTTTCGCTGCTGGAGGCGCAAGACGAATACAATATGCCCATTTTCGCAGCGCTCAACACCAGCCTGCTGCAGTGGCAGCACAAACCCTCCCACCCCTGGCTGCTGGTGCTGGAAATCGAATAC
This sequence comes from Chitinophaga lutea, assembly GCF_003813775.1. NCBI lineage: Bacteria > Pseudomonadati > Bacteroidota > Chitinophagia > Chitinophagales > Chitinophagaceae > Chitinophaga > Chitinophaga lutea. Next base: position 810,134 of record NZ_RPDH01000003.1, on the reverse strand, counting down.
GCCTATGATGAAAACGGCCTGCCGAACAATGCCGCGCTCGACTTATTGAACCAGCTGGAAGACGAACTGCTGGCCCGGCTCGAACCGGCCGGCGCGCCGCTTTACCTGGGCCGCAAAACAAACGGCGGTTCGCGCATGATATATTTCGCCTGCCGGGAATTCCGCGAAGTGTCCCGGCAAACAACCGCATTCATCCGCCAACACCCTGAGCATACCATCCATTACAGGATTTTCAAAGACAAATACTGGATGACGATGGATATGTTCGACATCTCCCCGTGAAGGGCATACGTCTGATGCCGTTTACAGTGCGGCTGCAACCTGGCGGATGATCGTGAATCAGTTCAACATTCCCCCATGAGCGCCCTCCGGGGCACCATATTTGTATTCTGGAACCCAAAAAACACCATGTATGAAAAGCATCAGGCGCAATATCTCCACCGGCATTCCCGCCATGCAGGCATATGCCAGGTTTGTACATGAACTGAACAACTGGTGGCCCCGGCAATATACCTGGGCGCAGGACAAACTCCAGCAGATTTCCATCGACGGCTGCCGCGGCGGCTTCTGCCACGAAACGGGGCCATACGGGTTCCGCTGCGACTGGGGCCGGGTGATCGACCTCGACGCGGGCGACCACATCGTCTTCAGCTGGCAGATCAGCCCCAAACGTACACCGGAACCGGACCCCGATAAAGCCAGCGAAGTCAGTGTGCGTTTTTTACCCGAAGCGGTGGAATTCGAGCACCGGTATTTTGAACGGCACGGCGAAGGCGCGGAGGAATATTTCAAAGGCATGGATTCCCCGGAAGGATGGGATTATATCCTGAAATGTTTCGCCGATTACTGCAAAGCCAAACCGGAAGTGCCGGATATCGAATAGCGTAGTTTACGCCAAGCCGCCATTGCCGTCACTGATAAAAGCCTGCCATGAAAAGACCCTACAAGAAAGCAGATCTTCCCGTATCGGACATTCGCCGCTTCCTGGAGCCGGGCCCTGTCGTGCTCGTCAGTTCGCACTACAAGGGCAAAAACAACATCATGACTATGGGCTGGCATACGGTGCTGGAGTTTTCCCCATCGCTGATCGGCTGTATGATCACGGCCGCCAATCACAGTTTCGGGATGATCCGCCAAAGCGGGGAATGCGTCATCAATATTCCTACGGCAGATATGATCGGCACCATCATCGGTATCGGCAACACCCACGGCACACGGGTCAACAAGTTTAGAAAATTCGGATTGACGGCAGAACCCGCTGCTACCGTAAAAGCGCCGCGGATCAAAGAATGTTACGCCAACTTCGAATGCCGGCTGGCAGACAGGAAGATGCTCGACGATTATAACTTTTTCATTTTGGAAGTATTGAAAGCGCAGGCCGCCACTTACCCCCGATACCCTAAAACCGTACATTACAGGGGCAATGGCGTGTTTATGATTTCAGGAAAACACGTGGCGTTCCCGGAGAAGTTCAAACGGGGGAATCTATAAACCGGCTCGCTTCCGGATTGTTCTCCGGACAACAGGGCGCGGCCCTGTCCCGTCATCCGCATTGCCCTGTTTCCCTCACATTATATTGTATAACTACTTCATGGCAACCATGAAACAACCGTAAGCATGGGTGTAAACTGCCCTGTTTCCCCATATTACATTATATACCCACTTCACCGCCCCCATGAAACAACCGTAGATGCACCGCAACCGCCTTTTCCCTGCGAAACAACCGCACTTTAGCCCAAATCCGGCCAAAATCACCAACGGCGGTCATTCCCCGGCTGACGGCCGTCACCGTTTTCCGTCCATGTACCATGTTCGTGTCAGGATGAGGCTCATCCAATCCTTTGACAGCCGTCCTTTTTTACGGCTCCCCACGGATCTATCTTTGTGTCATAATGATTGAGTGAAGTAAGTACGAACAACAAGACCATCACGGTCTCACACCACAAGTTAGGATTTTCCACACCCCGATTTCCGATGGTTCCTCCAAAAGAGCTGCGATAGCGGCAAGGGACCTTATTTTTTCAACACTTTTACAAGCCATTTCCATGAAAACAATTGCAATCTGCCTTGGTGCGGCCCTGATGACGTATGTCCTTTCAAGCTGTTCAAAAGAACCCCTCGAACTGAGGGAACCTCCGAAAGCCACAGCCATCGCTGCTGCGGCGCCCGATTCCGTATTCGCATTCGATAATAATATCAATAAAGACCTGCTGCTGGAAATGATCAACGCAGTGCGTGCGAAAGGTTGCAATTGCGGTAAAACTTACATGCCGCCCGTACCGCCCCTTACCTGGAACGAAAGGCTGGAAAAAGCGGCCTGGCTGCACAGCAAGGAGATGCGCGACAGCAGCTACATGAGCCATACCGGCAAAAACGGCAGCACTGCCGGCGACCGGATCAAAAAAATGGGATACTACTACAAAATGTACCGCGAAAACCTGGCGCTGGGCGTGTTGACGGAGAAAACCGTGATCGAGGGCTGGATGGGCAGCGAAACGCACTGCCTCTCCATGATGAACGCAGACATTAAAGAAACCGCCGTGGGCAAAGTGGCCAATTTCTGGACGCAGGAGCTCGCCGTCGCCAAATAGTTACCTATGAAAAACCTACAATCCGAACATCGATTATTCACCTAAACAATCTGCCTATGGTAGTATGAAAACTCAAAACAGGTACACCCCGATTTTTTAATAGTCGCGAAATATACACCTATATTGTACCTCCCTATCCCTGTGAAACCCTGTTTATCCTTATACTGGTCCTTAAGTTTCAATAGCGGGTGTACCTGTTTTTTTCCGGATTCGAACTGACTTTATTTTCCGCCCAGCTTGCCCGGGCTTATTCCAAACTTCTTTTTAAACTCGTTACTGAAATGTTGCAAAGTACTATAACCAGTCTCGTACGCTACTTCCGTAGCCGTTTTTCCGCCGCCCAGCAGGAGTTGCCGGGCCAGCGTCAGCCGGTAGTTTTTCAGGTAACCGAAAACGGTATTCCCGAACACTTCCTTAAACCCGGTCTTCAGTTTGTATTCATTCAGTCCCGCGATTCGTGCAAGCGCCGTTAGTGACGGAGGATGCTGGATATCGCACAGCAAGGCTTCGCGGGCCTGGTGCACTTTTCCGATCTCATCAGGCCGCAGGCCACGGGGTTTGTTTGCTGTGTTTTCCAACTGCTGGCACTGTAGTGCCAGCAGTTCCAGTGTTTTGGCCTGCAGGTAGAGATGCTGCCACCCGCCATCGTTGCGAAACTGCAGCATCTCGTCGATCAGCGTTTGCATACGCGGCGTAACCGGCAGGTTTTCTTTTTCCTCGTACGGCCTGCCTTCCACCCCCCTGGCCATTTGTCCCATAAGCGGTCCCGCATGGGCCGCTTGCGCCTGTATCGCATCGCTGCCGGCATATAACCCTTCATTCCTGCCTTTCCTGTACGCTGTATCCATAAAAATCCGTTTTACACAAGTTTTAATCCGTTTTCTGCAACCCGCTGCCGCCGGATTGTCGTCTCTTTGTACAAAATAGCAGCAGCGCGTCATCAACATAACGGCATTCAGGGACATTCCCCCTATGTCGCGGGTAATTTCGCGTTCCTTTAACATATATGCCATGCTTTACTTTGTGTTATATAAAATTCTGCGCTACCGCTATGCGGTGGTGCTGCAAAACCTCTCCCGCTCGTTTCCCGAAAGATCGTATGCAGACATCAGCCAGGTGGCGGCCGGCTTCTACCGCCACTTCTGCCGGATATTCCTTGAAATGGGCATGATGTTTTTCGTATCGGAACGGAAGATGAAAAACCGGGTCAGGGTCAAAAACCCGGAACTGCTGGAGCAATTCCATGCGAAGGGGCAGAACATCATCATCATGCTGGGGCATTACGGCAACTGGGAGAGCCTGAACATTCTGCCGCGTTATTTCAACTTTAACCTCTACGCCGTATACAAACCCCTCTCCAACGCTTTTTTCAACCGGGTGATGCAAAGGCTGCGGTCCCGGTTCGGGCTCCGCCTGCTGCCCATGCACAAGGTGGGCAGGCATATGCTCACGAAAAAAGCGCAGGCGGGCGCCTACATTCTTGTGTCTGACCAGTTTCCGCCCAATGAGGCGCATACGGTCCGTTTCCTGCACCAGCCCACCCGCGTCATCACCGGCGCGGAAAGGCTGGCCAAAACGACCGGTGCAACCGTGGTTTATGCATCGGTCAAAAAAACAGCGGGGCCCGCAGACTGGGAAATCTCGTTTCGCCTGATCTGCGATGCCCCCGCTGTTTCACTACCTTATGAAATCACGCACAAATTCACGGAATACCTGGAAGAAGACATCCGCGAAAACCCGCAGTACTGGCTGTGGACGCACCGCCGGTGGAAACAGCAGTAACACTGTGTGGACGAATTTCCGCACCTGCCCGGGCACATCCCCGCGGCAGCGCGGGAGGCGCGGTCAGGAACACATTTTGTGCGTTTTTCCCCGGAACAAAAATTACTACCATGAACACAAACCTTGCAAGACGGAACAGGTCATTCCCGGCCAACGACCCGTGGCGTGACTTCCTGAACCTGGAGAGTTTCTTCCCTGATTTTTCTTCCAAGCGTACCCAATTGCCGGCCGTAAATATTTCGGAAGATGAAAAAAGCTACCAGCTCGACGTGGTGGCGCCGGGTTTTAAAAAAGAAGACTTCAAAGTAAACGTGGAAGATGATACGCTGACCATCAGCGCGGAAACCCAACAGGAATCGACCGACAACGGCAAACAATACAGCCGCCGGGAATACAGCTACAACGCCTTCACCCGTTCTTTCCAGCTGCCGGACAATACGAAAGACGGAGAGATCAAGGCCAGCTATACGGACGGCGTATTAAAACTCACGATTCCGAAAAGCGAACAACAAACGAAAGCGACCAAGGAAATAAAAATAGGATAACAAAAAAGGCGCGCCCGAACCGGCAGTGGCGCGCATCAAAAAAAACGTGCAGCCGCGGGATGCAGCTGCACGTTTACTGTTTTTCAACCGACCTGTAGACTAATAACCGGGATTCTGTACCAGGTAACCCGGCAGAATGCTGGAGCCATCGATCTGGCTTTGGGGGATCGGGAAGATCCTTTTCTGTTTATCGGTGTTGTTCTTTTCCGTCCAGGTGCCTTCGTATTTACCGAAACGGATCATATCGGTGCGGCGCTGCGATTCCCAGTAGAATTCAAACCCTCTTTCGCGCAGCAGCAGATCGAGGTTGATGGTGGTGAGCGGCGCGGGCACGATGCGTGCGGTCCTGGAGGCCCTTACCGTGTTCACATCCGCCAGCGCGGTAGCGGCGGCATCACCTCTTCTGAGTTTGGCCTCGGCGCGCATCAGGTAAGCATCCGCCAAACGGAGGATCACGATGTCGTGCTCCCCGAAGTTACGGCCGCTCACGGAGGTTTTGCTGAATTCGTATTTGGACACGCGGTAGCCTGAATTATAGTTGCTGCCGGGCACGGTGAAGTCTACCTGCTCGGTGAAGTCAACAAGCAGCGTCGGTTTGCTGCGGGTATCGTGCACCAGCTTCCGCAATTTCATAAACCCGTTATCGCATTTCAGGAACACCCCGCCCTGGCGGACAAGGCCGTATTGCTGGCCGCGGAGGATGCCGCGGTTGATGTTGAACTTGGACGCTTCCACACAGGAATCGTTGGGATTGGTGTAAATGGAGAGGTTCTGCTTGAAGAAGCGGCCGTCTGCCTGTGCAGGGTCCAGCGGTGCGGTGGAATTGGCCCAGGCGCGGTAAAAGTCGGGCGTAATGGCCGGCCCGTCGGTGCCGTTGGCGCCGGTATAGGCGGGCAGCGGGAACATGTCGCCGGACAGGGAAAAATACGCCATACGGTTATGCCCGTTCAGATCCGCGCGCTGGTCTACCGCGAAGATCAGTTCCTTGTTGGTATGGTTCGCATCGTCGAAGAGGGCGAAATATTCGGGAGAAAGGCTGTACTGGCCGCTGGAGATGATCTTGTCGCAATACTCCACCACCTTGTCCATATCTTCCTTCTTGAAGTCGAAAGTGGCGGCATACCGGTCGCGGTACACGGCGGCGTTGAGATACAGGCGCGCCAGCAGGCCCCAAACGGCGCCCTTGGTGATGCGGCCCGGGCCCGTGGTGCTTTCCACAACGGGCTCAATAGCCAGCAGTTCGGATTTGATGTATTCCAGCGCTTCGGTGCCGCGCAGTATTTTGGATGTTTTTTCCGCATCCTCTTTCACGAACACCAGGCCGAACAGGTCGAAGGAAAGCATGGAATAATACGCCGCGATCCCCCTCGCCTCCGCCAGGAAGAGGGGCGCATTCGGGTCCTTATTGGTCTTTAACGCTTCCATAGCGGTGAATGCCCTCGAAATTCCCTGGAAGATGTGATTCCAGGTATTGCGCACATTCGGATCGGTGCTGGTGGTTTCGTGCCGGTGCAGGGACAAATAAATCCCGTTATCACCCCAGTCCGTACCGCCACGGTACGGAAGAATGGCTTCATCCGTGGAGATTTCCTGCAGCGCGAAATAGGTGGTGTGCTGCCAGATGTCCGGCAGCTTCGCGTAAGCGGCCGAGGTCACCCCTTCCGCCACTTCTTTTTCCGTCTGCTGCGTGATCAGTATTTCGTCGAGCACCTCTTCGTTGAGCTTCGTACAGCCGGAGGTCACCGCGATGCCTGCAAAAGCGAGGAGTATGTAGGATTGTATCTTTTTCATGTGTGTTAGCGCTTAGAATGAAACATTTAAACTGAAAAGCACGGATTTGGCTTTCGGATAACTCATGAAATCGATGCCGTAGGAGTATACGCCATTGATCTGTTTATCCGCGTTCACTTCCGGATCGTACCCGTCGTATTTGGTAGACACCCACAGGTTCTGGCCGGTTACAGCCAGGCGGAGCGTTTTGATGTAGTTGTTGATGCCCAGGGACCGTGTATTGAAATTGTATCCCAGCGTAACGTTGTTGAGGCGCAGGAAAGCGCCGTCTTTCAGGTAGCGGGTGCTCACGGGAGCGGCGTTGTTCACCGACTCTTCCGGGTATTTCAGCGCTTCGCGGGTAGCGTTCACATTCTTCGATAAACGCAGTTTGTAGAAATTGGCGTTCGCGGTGTTGTCGTAAATCTTGTTGCCGGCCACGCCGTTGAAGTTGAACGTCAGATCCAGTCCCTTGTAGTTCACGCCACCGTAAAAGCTGTACATTTTGTCGGGCAGCGCGGTACCGGCCGCGATACGGTCTTCGTCGCTCACGATGCCGTCTTTGTTCGTATCGCGGTAGGTGCTCAGGCCGTTGGCGTCGAAACCGCTCCATTCTTTCAGGAAGAAGGTGCCGATCGGTTCGCCATTCACATAACCGTTGATAGTGGCGGAGGTCAGGCCGGCGCCGGTAGCAGTGCCGGAAGGAATGACCTTGAACGGCGATTTTTTCACTTCATTGCTGATGAACGTCATATTGCCGCCCACATTGAAACCGAAGCCGGAAGAAAGCGTTTTCCGGTAGTCCAGGTCTATTTCCAGCCCCTTGTTGGTGATCGTCATGTCTTTCACGTTCGTCCAGTAGTCAGCCGTGGGCGAAACGGGGTCGGCGGCGATCACGAGCAGCAGGATGTTGCTGGAAATCTTGTGGAAATAATCCACCGTACCGGACAGCGAACCGTTCAGGAAACCGAAATCGATACCCACATCGGTTTGTTTGGATACTTCCCATTGAATGTCCGGGTTGGCGAGGCGGGCGAATGCCGTACCGGCGATAGCGGGACCGGTGGGATACAGCGGATAGCTGTAACCTCCGCCCACCTGCGAACGGTAGCGGGCCTGGGTGATCTTCGCGGGAATTTCCTGGTTGCCCGTCTGGCCCCAGCCTGCCCGCAGCTTCAGGTTGCTCACCACGGAAGAGCCTTTCAGGAAAGGTTCTTCAGATACGCGCCAGCCGAGGGAGAAAGACGGGAAATAACCGTACTTGTTATTGGCCCCGAACTTGGAAGAACCGTCCATGCGGAAGTTCACGGTAGCCAGGTACCTGCTGTCGTACTGGTATGTAATCCTTCCGAAGAAAGATTGCAGTTCATTCGTCTGCGCATACCCGCCCGGGGCGTTGGCGCCCAGGGTCAGCTCCTGCCCCAGCCCGGGGTTGTAGATGGGATCGATGGGGCCGATGGGGAATTTGTTGATGCTCGTGTTCCGGCCCTGGATGAACAGCTTCTGGTAAGAGTGGCCGGCCAGTGCGGACAGATTATGTACGCCGCTTTCGTAGTTGTACGTAATATAGTTTTCGATCAGTGTGTTCCTGTTATAGTTATACCAGGTTTCGAGGCGGCCGTCGCGCTGTGGAACCGCGTTGGCTTTGGACACGATGTCGCGGTTGCTGTTGGAGTGGTCTATGCCGAAGTTGAGTTTATACACCAGCCCCTTGATGATGCGGAGCGAGGGAGAGATATTCCCGGTGATGCGGGTGATGTTGCCCAGTTCATAATCCAGGTCGAAGTACATCAGCGGGTTGGTCAGGTTCTGGTATTTGGCCCACTTGCCATCCGGACCATATGCCGGGTAAGTGGGGTTGTTGCTGATCGCATCGCCGATCACCGAAGTAATGGGCGGGCGGAGATTTTTGGTATTGGTCACGCCGAGGTTCACATCCACCACCAGCCTGTCGTTATCCCAGAATTTCTGGGTGGCGTTGAAGCGGCCGGTATAGCGCGTCATTTCATTGTTCTTCATGATACCCTCCTGGCGCTGCATCCCGAACGAAGCGTAATACACCAGTTTCTCGGTGCCGCCGCTCAGGGCCGCGTTATGGTTCTGCGTAAAAGCGGTGCGGAACACTTCTTTCTGCCAGTCGGTATTGCCGCCCTTATCGTCGAGCGTGCCGCCGAGTTTGGGCACTTCCGTACGGAACTCCGCCGCCGTGAGCACGGGCAGCGCCCTTGCTATTCTGGAGAAGCCGATGTTGGAAGAAAGCTGCAGGTTGGAAGCGCCTGATTTTCCTTTTTTGGTGGTGATGAGTATCACGCCGTTCGCGCCGCGCGCACCGTAAATGGCGGTGGCCGACGCATCTTTCAGCACGTCGATGGACTCGATATCCTGCGGGTTGATGGAGTTCAGCGGATCTCCGCCGCCAGTGCTGGCGTTATCCAGCGGCAGCCCGTCGATCACGAACAAGGGCGTACTGCCCGTGCGGATACCACCCGGCCCGCGTACCGTTACGCCCAGCAAACCGCCCGGCTCACCGCTCACGGAGGTCACGTTCACGCCGGCCATTTTGCCCTGCAGCAATTCCTGCGGAGCGTTGATGATGCCTTTGTTGAATGCTTCCGCTTTCAGCGACTTCACCGAACCGGTCACATCTTTTTTCTGCTGGGTGCCGTACCCTACCACCACTACCTGCGTGAGGTCCGTAGCGGATGCCTGTAACGCAATATTCACCTGCGTTTTGCCCGCCAGCGCCACTTCCTGCGTTACATACCCGATGAAACTCACCACGAGTGAAGTGGCATTGTCCGGCGCAGCGAGTGAAAACTCGCCCTTTACATTCGTGCTGGTGGTTCTGGCGATCCCTTTGATGCCAACTGTGGCACCCGCCAGCAACTGGCCCGTGGCCGCATCCCGGACGGTGCCCGTGATGGTTTGCTGCTGCTGCACAGCCATGGCGGTACCGGGCGCATACGAGGCATAGGCGTGACCCTCGACGAAGAAAGTACCGCAAACGAGGGAAGCGACAACCACCGGCAGTTTACGCTTGTTGAGGTAAAATTTGTTCATGTAAAGCAATTGATTTGTTTACGTAATAAAGAAGACAAAGAAAACAACCCCTTGTTATCGGATCGTTATGTGGAATGAAAGGTATTGTTATGTTATTGTATCAGATTTCTGGTTGATATGCAAGTAATTATAACGGTAATTTAAAGGGTTTTATACACATGCGCGGCGATTTTTACGAAACCGTTTTCGCTGTATTTCATCGTCATCCGGCATGACCGTATTCCGCCGCTATCCCCCTCCTATAAAGCGTTTCAGCGACATTTAAAAATTTCCCGCGTACAATTCACAGACGCGCCGGACGGCTCGGCGTGTATTATATAATTGTTAACGCCCACACCGGGGTTTCGTTCGATTTGAAATGTTTTCGTTTGGTTAATTACACAGGTTTGTTTGTATTGTATGTATACGGGTAAATCATACATTGGGGTTGCGTGCGCCGATATATCAGCCCGCGTGCGGCTGCAAATATGTATACGCGATATCATTCACCGCGGTTGCGTGCTCCGATATATCAGCCCGCGTGCGGCTGCAAATATGTATACGCGATATCATTCACCGCGGTTGCATGCGCCGATATATCAGCCCGCGTGCGGCTGCAAATATGTATACGTGATATCATTCACCGCGGTTGCGTGCGCCGATATATCAGCCCGCGTGACGACAAAAAAGAAGGCCGGCCCTTTACAGGCCGGCCTCATTGACAGGATAAGTTTTCGCAGTCGGATCAACGCTCCCGTTTCCAGTAAACGCCCAGTCCGTCTATATCGATAATTTCTTCGGTAATGCCGTGCTTTTCGCGATAGTCGAGCACCGCTTTGCGGCAGCCTTCCACCGCGCCCCAGTCGTCGACGATCAGGAAGCCGCCTACGGACAATTTGGGATACAGGCTGTTCAGCGCGTCGATGGTGGATTCATACATATCACCGTCGAGGCGGGCTACCGCCAGCTGTTTGATCGGTGCGGTGGGCAGCGTGTCCTTGAACCAGCCTTTCAGGAATTTCACCTGGTTGTCGAGCAGGCCGTACTTCTTAAAGTTGTATTGCACGGATTCCAGGGGAATCGCCAGTTCTTTGTGGTATATGTGGTGTATGTCGCCCTTGTCCGCCTCATATTTCGCTTCGTCCGGCTTCGGCAGCCCCTCGAAAGAGTCGGCCACCCACACGGTACGGTCGGTCACGCCGAATGCATACAGGATGGCCCTCATGAAGATGGTGGCCCCCCCGCGCCAAACGCCGGTTTCGATCAGATCGCCGGGCACGTTGTTGCGGATGACTTCCTTCACGCAGTATTCGATGTTCTCCATCCGTTTCAAACCGATCATGCTGTCGGCGTTCACCGGCCAGTCGCGGCCCGTCAGGCGCTGATCAGGCGTGAATTTCACCTCTTTGCAAACGGCCATGCCGTATGATTTCATCCATTTATCCAGCACTCCCCAGACTTTCTTTTTGCCGAAGAGGGTCATTTTGGCGACCGGCAGATATTCACCTTTTTCAATCCGGTGCATATCTATCAGTACGTTTTTCATCAGATCGATGTACTTCTCGTTAATGGCTGTCATTCTTTTGAATTAGGGTGCTAAAATAACAAAGAAAAGATTAATTCAAAATTTGATGCTTATCACGGGGTTCCCCGGCAGACCCGGAATTTTATGGATATACGCCTCCCCTTCGGCATCTTGCCGTCCGTTGAGGGAAGCCTGCCGGCTGAACATCAATAGCCGGACAGGCGGGCACCGACCGGCGGGGTGCCGGTGCTGGCATCGCAGCGGCCGGTGCAGCCATCTCCCGTCATATCGCTATTCGTTAGCCGGCAGGATGGATTTTTTCACGTCCACCACGTAGGTATCCGACCATTTGTCCTGCCAGGGATAACAGGGATTACCGAGCGCGCTGAAAGCGTTGAACGGGATGGCGCGGATGATGCCTCGTTTGAATGCGGTGCCCATGCTGATGGTGCTGCCGTCTTCGTTCACCGCCCTGGTGCCCGTGAGCAGCTTGCCGAGCGTGCGCCCTTTAAAGACCGCTTCCACCGTGCCCATGTAGAGCCCGTACAAAAGCAGCGTCACCAGCCGGTCGAGCAGGTCCACGCCCGCAGAGGCATTCTCGAATACGTCGAAAAAAGTGGGATTGAAGATCACGATGATCAGGCTCAATGCAAAAATGAATGCATAAAAACTGGCAATGTCGATGAGATAATTGGCAAAGCGTTTTCCGCTGGAGGCCATTTCAAGATTCACGACGGCTTCGTCGGCAAGCAGGTGTTCCTGGGTAGATTCCATAGTAAAGGATATAGGTTAAAAAAAGTTCGCAGAGAAAAAATAATTCATTTATCCGACAACACATAACATCTTCCGCCCGATTTCCGGAGCGACGGCTGCGTTTTCACTATCCTCCGGCCCCGTCGTTTCCCACCCCGGATACCGGTCATGTACAGGGCCGTGCCAAAGTGCATGCACCGTAAAAGACGAACCTACAACGAACCTTCAACGAACCTACAACGTATCTTCCCTTTTGGGCGTAGGTTCGTCTTTCCCCCAGTGTAGGTTCGTTGTAGGTTCGTCTTTTACCCTCAGAATCTCCACTCAGATCAAATTTTTGTCCATTCGCGTACAATTTCCGGCCGGAAGCGGGCCTTCGGGATAACATGACGAACCCGGGGCGATTTTTGCCCGGATTCTGCACTCATGCACATTTTTTCTGCACTCATGCACATTTTGACCGGCTCAGGGCCGGTTGTACCGTTTTTCCCGGGTCTGGTCCCGGCAGGCCGTTAACCGCCCGGTTTCTGCCCTGTAGATGGCGGTGGCGGGGTTGCCCTGGCGTCAGCCGGATGTTTCCTGGTAAACAGCAACACGGCCAGTATGATGATGGCAACCGCCAATGCCGCTATCAGCAGCTTTTTACCCGGGCGCGGTTTTTCGCCCGTTGCCGGTGCCGGTATCGCTTCACCCGGAATTGTTTTTTGCGCCGCAGTTGCATGGATGGGCCGTTCGCCCATAGTATAGGCGTCCCTGATGGCCTGTTCCCGCTTTTTATACTCCTCTTCGAACATCCGCTCCAGCGCCACCTCCAACCGGCGCAAATCGGCTGCATTCATGCCCGACGAGCGGTAGTGGCGCAGCTTTTCATCATATGCTTTTCTTTTGCCCGCATCGGACAGCACGGCATAGGCTTCCAGGATCGATTTGAACCTTTCTTCGAAAAAACGCCGCCCGTTGTTTTTATCCGGGTGAAATCTGTGGGAGAGTTTTCTGAAAGCTGCTTTGATGTCGGCTTCGGTTGCATCCGGCGGAATACCGAGGATGTAATAATAGTCGCGCATGTTTATATATAGGGATATAATACTATGTAATTTACATGAAATCCATCAACATATAGCGAAAATCCTTTTTATTTGTGGGTTCCTGCCCAATCGGTATCTTTGAAATCATTCTAACCCCTTTATAATCAATAGTCGCCCCCGAGGCGTTTGTAACTTCAAAACTGCACATCATGACAAAATCAGTAACCGATTTGGTGAAAGAAGCCAAACAACAAATTGAGAACCTGACGCCGGAGCAGGTGAAAAATGAACTGGCGGCAGGCGCCAGGCTCATCGATATCAGGGAGAGCGAAGAGCTGGTGCAAAGCGGCCAGATCCCCGGTTCCGTACACGCTCCGCGGGGCATGCTGGAATTCTACGCGGACGCCACCCAGCCTTACCACAAACCGGAATTCGACAAAAACAGCCGGCTGATACTGCATTGTGCCGGAGGAGGCCGTTCCGCGCTGGCCGTGCAAACGCTGAAACAGATGGGATACGACAATGTAGCGCATCTCGACGGCGGCATCAAGGCCTGGAAAGAAGCCGGCCTGCCCACCCAATAAAACCGCCAACAGCACTGTTGTAATGATCCTATCAAAACCCGCTCAGGAAAGCGGGTTTTGCCATATTAAAATGCCCGGCGTGAAATTTGATCCGCCCCTGTACGCAAAAACCTGACTGATATGCAACGATTCGACCACCAATCCGGCACACACCTGCAGACGAACGGCGCTGAAATTTATTACGAAGTGCATGGCGGCAACGATCAGCCTGTGCTATTGCTGCTGCACGGCGGCTTTGGCAATATGGAAGACTTCAACAGCATATTGCCCTGGCTGGGGCCGAAGTATAAAACCATCGGTATCGACAGCCGCGGGCAGGGAAAGTCCACGCTCGGCGAAAAAGGGCTCACCTACGAGATGATCGCAAAAGATGTGGAGCAGGTACTGACGGCGCTCCAGGTGACTTCCCTGAGCATCCTCGGCTTCAGCGACGGTGGCATCGTGGCCTACCGGCTGGTACAGAACACGCCTTTTCATATCGAACGGGTGGTGACGGTCGGGGCCGACTGGCACGCGAGGAACCAGGAGCCGCTGCGGGAACGTTTCATGCAGATCACGCCGGACAGCTGGCGGGAAAAATTCCCCGAAACATACGAGGCCTACCAGGCCCTCAACCCCGCCCCTGATTTCGACCGGCTGACCGAAACGCTCGTGAGCATGTGGCTCGATCCCGGGGAGCACGGCTATCCCGGCGAATCCGTGACGGGCATTGCCTGCCCCCTCGTGATCATGCGCGGCGAAAAAGACCACCTGTTTTCTGCCGATAGCGCGGAGGCGCTGCGCAGGCGGGTGAAAAATGCGACACTGGTCACCGTGCCCGGCACCGGGCATATGCCGTTCGCAGAGCGGCCCGAAAGCTTTATGAAGGCATTGAACGGGTTTCTCTGATCGAAACAGCTACCGTTTGACTAACGGCCGGGAAACGTGACGAAAAAGATGAACTGGTTTCTCTGGTCGAAACAGATACCCTTTACCGGACGGCTCCGGAAACATGACAAAAGAGCTGAACGGATTTCCCTGATCGAAACAGCTACCGTTTGCCGAACGGCTCCGAAAAACAGAATGAAAGAGCCGAACGGATTTCTCTGATCGAAGCCGATACCGTTTGCCGCATTCCTACCGTGCATCCCGCTGACCGAAAGCGGTAAAACATACCAATGCGATGACGAAGCATTGGCGAAAGCGCGGAAAGCACTGTTTCCGCACGGGGAAACATCAAACATAAAAAGCCCCTGAAGCAGCAGCTCCAGGGGCTTTTTACCTGTTATGACAAATCTATTTTATTTTTTTAGCCAGCGCCTTTCCGGCCATGGCATACGCTTCGGAGATACGCTCGCCGGTATCGAAATCGTTGCCCCAGAAACTTCTGCCGGGCGATTTTTCGATGGTGGCTTTAGCGACTACCTTGCTTTTGTCGGCCGTCTCCACGATGGTGATCTCCCCGTCGATATAAGCGTTCTTTTTCATCACGCCCACGTTAAAACCCGGCTCGGTGAAGGTGGTATTGAAGATGATGGTGTACTTCGCCTTGTTAGCCAGCGTCATGTCCGCCGTTTTGGTGAACAGTTCGTCGAATTTGGGCTCGAACCGGTCTTTTCGGTCGGCCTCCCAGGCTTTGGCCCAGGTATCGCCGCGGCCGGATTCTTTCTTGTTCAGTTCTGCCGTTCTGCTTTTCACATATTCAGCTTCGGAATCGAATTTGCCCACTTTCATGTTGCTGTAGGAATACTCGATGTTGATGTCTTTTTCATTCTTCAGTACATCCAGGCTGCCATCAGTGACCCTGATGCGCTGGGCATGTACGTTGGCGGCCAGTGCGGTTGCGGCAGCCATCAGCATAATGGGGCGGAAAAACTTCATGTTACCTTGTTTTTTGGTGTTTACAATGCGCAAGTATAGGTATTTTTTCTAATACACAATCAATTTACCTGTCCCAGGTGTTATAACGCGCTGTTGAATCGTACGAACCGGCACATCCATCATACCTTTTACATCAGGATGTTGTGGATGGGCGCAATGGCCGGCGGCAGTTCCGTTTCGCCGAGCATTTCACGCAGATCGATCTCGATGGTGCGGCTCATGGAAGTGATGGGCGTGTCGTTCGCGCTGCCTTCAAAAGGATTTTCGGTGGATTCGCCCACCTGCTCGAGCCCCATGAACACCCAGCCCACCAGCACCGAAAAAGGCACCGTCAGCCAGACGCCCCAATGGCCCAGGCGGGAAAATTCATTGAGCAAACCGAAAGGCAGCAACCATATCAGCAGCTGGATGCAATAGGTGGCGATGCTGGAAAACTGGCGCGGGTAAGGAAAGTTTTTGATGCGCTCGCTCCTGCCCTGGTAATCATACAGGTCTTTGAGCACGTTGACCATTTCCACATAACACAATTCCGACAGCTGCCCGCCCTTTTGCAATTCTTTCAGTTGCGCCGACTGGAGGGCGATGAGCTGTGTGGCGCGGTTCTTTCTGGCAAGCACGTGGTTGATCTCTTCTTCGGACAGGTAAGCCGGCAATTCATCGGCGAGGCTGCTTTCCCATTCCGGCACTTTATAATGTTTCGCGTATTCGATGTTGTTGCTTCTTGTTTTCATATTCTCCCAGGTACGTGGCTCACGCAGCTGGAAGCGCAGGGCGGTAAGCCAGCCGATGTGCCGGTATACGAGTTGCCGGTGAATGTCTTTTTCGTTGCCGCCGCGCACATAATCTTTCACCATGATGCCCCAGGTGCGGCTGCTGTTCACGATGCTGCCCCAGATCTGGCGCGCTTCCCATGCGCGGTTATACACCTGTGTATTGCGGAAACCGACGATGAATGCCGCGGCTGTACCCACGAGCGCTACGGGCACCCAGGGAATGGCTATCCAGGTCCAGCCCAGCAACGAATATATCGCGGTGGGGATGGCTGCGATGAGCAGCAGTTTATAAATGTTCCGGCGGGTCCAGAGGAGGAACTCCGTGATGGTGTAGCTGCGGCCTACGTTCATATGTGTTGGAAGGATGGTTGTTGATGGGCTGAAAATAGAATTATTTTTCGGATAATCGGCGGGGCATGGTGCTTCACCCCCACCTCAAAAATGATTATTATTGCAATACGATGAAAAAGCCCTTCCTCCTGTTTTTGATGATATGGCCGGCTATCCTCCCTGCGCAGGAAAAAAAGCGCGCGCGGGACTATGGGGTGGTGATCGGTGTGATGCGGCCCGGACCGCTGAACAGCATCACCGATGTGGCCGGTGTTAAAGTGGGCCATACCACGCTCATCAAAGGAGATTCTGTCCGCACCGGTGTCACCGCCATTCTTCCACACGGCGGGAATATTTTCCAGGAAAAAGTGCCGGCCGCGGTTTATGTGGGCAACGGCTTCGGGAAACTGGCAGGCAGCACGCAGGTGAATGAACTGGGGAATATCGAAACGCCCATCGTGCTGACCAATACCCTCGGCGTACCCACCGCCATGAACGCGCTGATCGGTTATACCATGCAGCAAAGCGGGAATGAAAACGCGCAATCCGTGAACGCCGTGGTAGGCGAAACCAACGACGGTTACCTGAACGATATACGCGGCCGGCATGTAAAAGAAGAGGATGTGATCGCAGCGGTCGGCAACGCCCGCGGAGGCCCCGTGGAGGAAGGTGTTGCAGGCGCCGGCACCGGCACCATCTGCTTCGGGTTCAAAGGCGGCATCGGCACCGCCTCCCGCAAACTGCCCGCCAGCCTCGGCGGCTATACCGTAGGCGTGCTCGTGCAGAGTAATTTCGGAGGGGCGTTACAGGTAGACGGTGTGCCGGTAGGGGAACAATTAAAAAAATTCGACTTCAGCGACCGGCTGCTGCAGGATGTGGACGGCTCCTGCATGATCGTGGTAGCGACAGACGCGCCGCTCGATCACCGCAATCTTCTACGGCTGGCTAAAAGGGCCATGCTCGGGTTAGGGAAAACGGGCGGCATCGCCTCCAACGGCAGCGGCGATTACGTTATCGCATTTTCCGTTGCGGAGGGCTTGCGCATTCCTCACTCCGGCCAGTCGTCGACCGTCAGCCAGACCCTGCTGCAGAACGATGCGGTATCGCCCCTGTTCATGGCCGTGATTGAAGCGACCGAAGAAGCGATCATCAATTCGCTGTTCACCGCCCGGCATACTACAGGACGGAACGGCCGCCAGATGGAAGCGCTCCCGCTCAACAAAGTAATTCCCATTCTCCAACAGCACAACAGCATCCGGCCATGAGCACTTATGCCATCATCAACGGCGCCTTCGTGGCGGAAGAAGCAGCAAAGATCCTGGTCAGCGACCTCGCCGTGCAACGCGGTTACGGCATATTCGATTATTTCCGGATCACCGCTAACCGCCCCGGCTTCCTGGACGATCACCTCGACCGGTTTTACCATTCCGCGGCCTTCATGCACCTGCCGGTGGCGGAAGACCGGGCGCAGCTCAAACAACTGATTACAGGGCTGATCGAAAAGAACAACCTGCCCGATGCAGGCATCCGCCTTACTTTAACGGGCGGTTATTCGGACAACGGCTACACGCCCGCCCAGCCCAACCTGCTCATTACCCAGTCGCCGTTTATTTTCGATGCCGGCGCCTTTCACAAAGGGTTGCGCCTCATCACCCACGATTACCAGCGGCAACTACCGGAAGTAAAAACCATCGATTACCTGCAGGCCATCTACCTGCAGCCGCAGCTGAAAGCCCGCGGCGCGGACGATGTGCTGTACCACCAGCAGGGCGCGCTACGCGAGTGCCCCCGGGCCAACTTCTTCATCGTCACGAAACAGGGTGAAATACTCACACCCGCCAGCAACATCCTGAAAGGCATCACCCGCAAAAAAATACTGGCCTATACCGATCTGCCCGTGCGGGAAGCGGACCTTCAGCTGCAGGACCTCGACGACGCCGCCGAAGCCTTTATCAGCAGCACCACCAAAGAAGCGATGCCTGTGCTGCAAATAGACGGGAAACCGGTGGGCGACGGCAGGCCAGGCAAGATCACCACGGAGATTTTCACACGGCTGCTGACGGCCAGGAGGCACCAATAACGTCAGGCGGTTTTCTTCCGGTATAGTTCCTGCAGTTTCTTCAGCACTTCCGACGCGCTTTGGGAAATAGCCTCCACTCCTCCCGTTGCGGGCCGGTACAGGATGTTCCGGTCGCAGGGCCCGATGCTCAGTTTCCCGTTCTGCAGCTTGCCGAAAATGATCCACTCCTCCCCTTTGCCGATATACATATCGCAGCTGGAGCCTTTGGCCATCTCCAGTATCTGCGTGCGCTGCCGGCCTTTGAAAAGGCGCACGACCTTGAAGCGCAGCACGCCTGGCTGCCCGTTTCCGTTGAGCGTTTTATGGTCGCCGTCGTCGATGATCCTGACGCGGGCGATGAACTGGTAGTCTTTCAGTTGGGCGAGGCTGTCGAGCCGCGGCATCTCCCTGCATTTACAGGCCATTACGGGCTGCAGGCTTAACAGGGCGGCGGTGAGCAGGAGGAGATATTTCATGATGACGTATTTGTTTCAACAGGATGCCCGTAAGGTACGAATTCCATAAGGATGGTTATCTTTAACCGCATGAAAACGATCGACGGACTGGTGGATTGATCTCTTGCCGATTTTTGTTATCTTTAGTATAACTAAAACCACATCTTATGGCCAAATTTGTTATCACCCCAAGCTCCAACGGAGAGCACCGTTTCAAACTCAAGGCCGGCAACGGCGAAACCATTCTCGTCAGCGAAAGTTATACATCCAAATCCGCCTGTAAAAACGGGATTGAGTCCGTACGGACAAATTCCCAGGTGGACGAGCGTTACGAGAAACTGACCGCTAAAGACGGCCGGTATTATTTTAATCTGAAAGCAGCCAATGCACAGGTGATCGGCACCAGCGAAATGTACGACAGTTCGTCCGGCAGGGAAAACGGGATTGCATCCGTCAAAGCGAATGCACCCGGCGCTACGGTAGAAGAATAAAACGACGCGCAACATTTCGCCGTTCTCCCAGGGGAACGGCGTTTTTTTATCCCATACGGTTCCTGCCTTTCTGTTTCGAAGCAAACACCCTCCTGCATTACCGTTGAAACGGATAGCCGCCGGGCGGGTTTCTCCTGCTCATTCTCGTTGCGCTGATGAAATTTTATCCCCTCTTTCCGGTAACGTACACAATTCAGGTATAATTTCTCAAACTCCCTGCCTGCACACATAAAAGTGACAGGAAAAAGATCCTGCGGATTAATATTTTGATTATTTTCGGGTACGTTACCGGGCAACCCGGAAAATTCCCGGGATGTGAATGCGCGATGGTCTGTATGTCCCGCAATGCAGGGAGATACTCCTGTTCCCGTTCTCAGGTTACGGCAAATATGGTTCCGGTTGATTTTTTGCTATTTTCGGTACCAGATCATTCCTAACCGCAAATGCTATGAAGTCACCCAGAAAGGATCAAAAAGGACTGCAACTGCCGGGCATCAAAGAAATCGCCAGGCGGGCGAATGTATCGATTGCCACGGTAGACCGTGTGATCCATGACCGGCCGGGGCTGGCGCCGGGCACGAAAGAAAAAGTGCAGCAGATCATCCGTGAGCTGAACTACCAGCCCAACATCCACGCAAGGCGGCTTTCCCTGGCCAAACAGTTCAGGATCGCCACCCTGGTGCCCGCCAGCTCCAAAGAAACCAGTTTCTGGGAAGGGCCGCTGAAAGGCATCGATATGGCGGCCGCCGAAATCGGCCAGCTGGGCGTGGTGGTGGAAAAGTTCTTTTACGACCAGGATTCCATCCGCTCCTTCCGGCAGCAGGCGCAACTGGTGCTGAAAGCAAAACCGGACGGGCTGCTGTTCGCGCCTTCGTTCATGGAAGAGTCGATCGCGTTTGTGCAGAAGTGCCGGCAGCAGCATATCCCGTATGTGCTGATGGATTCCGACCTGCCGGATACGGACAGCCTGGCTTACATCGGCCCCAACCTGCAGGCCAGCGGCGGACTGGCGGCGCACCTGGTGAGTTACCTCATCGGTAAAGACGACAGTATTCTTATCGTGAATATTTCAAAGGAGCTCGACGACCAGCACCATCTGCTGAAAAAGGAAGAGGGGTTCAGGGACTATTTCCGGACCCACCGCTGGGATAACCAGATACTGAAGATCAACATCCATCAAACCGACCCGAAATCGATCGAAAAGGAGCTGGCGGCCGTATTCCGGCAGCAGCCCAACATCCGGGTGGTGTTTGTGACCAACTCCAGGGTATCGAATGTAGCGCCTTTCATCGGGCAGCTCGACCGGAAAGTGATACTCATGGGATACGATTTTGTGACCGAGAATATCGAGTATATCGAAAAAGGCGTGATCGATTTCCTGATCTGCCAGAAACCGCTGGAACAGGCGTATAAAGGGGTCATGACGCTTTACCGGCACCTGGCCGCAGGCGCGCCGGCAGAGAAGGTCACCTTTATGCCGATCGATATCATAACAAGGAAAAACTACAGCTTCTATAATTTTTGAGATGAACGGGGTATGCCCGTATTGTGTTGCAGGGAAACCGTTACGGCTTTCATGAGATGAATGGGTTGCGCCCGTATTGCATTGTGCAGACATTACAGCTTTCTATTTGAATTGAGCGGGAGACCTGTCTGTGCGGGAGAAATGACGGCGCTGCATGCGCATGAAAGCTCCTCTCCTGCCTGTACAGCCAACAACGATTTACAATTTTCAGGACGTGGGATATGAAAGTGCTTTTGGTCCAATTACGGTAACGTTACCGGATTACGAAAAGAAGATGCTGTTCCCGACATCACGGCATCTGTGCTTTATTGAATGACCAGCAGACCATGGCACCTTATTTACTTTGAAGGATCAGGCTTTAATCCAGGATGAAGGGCATCGTTTGCAGTAACTCCGGTAACGTTACCGGGAAATGAATGTACCCTTCACGCGCTAATATTTCTGAAAACCAAAATTTAATGCTCTATGGCCGTCAACGTTTCGTTGCGAACGGGTTGTTTTGGCTTCGCCACCCGCTCTCTTCTGCTCATCAAAAATCACCTGCTGCGGCAAAAGCTGCTCACAGCACTGTGCTGCCTGTTTTTCGCCGCCGGCACGGCTTCGGCGCAACCGGCCCCTGCCGCTAAAGACATCCCGGTAAAAGGCCTCGTGACCGGCGAAGGCGGCATACCATTGCCCGGCGTCACCATCGTGCTGAAATCAGGCAACCGCTCCGCGCTTACCAACGAAGCGGGCCGCTTCAGCATCAACGTTCCGCCCGACGGCATCCTGCTGTTTTCCTATACCGGCTACCAGCGAAAGGAAGTGTCCGTCAACAGCCAGGCGGAGCTCAACGTGCACCTCGAAACGGCCGTGCGAGCGCTGGAAACGGTGGTGGTAACGGCCCTTGGCCTCGAGCGCAAGAAAAGAACGCTTACCTACAGCACACAGGGCGTCAGCACGCAGGAACTGACCGAAGCGCGCGAGCTGAACATGATGAACGCACTGCAGGGAAAGGTGGCCGGGCTCAATATCAACTCCGGCTCCAGCGGCGTGGGCTCCCAGGCGAGGGTCACCCTGCGCGGCAACCGCTCCATCAGCGGCAACAGCCAGCCCCTGTATGTGATCGACGGCGTGGTGGTAAGGGCCAGTCCCGCCGACATCAACATGGACAACATCGCCTCCCTCAACGTACTGAAAGGCGCCAATGCCGCCGCGCTTTACGGCAGCGCGGGGCAGAACGGCGTGATCGTCATCGAAACCAAACGGGGGAAATCCGGTGTCAATGTGAGCGTCAATTCCACCTACATGGCCGAGCGCGCCATTCATTCCATCCCCTACCAGTATGCGTACGGCCAGGGCGTTTCCGGCAACTACCTCAAAACCTCCGAATCGTCGTGGGGTGGCAAGCTCGACGGGCGCGAAGTGGACACCTGGAGCCTCGACCCGGCCGATGCGGATAAAAAATACGCCTACAGCCCTCATCCGGACGCGCGGGAGAACATGTTCCGCACCGGCCGCAACTGGGCCACCAACGTGGCCGTGAGCGCAGGCAACGAAAAGGCGCGCACGCTGTTTTCCTACACCTATACCAACGGCGAAGGCATTCTGCCGGAAAACGCACTCACCCGCCATAACGCCGCGCTCCGCATCACCAACCAGCTTACGTCCAAACTGACCATGGACGTGAAACTCGATTACATGAAACAAAAGATCAGCAACCGCCTCGACGAAGGGGAATCCAGCTTCAACCCGCTGCGCCAAATGGCCACCATGCCCGCCAGCATCAGCGACGCGGCCGTGCGGAAATTCGAGTTCAAGGACCCGGTGCTCGGCGTTATGCGGCAGAACTACTGGAGCCCCGGCACCATCACGGGCGCCAACCCATACTGGACGCTCTACCGCAACCTGCGCTACAACAAAGCCGACCGGCTCATGGGGCTCGCCTCGCTCAGCTACCAGTTCTCCCCCGCCTTCCGCGCCACCGCCCGCGGGTCGTTCGACGGGGAAGCCACCGCCCTCGAAGAAAAATCCTACTACGGCACCTACCGCGACCCATCCGGCCGTTACGCCGTAGGGAAAGGCTCTTCCCTGCTCGTGAGCGGCGACGTGCTGCTGAGCTATACCAAAAAACTGCATGCGGACTGGGCCCTGACTGCCAATGCCGGGGCGGAGATCCGCCACACGAAAGACGACGCCCTCACCGCCAACACCGGCACGGGCATGAGCATTCCCAACTTCTTCGCGCTCTCCAACGTGGCCCTCGCGCCCGCAGCGGTGTATACGCCCGGCGTGGCCATGGAAACGCAATCGGTATACGCCAATGCGCAAATCGGCTGGAAAGACGCGCTGTTCCTGGAGCTGACGGGTCGCAACGACTGGAGCTCCACACTCGCCGCCAACAGCCGCTCGTATTTTTATCCCTCGGCCGGTATCAGCGCCCTTATCTCCGAACTGGCGCAACTGCCCGCCGCCATCACTTACCTGAAGGTGCGCGGCTCCTGGGCGCAGGTAGGCAACGGCGCCTCGCCCGGCCTGCTGCAACGGTATGCCGCCAGCGTGGCGGGCGGGAACACGGGTTACCTGTCGCTCAACACCACCCTGCCCAACAAAAACCTGAAACCGGAAATCACGCGTTCGCTGGAAGCGGGTCTGGAACTGCGTTTGCTGCACGACCGCATCGGCCTGGACGTGACCGCCTACCGCACCAACACCAGCAACCAGATATTTTTACAGGCGCTCCCCGTGGGCAGCGGCGCCCTGAATTTTTATACCAACGGCGGCGATGTGGAGAACCGCGGCATCGAAGTCATCCTCAACACCACGCCCGTTAAAACCGCCGACTTCACCTGGGACCTGAACCTCAACTTCGCCCGGAACACGAACACCGTGCGGGAACTGTCCGCCGACATTCCCACGCTCATCGTGGGCGGCGACACCTACATGCGGAATTTTGTGCTGGAAGAAGGGCAGCCCTTCGGGCAGATTTACGGAAAGGGTTTCGCGCGCGACAGCAAAGGCCGCATCACCGTCAGCGCCAACGGCCTGCCCATCACCACGCCCGGCAAAACGGTGCTGCTGGGCAATGTGAACCCGGACTGGACGGGTGGCGTAAGCGCCAGTTTCACGCTCAAAAACTGGTCCGCCGGCTTCGTGATCAGCCATAAACAGGGCGGCGACATCGCCTCCTTTACCGACGCCATCCTCTATGGTGAAGGCCTCGTGAAAGAAACGCTGCAGGGCCGCGAAGGCGGGCTCGTTTTCGGCAAAAACATCCTTTCGCAGTACCCCGCGTACAAGGCGGACGGTTCCGAAAACAACATCCCCGTTACCGCCCAGCAGCTGTGGCAATTCCTCGGCGGCCGCACCGCGCCGGTGGGTGAAATGTTCGTGCGTTCCGCCACCAATACACGCCTGCGCGAGTTTACGCTCGGTTACCAGCTTCCCGAAAAACTCTTCGCCAAAGGCCCGCTCGCAGCGGTGCAGGTGTCGCTCGTAGGCAGGAACCTGTTTTTCCTGCACCGCGCCGCCCCCGGCCTCGACCCGGACTACACCGAAGGCACCGGCACGATCTCGGAAGGTTTCCAGTCGTTCGCATTGCCCCCTTCCCGCGCATTCGGCGCCAACATCAAAATCAACTTTAAATAGAAGACGATGAAAAAGCATATCCAATCTCTCCTCATATGGCTGCTGCTCTGCCTGGCGGTTACGGGCTGCACCAAACGGTTCGACAAACTGAACACGCCGGAAAACCTTTTGCCGGAAGACGACATCTCTCCCGCCCTGATCGGACAGGCGTTTGCGTTTTCGCAGTACCACGGGCTTTGCGCCGTATATGTGGAAGTGGGGCAAACGTTGCATGCCGACATGTACGCCCAGTATTTCACGAGCGTGCCGGCCAGCTTCAGCACCGACCAGTTCGTGCCGAACGGCTCGTGGGTGGATCTGTTCTGGAAGGACTTTTATACAAAGGCCGCTCCGCAGCTGTTCCTCACCGAAAAAGTCACCGCGGAAAATAACCTCCCCGTAGCCAATGCCATCGCGAAAATATGGCGCGTGGTGCTGTACGGCAGGATGACCGATTATTTCGGGCCGGTGATCTATTCACATTTCGGGGAACAGAGCAACAGCGTGGCTTTCGACAGGCAGGAAGATATCTACGCGGATTTCTTCAAAACGCTCGACGAAGCGGCCGCCGTGCTGAAACAGCACCCCACAGCCAATGGCTTCGGCACGCACGACCAGGTATATGCCGGCAGCGCCGCCAGGTGGCTG
Organism: Chitinophaga lutea; assembly: GCF_003813775.1. Classification (NCBI taxonomy): domain Bacteria; kingdom Pseudomonadati; phylum Bacteroidota; class Chitinophagia; order Chitinophagales; family Chitinophagaceae; genus Chitinophaga; species Chitinophaga lutea. The sequence goes on along the minus strand of NZ_RPDH01000003.1, from coordinate 784,773 downwards.
AAGCTCGCCAATTCGATGCGGTTGCGCCTGGCGCTGCGCATCGCTTACGCCAACCCGTCTACCGCCAGAACGCAGGCGGAAAAAGCCGTCGCGGACGGCGTGATCACCACCAACGACGATAACGCCCACGTATTGTCCACCACCAACAGCGTGAATATATTATCGCGCATCACCTACCTGATCGACTTCCGCGCCAGCGCCACCATGATCAGCGCGCTCACCGGGTATAACGACCGGCGCATGCAGGAATACTTTTCCCCTTCCGTGACCGGCGGTAAATTCACCGGCCTGCGCAACGGGCTACCCGCCTCCGAAAGAGGCAGCCAGCTGGCCAATGTAACGTCGTTCGTTGGCGCCAAATGGCTCTCCCCCGACCGTAAAGGCACCCTCACCCCCAACCGTGTGCTGAGCGCCGCGGAAGTGGCCTTTCTGCGCGCGGAAGGTGCGCTCCGGGGCTGGAACATGGGCGGTACTGCGAAGGACCTGTACAACCAGGGCATCGCCCTCTCGCTGTCTGAACGTGTAGCCGCTACCGGTACGGAGATCACCGACTACCAGAACCGCACTACCACGCCCGCAGCGCTGGCGGACAAATGGAACAGCCCGGCCATGAGCGACATTCCCGTCAAATACGACGATGCAGGCAGTTTTGAGCGCCGCCTCGAACAGATCATCACCCAGAAATGGATCGCCCTTTACCCCGACGGCTGGGAAGCCTGGGCCGAAAGGAGAAGGACCGGTTACCCCAGAGGATATGCCATCATCGCTACCGAAAGCCCCAACATTCCGCGGACCGGGCTGGTGCGGAGAGTGACCTATCCGCCCGTGGAAATATCCACCAACCGGGCGGCGTATGATGCCGCAGTAGGCATGCTGGGCGGGCCGGACGAAAACTTCACGAGGCTCTGGTGGGATAAAAAACCGCTGGCGGAATATCCCGTTCCGACGAACTGATACGAAGCAGCCGGTGATCGATGATACCGGCTGCTTTATTATATTTGCATTCCTGTGGAATTCAACATACACGTTGCAGATCCATCACAGGTATGATCTGCAGGAAAAGATTGACCCAATGGAATTTCTCATCTGGTTATTGTTAGTACTGCTGGCGCTGGTTTTCGGCATTCAGTTGTAATAAAATGTCCGCCACGCAATGCGGCGGACATTCCTATTTAAAAGCGGCTATCGTTTAAAACAATGTCAAGGGCGTGCCGTTGGTATCTTCTTCCAGCTCCCGGTAAGCCACTTTGGTTTTAGGCGCCGGCGAGGCTTTAAAATCCTTCCCGATCGTATAGGCATCCATCATCTCGCTCCGCTGCTGGTGAACGGCGAGCTCGCGGATGCGTTCTTCGCTCATGTTCGTATGCATCAGCCATTCCTCGGCCAGTGCCGGCGGAAGGATAACGGGCATGCGTTTTTTGCTGTTGTGGATTTTCGATAACAGCTCGTTGGCGTCCGTGGTGACGATGGAAAAGGTATCGGTCATCTCTCCCGTTTCCTGATCCGTCCACGTTCTGCTGATACCGGCCAGGTAGAACACCGGCTGCTCCCGCATGTAGATGAAATGCGGGATGGAAATATGTGTTTTCAGGCGCTGCCCTTTTTTTCCCATCGGGTAATGATGCATCCATTCGTAGAAACCGTTGGCAGGCACCAGTACCCGTTTTTCGAGTGCCGCGCCGCGGAATATCTTCCGGGGCAGCAATAGTTCCTCTCCCCTGGCGTTCAGCAACGGGTTGGGCATTACGAACTGTCCCGACACGTCCTTATAGCCTTTCCGCATTTGTGCGGCGGCGGTGGCGTTGCTGATATAGCCGGGTAAAAAGCCCCAGTGCTGGGCGGTCACTTCGTAATCGTCTTTGCCTTCGGTTTTGGCGAGTACATTCACCTGCGGGAAATTGAGCCCGTCGATCACCGGCTCCAGCAATTCGGGATGATCTTCGAGGGAGAAAGTTCTGCCGGCCATGGGGTCGCGGCCCAGTTCGGGAAAGTCGGCACTGAAACTATAGCACATCGGCTTGTTTTTAATGCCGGCAAAATAGTGAAATTCCCGGGAAATGAGGCAGCAGTGGCAAGGAGGAAAACGTTATGGCATACACTTTGCGCCTTTGTTGGCATGTCGTTCCAACGCCGTCATATACAGATACTCTCGGCGCCGTCTATACTGGGATTGCGCCATTCGGGAGTAGAACTGCTGGCCCAAAGCCTGCTGCAGGCGGGGCTGGCGGAACAGCTGAACGACCAGTTGCCCGTCATACATGTCCCCACACTCAACGACCGGTACAACCCCAAAAGAGATCCGGTCACCCAATGCCTGAATCCCGGCACGCTCCGCGAGTTCTCCTTGCAGTTGGGAGCGGCTGTTGATGAAACGGTACAAAGAAACCGGTTTGTGCTTGTTTTAGGCGGCGATTGCAGTATCCTGCTGGGCATCCTGAGCGCCCTGCAGCCATACGGTCCTAACGGCCTCATTTTCATCGACGCGCATGCCGATTTCTACAGCCCGGAAACTTCCGTAACAGGCGAGACGGCTGATATGGACCTCGCGCTGGTCACCGGCCACGGCCCCTCCATTCTGACAGATATCAACGGCAGGGAACCGTATATACAGGAAAAAAACGTCATCCACATCGGCCAGCGCGACGAAGAAGAAACCATACTTTACGGTTCCCCGGACATCCGCGAAACAGCCATCCGCCGCTTCCCGCTCCAAACCATCCGCGAGCAGGGCATGACGGCCGTGACCACGCAGGTGCTCGGGCAGATAGATGCATCGCCCCTCAAAAACTACTGGATACATTTCGATATGGATGTACTGTCCGATGAATTGAACCCCGCTGTAGACTACCGGTTGCCGGGAGGGCTGCGGTTTGATGAGGTGGAGCATCTCCTCCGGCAATTGCTGCTCACCGGAAAAATCACCGGCATGAGCATCACCGTTTTCAATCCCCAGCTCGACGAGCACGGGCTCATTGCCGCGGCCATAACGGAAAGCCTCGGCCGTGCTTTCCCCTGAGCCGTTATTTGTACAGGTGCTGATCTTTCAGGTAGTCGATCCCGTTTTCTTTCAGGTAATCAATGCCCCATTCGCTCAGGAATGCCGTGAGCGGCGCAAGGGAACGGCCGCGTTCCGTGAGGGTGTATTCCACGCGGTAGGGTTTGGCCGACAGAACGTTTTTCATCAGCAGCCCATCCCCTTCCAGTTCCTTCAGCTGCTGCGCCAGCATCTTCTCCGACACGCCCGGCAGGTTTTCGCGCAGGTGACTGTAACTGCTTTTTTCAAACTGATGCAGGTGACCCAGTATCAGTATTTTCCATTTGCCGTTTACAAACGACAGGGACACATCGATGGGACAGGTATATGTTTTATCGCGGAGCGTGATCATGATCGGGCCTACTTTTCGGTAAGTTATTTTTTGCCGCCGCTAATTTCGATAACATTGCGGCAGTCAAATATACGAAAATGAAAACGCTCGCTTTTATGCTGATGATGCTCATCACCCACACCGCATTCGCTCAAAAAAACAATACCATGCCAGACAGCAGGACGCACTCCGTAGAGATCATCCGGTACAAAGTACCCGCAGACAAACACAAAGAATTCGAAGAAGCCTATGCCGCCGGCGGCAAACATTTACAGGAATCGCCGTATTGCCTGTTCTATGAAGTAGTGAAGGGCGTGGAGGAACCCGACCGCTACATCGTGCGCATTCACTGGACGTCCAAAGACGATCATGAGAAAGGATTCCGGCAGAGCGCTCCGTTTCGCAGTTTCTTTAATTACGTGCGGCCGTTTTTTGGTAACATCGAGGAGATGAAGCATTATGAGGAAACGGGGATTGGGTGGAGGAAGGGGAAATAGACGGCGTATTTACGGCAATGCCAAACCGGAGGGCTGCATCCCCTTTGAATGAAACCACGCGCGCACACAGCAACGATCGTTTGCAGTGTGCGTGCCGCTTCCGTGATTTTTTACGTTAACGATTATCAGGAGTTTTTGAGCAGGAGCAGGTCATTCAACAGATAACGCTCCATCAATCCGGCCGGTCTGCTACCCATCAACATAACAAAACTGCTATTGCTGATTGATACCGGAGCCCGAGTGCCGGGTGCCGGCACTGATATGGCAGGCGACTACATCATCACAACCCAATAAGGAGCTTGTACTCATATATATTGTTCAGCTAACTTCTTCAATTCAGTATTCCCCTGCCAGCCCTCGCTTTCAAGCATGGCAATAAGCAAATATTTTTTTGCCTCTGCCAAATTCGTAGCGACACCTATCACTACCGCATTTTTCCAGGGTCTTTTGTTTTCCGGCAACAAATATTCAAACCGATATTCACCAAAACTCGAGGCCAACACCTTTACATACCAGTCAGATTTCCAATCATCTTTTGGCAATATGACCAAGTCGTAATGCGAAGTCAGTCCCCAAAGCGCTGTTTCAACAAATAACTGGTCGATCATATCGATCAGGATTAACATTTGCTGACCACCTACTCCTGAATTGTCCTCTGATGAAACCTCAGTATAGAATTCTTTTAAGGATTTGCTTGTTTGGGCGGAACATCTACAGATCGGCATAGTGGAGATTATAATAGCAATTTACCTTTTTCATAACAAAAAAGGCCACCAGAAAACTGATGACCTTTAAAGCTTGTCGGGACGACTAGATTCGAACTAGCGACCCCTTGCACCCCATGCAAGTGCGCTACCGGGCTGCGCTACGTCCCGAAACCGGTACCGGCAGTTTTCACTGCCGCCGCTGCAACAAAGACGCTTCGTTTACAACGGGATGCAAATGTAAACATTAATTTCATTTTATGAAAAATTTGTGCACTTTTTTTAACAATCCCTCCAAAATTCCCTCCCGAAACGGGCATACGTATGAAAGCATAAATGCTTACATTTGCCCCTGATTGGGATAAAATTATACAATGCAGATTTTAATCAAAAGCGCAAAAATCATCGCTCCTCTCTCCCCTTTGCACGGGCAAACTCAGGATATCTTCATTCAGAACGGCGTCATCACCAATATTGCAGACAATATTGCTGCTGCGGACGGCGCCAAAGTGATCACCGGCAATAACCTGCACGTTTCCTCCGGGTGGATGGACGTTTTTGCACAATTCTGCGATCCGGGCCAGGAATACAAGGAAGATCTCAGCTCCGGCGCCAACGCCGCAGCCAAAGGCGGCTTCACCACCGTCATGATCGTCCCCAACACCCAGCCTGCCCTCCACACCAAAACCCAGATCGAATACGTGCTGAGCAAAACCCGCTACGGAGCCGTTACCGTGCTCCCCATCGGCGCCATCAGCAAAAACCTGGAAGGCACCTCCCTGGCGGAAATGTACGAAATGCGCCAAACGGGCGCCATCGCCTTCTCCGACGGCCTCAAACCGGTACAGGCCTCAGGCATCATGCTCAAAGCCCTCCAGTACGTGAAAGCCTTCAACGGCACCGTTATACAGCTGCCGGACGATACCAGCATTTCCGGCCACGGCCTCATGCACGAAGGCATCTTCTCCACCCAGCTGGGCATGCCGGGCAAACCGGCCATCGCGGAGGAGATCATGATCCGCCGCGACCTGGAACTGGCGAAATACACCGGCTCCAATATCCACTTCACCGCCGTCAGCACCCGCAAAAGCGTGGAGCTCATCGCCGCGGCCAAAGCGGACGGCATCAAGGTAACCTGCTCGGTGACACCCTACCACCTGCTGTTTACGGAAGCGGATATGGTCACCTACAACAGTTTCCTGAAGGTGAACCCGCCCCTCCGCTCGGCAGACGACGTGCAGGCGCTGAAAGACGCCATCAAATCCGGTATCGTGGACTGCATCGCCACGCACCACCAGCCGCAGGACTGGGACGCCAAACAGGTGGAGTTCGAATACGCCAAAAACGGCATGACCGGCCTCGAAAGCTGCTTCGGCGCACTGCGCAAAGCGCTGCCGGACGTTCCGCTGGACAGGCTCATCACCATGCTCACCACTTCCCCCCGCGCCATCTTCGGCCTGCCGGAAACGGCCATCGCCAAAGACGCCATCGCGGACCTCACCTGCTTCGAACCCGACGAAAAATATACGTTCACCGATCAGCATATCGGTTCCAAAAGCCGCAATACACCCTTTCTGGGAATGGAACTCACAGGTAAAGCAAAAGCAATCGTTCACAACAAACTACTATTCGAAAATCACTAAAACGATCTTCCTATGAAGAACAAGAACCATTTACCTTTCGCCCTTGTCGGCTCCCTGATCATCATCGTCCTGGCGTTTATCCAGTATTTTGCGGGAATCTCTTCCCAGAACGGCCTGTTCAAATGGCTACCCACACTCGTTTTGGCGGGTACCATCATCTGGGGCTGCATCAACTACAGCAAAATCAACGACGCCGATGTGACCTTCGGCGAAGTGTTCGGCAACGGGTTCCGTATCACGGCCATCATGACGCTGATCGCCATCGGCTTCATGCTGCTGTTCGTTACGCTGTTCCCGGATTATAAAGAAAGACTGATCGAAGAATCCATGCAGGCGGCTGCCTCCAGTGGTCGCGGCGGCTCGGAGGAGGATACGGAAAAAGCGATGGAAATGGTCCGCAAGAACTTCATGCTTTTCATGATAGCCGGCGGCCTGTTCATGTACCTGCTGATCGGCGTGGTTTCTTCCCTCGTTGGTGCAGCCGTAGCAAAAAAGAAAAAACAATAAATGCAGAATCTCGATATATCCGTAGTTGTTCCTTTAAAAAACGAAGAAGAGTCGCTGCCGGAGCTGGCCGCCTGGATTGCGCGCGTGATGGAAGAAAATAACTTCTCTTACGAAGTGTGGATGGTGGACGACGGCAGCACCGACGAATCGTGGAAGGTCATCCGGCGCCTCGCCGCTGAAAACCGCTGCATCAAAGGCATCAAATTCCAGCGCAACTACGGCAAATCCGCCGCCCTCAACGAAGGCTTCCGCAAAGCGCAGGGCCGCGTGATCATTACCATGGACGCGGATTTGCAGGATAGTCCCGACGAAATCCCCGGCCTTTACAGTATGATCGTCAACGACGGTTACGACCTCGTGAGCGGCTGGAAAAAAGTGCGGTACGACAATACCCTCACCAAAAACATTCCCTCCAAGCTCTTCAACTGGGCGACGGTGAAAATGAGCGGCATCAAGCTGCACGACTTCAACTGCGGCCTCAAATCGTACCGCAAGAAGGTGGTGAAAACCATCGAGGTCTACGGCGAAATGCACCGCTACATCCCCGTCATCGCCAAATGGAGCGGTTTCCGCAAGATCGGTGAAAAAGTGGTGGAGCACCGCAAACGCAAATACGGTACCACCAAGTTCGGGCTCGAACGTTTTCTGAACGGATTCCTCGACCTGGCCTCCATCACCTTTGTAGGCCGCTTCGGCAAACGCCCCATGCACTTCTTCGGGGCGCTGGGCACCCTGTTTTTTATATTCGGTTTCCTGATCGCGGGGTACCTCACCTTCGCGAAATTCTTTTTCATGCAATATAAAATGACGGAACGCCCGATCTTTTACCTCGCCCTGTTGTTGCTCATCATCGGCTCGCAGCTGTTCCTCACCGGCTTCCTCGCGGAAATGGTAGGCCGCAACGCGCCGGAACGGAACGCATACCTGGTGGAAGAAACGCTGGAAAATACATGATCCGCAACCAGAAAATAATTATCCTCGGTCCGGCCCACCCCTTGCGGGGCGGGCTGGCCGCTTTTAACGAGCGCCTGGCGGAACAGCTCACCGCACAGGGGAACGACGTGGAAATACACACCTTTTCGTTCCAGTATCCCGCGTTCATGTTCCCGGGCAAAACGCAGTACGCCACTGGCCCGGCCCCGGCAAATCTCCGCATCAAACGGAGCGTGCATTCCATGAACCCGCTCAACTGGTTCCGCACCGGCCGCGCCATCGCGAAGCAGCGCCCGGATATCGTGATCGTGGCGTTCTGGCTGCCGCTCATGGCCCCCAGCCTGGGCACCATCGCGAAAATGATCCGCAAAAACGGGCATTCCCGCATCATCGGGCTGGTACACAACCTCATCCCCCATGAAAAACGGCCGGGCGACGTGCCTTTTACCCGGTATTTCGTGCGGCAGTGCGATGCCTTCATCACCCTCAGCCGCGAAGTGGAAAACGACCTGAAACAGTTCACCAAAGCGCCGGTAGCCTTCGCCCCGCACCCGGTGTACGACAGCTTCGGCGACCCCGTGCCGCAGGAAACCGCCAGGAAACACCTGGGCCTCCACCCACAGCACCGCTACCTGCTGTTTTTCGGCTTCATCCGCGCCTACAAGGGGCTCGACCTGCTGCTGGAAGCCTTCGCAGACCCGCGGCTGCAGGCCATGGACAACCTGCACCTGCTGGTGGCGGGCGAGTTTTATGAAGACAAAAAGAAATACGAGCCCCTCCTCACACCCCGCGTACAGCTGATCGAAGATTTTATCCCGAATGAGGAGGTGAAATATTATTTCTCGGCGGCGGACCTGGTGGTGCAACCCTACAGAACGGCCACCCAAAGCGGCATCTCACAGATGGCCTATCATTTTGAGAAACCCATGCTGGTCACCAACGTGGGCGGCCTGCCGGAAATTGTGCCGGACGGCAAAGCGGGCTATGTTACGGAACCTTCGCCCAAAGCCATTGCGGACGGCATTCTGCGTTTCCTGGACCAACCCTCCGGCGTTTTCAGTAACTTTATACGGGAGCAGAAACAACTGTACTCCTGGGATCACTTTACGGACACGCTCGGTTCTCTGACACAATAATCGGCGCATTTTACTGTTATTGCACTATGAAGCACATTATTGCCATACTTTTTAGTTTTCTGACAATTACCGTTCACGCACAGCGCATCAGCAAACCCGCCATGGATACGCTGAACACCCTGCAGGACACGCTTCGCGAGCTCAGTTACAACATCATCCACGGCAAGGAAGAAACCGTGCGCGAGCGCACCAACGACGAGTTCATCCCCAAACTGGTGAAAGCGCTCAAGACAAAACACTCCTACTACTACCCTTTCGATTCCATCGCCACCATGGCCAAGGTATACCCGGCAGACAGCTCTTTCCGCATCCTTACCTGGCCGCTGGAAAAAGACAACAGCACCTTCCGGCATTATGGGGTGATCCAGATGAACACGAAAGACGGTTCGCTGAAAATATTCCCCCTCTTCGATAACTCGGATTTTTCGAAAAACACCGACACCGTCACCAACCACAAAGGCTGGTTCGGCTGCCTGTACTACGCCATGATACAGCGCCGCTATTTCAACGCCGAATATTACACGCTCTTCGGCTGGGACGCCAATTCGCAGACAAGCCAGAAAAAGGTCATGGAAATGCTCACCTTCAAAAACGGCGAGCCTGTGTTCGGCGGCCCCTACTTCAGCTTCGCGGAAGACACGGTGCGCAGGCCCACGCGCAACCGCTTCATCATCGAATACAAACGCGATGCGGTAGCTGCTCTCAACTTCAATGCCGAGATGGACATGGTGGTGTTCGACCATCTCATTTCCGAAACCGGCGAAGAGCATAAAAAATATACCTACGTGCCCGACCTCGACTTCGAAGGTTTCAAATGGAAGGCCGGCAAATGGGTGCACGTGGAGAAAGTGTTCCACGATGCGCTGCAGCTGGGGAAAGAGCCCATTGTTGCCCCCATCGACCGGAAACGGGTGGATATGAAGCGCCCCCGCACCGCCGAGGATATCATGGCGGAAGAGGCGGAAAAAGCGGCGCAGAAAGGCAAAAGGAAGAAAAAGGATTAGGGGCCGGGCAGCGGGATGGTGATTGGGCCGCCGTTGCGTCGCACTCTTCAACAATCGATCAATACCGGACTATATGCAAACTCCCCTCTGCAACAAAAAATACCAATTACAGAAATTCCCCGGCAAAGGCGGCTGGACGTACGCCCACATCCCGGAAGCCAGCAACGGCAAACGGAAAATATCCGTCTTCACCAAAGTATCGGGCACCATCGACGATTATGCCATCACCAACGCCACCCTCATGTCGATGGGCGAGCGCCGCTATTTTATCCCCGTCAACGCCGCCATCCGCAAACAGATCGGCAAAGAGGCGGGCGACTGGGTGAAGATCGTGCTGCATATCCAGGAAGCCGGCGCACCGGTGGCGGCGGATGAATTTACCACCTGTCTCAAAGACGAGCCCGCGGCCTGGGAGCATTACAAAACCTTCTCCAAAACCGAACAACAGGCCTGGATACGCTGGGTAAACGAGCCGGCGGAAGAAAAAACACGCGTGGAGCGCATCGCCGACGCCGTGACTAAAATTGCGAAGGGGAAGAAATTTTCCTGAACGGAGTTGCAGAAATGAATTGCGGGAAATTCACCGGCCTGGAGAGCCTGGATTTGCCTGCACATAAAAAATGCCGGGCTTTCACCCGGCATTGATCATTATCGTTAGTTAGTGCAATTCTCCCGGAGCACCGCCTGCTCGATCACAAAACCAGCATAAAAAATGCCGGGCTTTCACCCGGCATTAATCGTTATCGTTGGTTAGAATAATTCTCCCTGAACATTTCCTTCATCTTCCGGCGGCGCCTCTTCTTCCTCTTCATTCACCAGTTCCACGCTGACGAAGTCTTCCCCGGCTATCTTCGTGCCCACGGCCTTCCAGCCGGTCACTTCATATGCTTCGGCCAGCGAGATCTCCTCTTCCTCAGGGTCACGCTTTTTGCCGGTCCGCAGCACCACGATCGGGTCTGCCTGTGTAGTCACCAGTTCGAGGTAGTTGTTCGGCCCTTCCTTGATGAACAGGAACTTGTTGTTCAGCGTGGCCGTCTCGATTTTGAAACGTTTGACGTTGAACTGTTTTTTGTCCGCGTCGAAATAAATAGCCGTCACCAGCTTCTCGGGGCTGAACTTCTCAATATACACGGCGTCGTTCGATTCGTAACGGTTCGTGATCTCGTAGTTCGTCAGCTCGTAAGTGCCGTTTTTGTAGAACACGAGGATCTTGTCGTCCCCTTCGAACGAGCCTACATACAAACCGCGTTGTTCGGTGTTGAGGCGGCCCACCGTATCGTCGTACCAGATTTTGATACCGGATAAGGTGGATGCCCCGGCTTCCTTGAACTTCACGGATTTGATGGGATATTTTGTCACCACGTTGCCCATGGAGCCGCGGCCCTTGATGGGGATGGTTTCAAAGTAGAAGTCGAATTCCTTTTTCTTAGCGGGACAGTTCGGGCTCAGTTTCACCGTCACCACTTCGGCCTCACCGTTGGAGTTGGCAGTGAAATAATGCACCTTGGAGCCTTTATCGCTTTTGGTGAGGTTGTACTCCTTGTCGCGCGTAATACCGGTTACGTTGAAGCGTTTGGCCAGGCTGTAGCCGGTTTTACCGTCTACGTAAATCATGTTGTAGATCATGCGCTCGTCGCCTTTGCGGAACACATCCACATGGATGATGTCCTTGCCCACGAAGGTTTTGTCGGCCACCTTGGTCACCAGCATCACCCCGTCGCGGCGGAATACGATGATATTATCGAGGTCGGAGCAGTCGGCCACGAACTCGTCTTTTTTCAGCGAAGTGCCGATGAAGCCGTCCGCCCGGTTCACATACAGTTTGGTATTGGCGATGGCCACCTGCTGCACCTGGATGGTGTCGAACAGCTTGATCTCCGTTTTGCGCTCGCGGCCCTTGCCGTATTTCTTCAGCAGGGTTTCATAGTACTGCACGGCGAAGTCCACGAGGTTGGCGAGGTCGTGTTTGACCTGTTTGATGTCGGCCTCGATGGACTTGATCTGTTCGGTAAGTTCATTGATGTCGAGGCGGTAGATGCGGCGCACCGGTTTCTCCGTGAGTTTCAGGATGTCTTCTCGGAGAATTTCGCGGCGGAGTTGTTTCTTGTAAGGGGCAAAACCTTTATCGATGGCTACCAGTACGGTTTCCCAGTCTTTGTGCTTTTGCTCCAGTTCCTTGTATATCCCTTTTTCGAAGAAGATCTTTTCCAGCGAGGTGTAATGCCATTTGGCTTCCAGTTCGTCCAGTTTGATTTCCAGCTCGCGTTTGAGCAGGTCTTTGGTAAAGTCGGTGGCATGCCGGAGCAGGTCCGCAGCGCCGATGAAGCGCGGCTTGTCGTCGATGATCACGCAGGCGTTCGGGGAAATGGACACTTCGCAATCCGTGAAAGCGTAAAGCGCATCGATGGTGATGTCCGGGGAAATACCGGGCGCCAGCTGCACTTCGATTTCCACGTCTTTCGCCGTGCTGTCCACCACCTTCTTGATCTTGATCTTGCCGTTATCATTAGCCTTTACGATGGAGTCCATCAGGGCCGTGGTGGTCACGCCGTACGGCACGTCGCGGATGATGAGCGTCTTTTTGTCTTTCTCCTCGATGTGCGCGCGCACCCTCACTTTGCCGCCGCGGCGGCCGTCGTTATAGTTGGTCACGTCTACCATGCCGCCGGTCATGAAATCCGGGTACAGTTCGAATTTCTTGCCGCGCAGGTATTTGATGGACGCGTCTATCAGTTCGATGAAATTATGCGGTAATATTTTGGTGCTGAGGCCTACGGCAATCCCTTCGGCGCCTTGCGCCAGCAACAGCGGGAACTTCATGGGCAGCGCCAGGGGCTCGTTTTTCCGGCCGTCGTAGCTGAGCTGCCATTCGGTGGTCTTGGCATTGAAGGCTACGTCCAGTGCGAACTTGGAAAGGCGCGCCTCGATGTAACGGGCGGCGGCCGCATCGTCGCCTGTGCGCACATCGCCCCAGTTACCCTGGGTTTCGATCAGGAGGTCTTTCTGCCCCAGGTTCACGATCGCATCGCTGATGGACTGATCACCGTGAGGGTGGTACTGCATCGTTTGCCCGATCACATTGGCCACCTTGTTGAAACGGCCGTCGTCCATTTCTTTCATGGCGTGCAAAATACGCCGCTGTACAGGTTTAAGGCCGTCTTCCACGCCCGGAACGGCACGCTCCAGGATTACGTAAGAGGCATAGTCCAGGAACCAGTCCTTGTACTTTTCATCCACATGCTCCATCCCGTGCAGTGACTCGTCCGCTGATTCGTCGTTTATAGTACTCATATGATCCTTTAAAAAACTTTCGGTGTAATTGTGATTATCGCTTGCCTCTCAGAAAGTCATCGCGCCATACCCGCACGGAATCCATCCGCACATCTTCCATCGTGTTCAGCTCCATGAAAGAACAGTCGGTCACCGCCACCAGCTGGTGCCAGATGCGGATGGGGATTTCCACGCGCGCCGGTGCTTCCACTTCCACCGTTCTCAACACGGTTTCTTCGATGGGGCACCAGTGAATGGCCGCTTTGCCGCTCAGCAGGTACATGATCTCGGGATTCTTGTAATCGCTGGCGCCGGTATGGTAATGCTGGCCGCTGCTGCTGCCGGCGTTGCGGTAGCAGAGCACGAAGGTGCCGGTACGGAAGGTCTGCCATTCGTAATTCCGTCCTCTCTCGTCTTCCCCTCTCAGCTCGAGCGGTGTAATGATGATTTCTGACATATTCAACGCTTATTCGGCTACTTCTCCTTCGGGAGCATTCCCGCCGGGCAGTTTCACCTCGTAATCTTTCATGGTTTTCAGTTCGCCGCGGGCTTCGATTTTCCCTTCGCGCACCATTTCCTTCAGGCGCCAGTTCAGGTACTGGTCCATCACCGGGTATTTGAATTTCCCGGTTACCTGGCCAATCACCTTGTTCGCTTTCTGGAACTCCTGCGTAAGGGGCTGCAACAGGTCTTTATCATAAAAACCGGCTGCTTCGCCGCGTATCTTTTTGCCGCCTTCCAGCAGCCTTACACCGGCGTTTTCATTCATGAGGCGGCGCCATTCGTCGCCGTCCAGTTCAAACTCCGCCAGCGATACTTCCCGCGCCAGTTTTTTGGCCTTCAGGAATTCTTTCGGTAATATCTGGTGCAGGTGCGTGGGATAAAACACCGCGTTCTTTTCGTTCAGGAAAGGCAGGTTGTTCAGGTAGATGAGATGAATGCGGCCGGAGAAACGGTCCAGCTGGCTGATAAGCCAGTAATACCCGCAAACATCCGCGGCGTTCTGGCCTGCCCAGATCCATATCGTCAGTTCTTCTTCCTCGCGCAGGCGTGCTTTCAGCGCGCGCACGGGGTCTACGTCTTCCACCACGGTAGCCACCGTTTCCGCGGCGGGCTCCTGTTCAACGTCCAGCGCCACCTGTGTGCCGGCCGCGGCGGGTCCGGCGGCCTGCATGGTTGTCCACCACTCCTTGCGCGCCCTGCGGCCGTCCGGCGTGTCCAGTATAAACAACGGGCCTACCGATAAATCGTCGTCAAAACACATCATCTCGCCGTCCAGGTTCGGGTCCAGCTCAAAAGCGGCCTTCAGGTTGGCGGCGGACGCCTGGCCAAATACGATATGCAAAATCATTCCTTAACTCGCAATTTCTTCCGCCAGATCTTTTTCGTAGCGGAGGTTATTAATAATAAAATCCTGCCTGTGCTGGGTGTTCTTGCCCATGTAATACTCCAGTATTTTGGCTACCGGCATGTCTTTCGACGGGATGATGGGCGACTTGCGCATATCATCGCCGATGAACTGCCCGAACTCCTCGGGGGAAATCTCACCCAGGCCTTTGAATCGGGTAATCTCGGGCTTGTTGCCGAGTTTGCGCACCGCTTTCTGTTTTTCTTCCTCGCTGTAGCAGTAAATCGTTTCCTGTTTGTTGCGCACGCGGAACAGCGGCGTTTCGAGAATGTACACGTGCCCGTTTTTCACCAGGTCGGGGAAAAACTGCAGGAAGAACGTCAGCATCAGCAAACGGATGTGCATCCCGTCCACGTCCGCATCGGTGGCGATCACGATATTGTTGTACCGCAGCCCTTCGAGCCCTTCTTCGATGTTGAGGGCGTGCTGCAGCAGGTTGAACTCTTCATTTTCGTACACGATCTTTTTGGTAAGGCCGTAGCAGTTCAGCGGCTTGCCGCGCAGGCTGAACACCGCCTGCGTTTCCACGTTGCGCGACTTGGTGATGGAACCGCTCGCGGAATCACCTTCCGTAATGAAGATGGTGGTTTCTTTCTGGCGGCTTTCCATTTCTTCCTTGCCTTTGCCGGAATATTCCTCGTTCATGTGCACCCGGCAATCGCGCAGCTTTTTGTTGTGCAGGTTGGCTTTTTTGGCCCTGTCGTTCGCCAGTTTCTTGATACCGGCCAGTTCCTTCCTTTCGCGCTCGCTCTGTTCGATGCGTTTTTTCAGCGCATCGGCCACGGACGAGTTCCGGTGCAGGTAATCGTCGAGCTGCTTGCTGAGGAATTCCAGCACGAAGGCTTTCATCGACTGCCCGCCTTCCGATACCGTGAGTGAGCCCAGTTTGGTTTTGGTCTGGCTTTCGAACACCGGCTCCTGTACCCTTACGGCAATGGCCGCACAGATGGACGCGCGGATGTCGGTAGCGTCGTAGTCTTTTTTATAGAAGTCGCGCACGGTTTTCACGAAGGCCTCCCTGAACGCCGCCAGGTGCGTACCGCCCTGGGTGGTGTGCTGGCCGTTCACAAAGGAGTAATATTCTTCGCCGTACTGGTTTTCGTGGGTGATGGCCACCTCGATGTCGTCCCCTTTCAGGTGGATGATCGGGTAGCGCAGGTCGTCCGCCGTGGTTTTACGCTGCAACAGGTCGAGCAGGCCGTTTTTGGAAATATATTTCTGGCCGTTGAAGTTGATGGTCAGCCCGGCGTTGAGGAAACAGTAGTTCCAGATCTGGTTTTCCAGGAAGTCCGGGATATAATGGTAGTTCTTGAACACCGTATCATCCGGCACAAAAGTCACCAATGTACCGTTCGATTCTTTGGCATCGGCCTCGCGATGGTCTTTGGTGAGCACCCCCCGCTCGAATTCGGCGGCTTTGATGCGGCCGTCGCGGAAAGAGGACACTTTGAAGTAGCTCGACAGGGCATTCACCGCTTTGGTACCCACCCCGTTGAGGCCCACCGACTTCTGGAAGGCCTTACTGTCGTATTTCGCGCCGGTGTTGATCTTGCTCACCACGTCCACCACCTTGCCCAGGGGAATGCCCCGGCCATAGTCCCGCACCGTTACGCTATGCTCCGTCACTTTAATGTCGATCTGCTTGCCGAAGCCCATCATATGCTCGTCGATACAGTTGTCTACCACCTCTTTGATCAGGATATAGATGCCGTCGTCCATACTGCTGCCGTCCCCGAGTTTGCCGATGTACATCCCCGGGCGCAGCCGGATATGCTCCCGCCAGTCGAGCGAGCGGATCGATTCCTCGGTATAGGCATTAAACAGCTCTTTATTTTCTGCCATAGTTTGTCAATTAAAATTCAAAGCAAGTCCAACCAAATTAAACTTAAGAAAGCGCCGCTGGGGTTGAAGATCACCCGACCCCTTACTAAATCTTTTAGCAAAATTCGGTCGTTGGCAAAAATAAAGGATTCAACCAATATCCCAAGTAGATTTTATGCACCATACCTATTTAATTGATTTTGATGCCATTGTATATATAATTCACATTGCCCATGGCGCCATTTAACGCCCCGGCCCTCCCCAAAATCACACTTTCGTATAATAATACATTACAATAAAAGTCATATTTTCTTAGATAAATAGCGGATGAACTAGGTAACAAATAAATTTCCATTCAATTATTATTTTATATGATTAAATTATCTATATTTACATCCACATCCATGAGTAACCCGCCTGTGAAACTTAAAAATCTATCCTGATGAAAACGATGTTCTTTATACTGGTAATGGCAGTTTTGGTGGTAGCTTTCGTGGTAACTTTATTAATCGGACATGAGCAAAGGTCGATGTACCGCTTCAGGGATGTATGCATCCGGGTGGTACAGAAGTTCGACTCCTGGCAGATGCTTCGCTGAGGAGCGCTCTCCCCTCGTTTTTTTCCAGATTGAATTGATTCTAAATCCCTATACCTATGAAAACCGGCTTATTATTCAAACTGGCGTGCCTTTGCATTGCCTCTGTAGTGCTGATGGCACATTTTGCGCGTAAATACATGAAATCGCGCGTTGTGAAAGTTCGCTCTGCAGGCTGATGCCAGCACCACTGTGCGGAAGCATGGGGCTGACCGGAAAGGAGCACTTTCGGGTCAGCCCTTTTTTATGATCCGCTCAAAAGCACCGTTTGCAGCGCAATGGTTTTCTCTCCTCCCCTGAACTCCTCCTATATTTGCATTTTCCTACTGTTTATTTGCATATTTATTCTGATAGCCCCATAATACTTGCAAACCCCGCAAAAAAGGCTTACTTTGTCTAGACATACTAGCAACGCTACAGTACTTATTGTTTTCTTAAATAAAACCAAAGAGCGGACTTATTTCCACCGATATGAAAAGACATCTGTGCCTTGTACCACTTCTATTCTTCCTGGTTTTCGCCTGCAACCGGCCGGGCGCCCGGCAGAGCGCCGATAGCGGCAGGCTGCCGGACGAAGTGGATTATAATTTCCATATCCGTCCCATCCTGTCCGACAAGTGCTTCACCTGTCACGGCCCGGATGCGAACAAACGCGAAGCGGGCCTGCGCCTCGATATCGGCGACAGCGCCTTTAAAGCACTGCAAGAAACACCGGGAGCTTTTGCGTTCGTGCGCGGCAAGCCTCACCTTTCCGAAGTCTACAAAAGAATCATTTCGGAAGACACTTCCCTGCGCATGCCGCCCGTCAATTCCAACCTCCAGCTCACCGAAAGGGAAATAAAGCTGATCGAAAAGTGGATCAAACAGGGCGCGGAATATAAGCCTCACTGGGCCTTCGTTCCTCCCAGGGCGGGACAGCTGCCCGATGTAGGCGATGAAGACTGGCCACGCAATGAAATAGACCGCTTCATCCTCGAAGGCATGGAAAACGCCGGCCTGGAGCCTAACGAAGAAGCGGATAAAGAGCACCTGCTCAAACGTGCCTCGCTCGATATTACCGGGCTGCCGCCTTCCGTGGAGCTGACCGACCGCTTCCTCGCCGATGACCGTCCCGACGCATACGAGCGGATGGTAGACACCCTGCTCGCCATGCCGCAGTACGGCGAGAAAATGGCGATACACTGGATGGATGTGGCGCGGTATGCGGACTCGCATGGGTACCAGGACGATAACTACCGCAGCATGTGGCCCTGGCGCGACTGGGTGATACATGCCTTCAACACCAACATGCCCTACAGCACCTTCGTCACCTGGCAACTGGCGGGCGACCTCATGCCCGGCGCCACCCGCGAACAGTTGCTGGCCACCGGCTTCAACCGCAACCACAAGATCACGGAAGAAGGCGGGGTGATCGACGAAGAATACCGCGTGGAATACGTGAGCGACCGCACCAATACTTTCGGCAAGGCCTTCATCGGCGTTACCATCGAGTGCGCGAAGTGCCACGATCATAAATACGATCCTTTCTCACAGGAAGAATATTACAAACTCTACGCGTTCTTTAACAGC
This sequence comes from Chitinophaga lutea, assembly GCF_003813775.1. Classification (NCBI taxonomy): domain Bacteria; kingdom Pseudomonadati; phylum Bacteroidota; class Chitinophagia; order Chitinophagales; family Chitinophagaceae; genus Chitinophaga; species Chitinophaga lutea. Next base: position 766,321 of record NZ_RPDH01000003.1, on the reverse strand, counting down.
GTGAAGGAAGTAGGTCTCGAGTCCGTAGTGGGCGGTCCTGACACGTACGCCAAGAAACCCTACATGGAGATCTCGAACGATGAGGTGAAAAACATCCTCACTTTCATCAACAAACCCGATACCAACAAACTGATCGTGTCGGTGATGGGCGACCTCGACACCGCGCGCAAGTCGTATATCCTTCAGCGTGGGGTGTACGATAATCACGGCACCGAAGTGCTGCCCGGCACGCCCCGTTCCATCCTGGCATTCAAAGGGCGGCCCAACCGGCTGGGGCTGGCGGAGTGGCTCGTGAGCCCGCAGAATCCGCTCACCGCCCGCGTTTTCGTGAACCGTATGTGGCAGGAAGTGTTCGGCAGGGGCATCGTCAAAACGTCGGGCGACTTCGGTATGCAGGGCGAACTGCCTTCGCACCCGGCGCTGCTCGACTGGCTGGCCGTGGATTTCATGAAAAACGGCTGGAACGTGAAACGCCTGATGAAACAGATCGTGACCTCCGCTACTTACCGCCAGAGCGCGGTGGCCAGTAAAAAGAAACTGGCGCGCGACCCGGATAACATCTGGCTCTCCCGCGCACCGCGCCAGCGGCTGCCGGCGGAACTGGCGCGCGACCTTGTGCTGAGCAGCAGCGGGCTGCTCGTGAAAAAGATCGGCGGGCCCAGCGTGAAGCCTTACCAGCCGAAAGGTTTGTGGGAACTGGCCACCTCCGGCCGCGGACAGCTTTCAAGATACATACAGGACCATGGCGAAAGCCTCTACCGCCGCGGGTTATACACGTTCATCAAACGCACCGTGCCGCCGCCTTCGCTCATGATTTTCGACGGCAGCAACCGCGACCAGTGCGAGATCAAACGCACTTCCACCAACACGCCGCTGCAGGCGCTGGTGATGCTCAACGACCCGCAGGTGCTCGAAGCATCGAGGGTGCTGGCCACCAGGCTGCTGGCGGAAAAGACGGACCCGGTGGAAACGGCCTTCCGGCGTATCGTATGCCGCAAGCCCAACGCAAAAGAGCTCAGTGTATTGAAAGCATATTACAGTGAACAGCAACAGTATTTCCGGCAGCAGCCCGCTGCAGCGGAGAAACTGCTGAACAACGGCGAATACCCGCTCCCGGAAAAAGCGGACAAACAGGCCATCGCCGCGCTGATGCAGGTGGTGACCACGATTTACAACCTCGAAGAAACACTGGCGAAAACGTAAGCGCACCGCGCCTTACGCAACACAAAAAAGATTTAAAACAGCCGCAGACCGTGAAGGCATACCGGCGTTCACCTTCTGCAATCATCAGTACCGCATATGGACAAAGAAATTCTGGAACACGGCCTCAACATGAACCGCCGGCGCTTTCTCTCCCGCCTGAGCCTCGGCCTGGGCAGCGTGGCATTGGGCTCCCTGCTGATCCCCGACCTGTTCGGCGGCGGTGGCGGCGTGGAAGAAATGGGCCTGGCGCCGGGCATCCCCCACTTCGCGCCGAAAGCCAAAAGAGTGATTTATCTCTTCCAGAACGGCGCGCCTTCGCAGCTCGAATCGTTCGATTATAAACCCAAGCTGCGCGAAATGATGGGGCAGGAACTGCCGGCCTCCGTGCGGATGGGCCAGCGGCTCACGGGCATGACCTCGGGGCAGAGCTCCTTCCCGCTTGTGGGCTCGTACTACGATTTTCAGCAGTACGGCCAGGCCCGCGCCTGGGTAAGCGACCTGTTCCCGTACACCGCGAAAGTGGTGGACGACATCTGCATCGTGCGCTCCATGTTTACCGAAGCCATCAACCACGACCCCGCCCTCACTTTCTTCCAGACCGGCGCCCAGCAGGGCAACCGGCCAAGCATGGGCTCGTGGCTCAGTTACGGGCTGGGCAGCGAAAACAAGAACCTGCCGGCCTTCTGCGTGCTGCTCTCGCGCGGAAAAGGCAACGGCCAGGGTGTGTATTCCAAACTGTGGACGAACGGCTTCCTCGACAGCATTCACCAGGGCGTGCAGTTCAGCAGCGGCGAAAGCCCCGTGCTGTACCTCAACAATCCCGCGGGCATGGACTCTACGGGCCGCCGCAAAATGCTCGATAAACTCGCGGAGCTGAACCACCTCAATTACAGTGAGTTCGGCGACCCTGAAATCAATACCAAGATCCAGCAATACGAAATGGCCTACCGCATGCAGACGGCGGTACCGGATATCACCGATCTGTCGAAAGAATCCGACGATATTATCAAACTCTACGGCCCCAACTGTCTGGTGCCGGGCACGTTTGCTTCCAACTGCCTGCTGGCGCGCAAACTGTCCGAAAACGGCGTGCGTTTCGTGCAGCTCTATCACCAGGGCTGGGATCAGCATGGCAACCTGCCGAAGGAAATGGCCGGTCAGGCGATGGACGTGGATCAGGCATCCGCCGCACTGGTCACCGACCTCAAACAGCGCGGCCTGCTCGACGAAACGCTGGTGATCTGGGGCGGCGAATTCGGCCGCACCAACTACAGCCAGGGCAAACTCACCAAAGAGAATTACGGCCGCGATCACCATCCCCGCTGCTTCTCCATCTGGATGGCAGGCGGCGGCGTGAAACCCGGTATCGTATATGGCGAAACGGACGACTTCGGTTATAACATCACACAAAATCCCGTACACGTGCACGACTTCCAGGCCACGGTAATGCACCTGCTGGGCCTCGATCATGAAAAACTCATCTACAAACACCTCGGCCGCCGCTACCGCCTCACAGACGTGGCCGGCACCGTGGTGAAAGACCTTATCGCGTAAACAATGAACATCAAACGCCTGGCTGAAAATCTGCTGATTGCTGCAAATGTATTCATCCTCTTTATCCTCATTTTTTATCCGGGTCTTCACCTGCCCGCATGGGTGCAGGTAACGGGAAGGCTCCATCCGCTGCTGCTCCACTTTCCCATCGTGCTGCTGCTGCTGGCGCTGGTGCTCGACGGGATGATGCTCCGCAACCAGTACCTGCGCAACTATCAGCCGCTGATCAGCAACCTATGGCTGGCAGGCGCGCTCACCGCCGCCATTACGGCCATTTCGGGGCTGTTTTTGTCGGTCGAAGACGTGTACAGCGGCAGCATGCTCAGCTGGCATAAATGGACGGGCCTGGGCATCGTATGGCTTTCTTCATTGCTTTACATGGTCCGTTATTACAAACGGCCGGTGTTCATCGGCGGCAGCGTGCTGATGCTGGCGGGGCTGGCCATGGCCGGGCACTTCGGCGCCAACCTCACCCACGGCAGCGACTTCCTCCTCGCGCCCGTTACGCCGCCGCCGCAGAAAATCCAGATCCCGCTCGACCAGGCGCTGGTGTACGAGCACCTCGTCAAACCGATATTCGAACAGAAATGCGTAAGCTGCCACAACCCGGCCAAGGCCAAAGGTCAGCTGCTGATGGAAACACCGGCGCAATTGCTCAAAGGCGGTAAAACCGGCCTGTTGTTCGTTGCCGGCAATCCCGCCGCCAGCCTCATGCTGCAGCGCATCCACCTGCCCCTCGAAGAAAAGAAACACATGCCGCCGAAAAACAAAACGCAGCTGGAACCGGAAGAGATCGCCATCCTGCAACTGTGGATACGCGGCGGCGCAGACTTCAAACAAAAGGTGAGCGACCTCCCGGCGGGAGACAGTTTATACCTCCTGGCCGCACAACGCCTGCAGCCGGATGATGCCGGCGACCGGTACGACTTTGCGGCCGCCGACGAAAAAACGATCCAGAAACTCAATAACAATTATCGCGTGATATATCCCATCGCCCGGCATTCGCCGGCGCTGGTGGTGAACTTCTACAACCAGACGCAGTACTCCGCCAAATCGCTGGAAGAGCTGCTGCCGCTGAAAAAACAGATCATCGAGCTGCACCTGCAAAAGATGCCCGTACAGGATGCGGAATTGGCCATCATCAAACAATTCGAAAACCTGCGCAGGCTCAACCTGGATTTCACAGCCATCACCGGCAAAACGCTCGCCGGGCTGAATGCCCTGCCCCGCTTGCGTTCGCTGGCGGTATCGGGCACCCGCGTCACGGCGCAGCACCTCAAGCCGCTGGCGGCCAGTAAAAGCCTGAAAGAAGTTTATTGCTGGAATACGGACATTGCCGCGGGCGACTGGCAGCAGTTAGCCGCCATCAAAAACATCCGCTTCGAAAAAGGATATGTCGACGACGGCAGCGATTCGCTCCGCCTCAACCCGCCCGTGGTGGAAAACGAACAAACCATCTTCGCCAGCCAGATGACGCTGAAAATGCGCCATCCCATCCGCGGCACGGAGATACGGTATACGCTCGACGGGTCGGAGGTAGACAGCCTCAAATCACCCATATTCAAAGATTCGCTGCGCATCGACTCCTCATTCACCATCCGCGCCAAAGCTTACAAACCCGGCTGGTACGGCAGCGACGCCGTGAAGATGCGCTTCATGAAAACCACGTACCGGCCAGACAGTGCGGTACTGCTGCAACCGGCAAACGAAAAATATGTGGGAGACGGGCCCAAGACTTTCTCGGACCACCAGACGGGGAACTTTGATATCTCCAGCGGCAAATGGCTCGGTTTCCGGTACAACGACATGGAGCTGCTGATGACCTTCCGCCAGCCGGTGAAAATGAAACATGTAACACTCAACACCATGCGCCTCACGCGCAGCTACATCTTCCCGCCGGCCAGCATCGAAGTATGGGGCGGCACGGATCCCGGCAAGCTGCAGCTGCTGAAGAAGATCAGCCCGGCGCAGCCAGGGAAAAAAGACAACGACTCCCTCATGAACATCACCTGTACGTTCCCGGAGCAACAGCTGAGCTGCCTCAGGATCGTGGCGGTGCCCGTGGCGAAACTACCCCAGTGGCACGACGGGAAAGGCCAGAAAGCCTGGTTTTTTATAGACGAGATACTGCTGAACTGAACAATGCAATAAAAAAGAGGGGGCTTGTGAAAAAGCCCCCTCTTTCGTTGTATATGCACCGCCTAGCGGTTGAAGTATTTGTTGACCGCATCCGTGCGGCTGCGCACGTGCAGTTTTTCATAGATGTTGTGCACATGCCTGCGCACCGTTTCTATGCTGATAAAGAGGTTACCCGCAATTTCCTTGTACAGGAAACCTTTGGACAACTGGTCGAGAATTTCTTTTTCGCGGGAAGTGAGCGCTTCGAGCGCGGGGTTGGGCCGGGCCTGTTTCTGGAAGTAGGCCACCACCCTTCTGGCTATCTGCGAGCTCATCGGGGAACCGCCATCGTGCAGCTCACGGATGGCATCCAGCAAATCGCCGGGGGAGGTTTTCTTCAGGATATAGCCGCTGGCGCCGGCTTCGAGGGCCATGAAGATCTTGTCGTCGTCTTCATAAACCGTCAGCATCATGAATTGCATGTCGGGGTATTCGGCTTTCAAACGTGCTATACATTCAATTCCGTTAATTCCCGGCAAATTAAAATCCATCAACACTACATTGGGTAACAATTGTGGAACCTTTTCCAGGGCCATTTCCGCATTGTTGAAAGCGCCAATGCATGCATACCCTTCTGAGCCATTAATCAGCAGTTCCATGGCCGACCGGATATCATGATTGTCTTCAACAATAGCTACAGAGATGATATCCATGCTATTTTGCAGCTTTTTTTTCGAATATACCATCATTTCAATTTAAAGTCATAACACCAAAATGTTATAAAAATCAAATTTAAATTAATTTAATGGTATATCTAAGAAAACTGTTGTGCCGTTTTGTGAGATGATGTCCGCCTGACCGCCTACCTGCTGCATCCGCTTCTCGATGTTCTTGAGCCCGTTGCCGAACAGGCGCACCTTTTCGGGGTCGAAGCCCTTCCCGTTGTCCTTGATCATGATGGTCATATTCTTGAAAACTTTTACCTCGATGATCACTTCGGTGGCTTTGGAATGCTTCACAACGTTGTGGAGCGACTCCTTTACGGCCAGGTAAATATGCCGGCGGGTGCCGCCGCTGAGCTTGACGTTGGGGATATTGTCGGGAATGATGAAGTGATGCTCGATATGGGCGTGCTCCAGGAAGTCGGCAGCGAAGCTCCGCATGTACGCGATCAGGTTGGCCAGCGAGTCGTTCGAGGAGTTCATCGCCCAGATGATCTCGCTCATCTTGTCCACCAGTTCCCCCGCCGCCTCGGAAATACGTTCAATCTCCTTGGTCTGCCCCGGCTCCTTGATCTTCCGCTTGGCGATCTCGCTGAGCAGGCGGATGGTCGACAGCCCGGATCCCAGGTCGTCGTGCATGTCGCTCGAAATACGGGCCCGCTCCTGGTCTACCGCCTGTTCTTTCTCCAGCTTCAGCTTTTCGTTCCTGATTTTATAATCGAGATACAACGCGGAGAAATAATACGCGATGCCGAGGATTAATAACAGCAGTAAGAAGCGGAACCAGAGCGACTGCCAGAAGGGTATCTTGATGATGATCTGCAACGTGGTGGGCTCCATATTCCAGACCTCATCGTTATTGCAGGCTTTTACCTTGAACGTATAGTTGCCGGGCCGCAGGTTGGTATACCTCGCCACGCTCTGGTTACCGGCCATCAGCCAGTCTTCATCCACCCCCTCCAGCATGTACTGCACCTTATTCTTGAGCGGGTTGGTGAACTCCAGCGGCACGTATTCGATGGCGATCGTATTCTGGTTGTACGGCAGTTCCACCGTCCTGACCAGCGAAATGGCCGTATCGGACTTGAACGGTTTGTCGAGCACCTCCAGCCGCTTGATGATCACCTTCGGCATATGGGGGTTGTTTTTGAAGTTACGGGGATAAAAACCCGTTACCCCACGCACCCCGCCGAAAAACAGCTCGCCATCCATCGACTTGAAATAGGCGCCGGTATTGAATTCGTTCGACTGCAGCCCGTCCTCGAAATTGTACGTCACCAGGTTATTGGTGTTCTGGCGGATTTGGGTGATGCCCCTGTTGTGGCTCACCCAGATGCCGTCTTTATCGTCGAGCAGCACGGCGTACACATAATCGCTCGGCATGCCTTTGTAATCGAAACTGTTGTAATGCTCTTTTTTGCGGTACTGGTCGTCGAGGATCAGCAGCCCTTTATTGGTGGCCAGCAACAGCTGTTTGTGCGCGTTTTTGTTGATCGACTTGATCTCCAGGTTTTTCAGCGGCAGGGGGATCATCTCCCAGATGCTCCGGTCGGCTTTGCGCCAGTACAGGTGCGCTTTGGTGCCGACGTACTGGTTGCCCCAGAAGTCCTCGAAAAAGCAGGTGAGCTGTTCGTTGAGGAAGCGGTGCACGATGGCGGCCTTGTAGCCTTTTTCCGCTTCGGAGAACATGAGCAGGTACTCACCATAGTTGAAATAAGTTTCGCCGTTGGGGCGTTTGCTCACGAAGGGATAGATGTCTTCCTGCGGCGGCAGGCCCAGCGCCTGCACCCGCGGGGTGAGGTCTTTGAACTGTTCCGTTCTCACGTCGAACAGCCCGATGCTGCCCCTGACGAAGTGGAACCAGAGGTTGCCGTAATCTTCGCGGCAGATGCTGTGCAGGTTGTTGGCAGGGAATTTCTCCGGCGTAAGCTCGTTGGAGATGCGCTTGAGGTATTTGCCGCCCCTTTCGTAGATATCCAGCCCGTCGTGCAGCAGCCCCACATACAGGCGGCCGTCGTCGTGTTTGTACACGGCTTTCACCACGTTGTGGGAGATGCGCGGCGAGCGGTAGAGCGAAAACACCTTTTTGTTGGGCGCATATTTCTTCAGCCCGTCGCCGTCGGTGCCCACCCACATGTTATCGTTCCGGTCGCGGAACAGGCAGATGATCTTGTTGAACGAGTTGGTCTCGAACGTGTTGAAGCTCGTGATATGGTTGGTGATCTCGTGGCTGCCGATGTTGTACACCAGCACCCCGTCGTTCCCCCCTATCCAGGCGTTGCCGCGGTCGTCCAGCTCCACGGCGGTGGGCAGGAAAGGCTCTTGCAGCTCGTTGAAGCGCTGGTACGGCAGGTCGGTGTATTTGTTCCGCTTCGTGTCGAAAATGGTGATATGCCCGCTGCTGGCCAGCAGCAGGGAATCGGAGTTCAGTATTTTGATGATGGGCTTGTCTGACAAGGTAGGCAGGCAATAGGTGGTGAGGCGGGCGGTGTGGATGTCCATTTTCACCAGCTGCTCCTTTTCAAACACCATCCAGATATTGTTTTCGTGTTTGGTGATGGCCACCGGGCGCAGCTTTTTGCTCGTGAAGGCCGGCGGGTACAGGATGGTCTTTTTCAGTTCGTAAGTGATATTGTCGAGCACATACAGCCCTTTCAGCGGCCGCCACACCCAGAGGGTCTGCGTGGCCTGGTCTTCCCCCAGTATCTGGAATTTCGGGATAAAATCCCTTTCCGCCTCGTTGATATACGCCGTATCCACGAATACGTGCCGGAAATTGTTTTTGTATCGGTCGTACAGGCTGATGCCCAGGTTATGCGCCAGCAGCAGCTGCGCCCGCGAATCGCGGTAAAAGGAATAGCTGCGGGTGCCCAGCAGGCCGAAACTCTTGATCATTGCGCGGCCCTGCTGCGATACCGAGCTGTACAGCACCCGTTCTTCCATGGTGCCCGGGTCTACGCCGGGGCCCGCCGGGCTGTACCGGTATTCGTTGAACACGTACCCGTCGAAGCGGTTGATGCCGTCGAACGTCGATATCCAGAGAAATCCCTCCTCGTCCTGTATCACACCGCTGATGCTGCTTTGCGACAGGCCGTTTTCAACCCCGTAAGAATCAAAGTTATAGGTCCGTTCCTGCGCGGAGGCGGGTACAAGAATGGCGAGGAACCATAGGGTGAGGATGATGGTCTGATGAAATGTCGGGCGCATCAATTGGTTAATAGCGGTTTGCAAGTTTGCAGTAAATGCAAATATATAATTCTGTGGTACACTTTGTACTGATTTTATATTTTTCTTATTTAATATTGCCACAAACCGGTACAATATGAAATGGATATTGGCTCTTTTACTCCCTTTTTTGGCCGGCCAGGCCCTGGCGCAGACGCCTTACCGCCTCCGTGCCCTTACTGATGCACCCATTACCAGCATCCGCGGGCTGAGCGTGGTAGACGACGCCGTGCTCTGGGTATCGGGCACCGGCGGTAAAGCCGGCAGAAGCCTCAACGGGGGCAAAACCTGGGAATGGTTCACCATCCCCGGCTGCGACACCTGCGATTTCAGGGACGTGGAAGCCTTCAGCGCCGATAAAGCCATTGTGATGGGCATCGCCGAGCCCGCGCGTATCTATCTCACCACAGACGGCGGCGGCACCTGGAAACAGGTGTATTTCAACGCCGCCAAAGGCATGTTCCTCGACGGGATGGACTTCCAGTCCGGCAAAGCCGGCGTGGCCGTGGGCGACCCCATCGGGGGCCGTTTCACGCTCATCCGCACCGCCAACGGCGGCGACAGCTGGCAGCCCTTCGAAGGACCGGCCGCAGGCGAAGGCGAGGCCATTTTTGCCGCCAGCGGCACCACGTTGCGTGCGCTCCCCGGTGGCGACTATGCCTTCAGCAGCGGCGGGGCGCAAAGCCGGTTTTTCCGCTACAGCAAGGGCAAATGGAACATTTACACCATTCCCGCCATCCAGGGGCAGGCCAGCACGGGAATTTTCTCCTTCGCTTTCCGCGACGCGCGGTATGGGGTGGCCGTGGGGGGTGATTACCTCCGGATGAAAGAAACCCGGCAGAACTGCGTGATCACCGCCGACGGGGGCCGCACCTGGCAAGCGCCGCAGCAGGCGCCCGGCGGGTACCGATCCGCCGTGGAATTCATCGACGCGCAGCGGCTCGTGGCTACCGGCCCCACCGGTACCGATCTTTCCACGGACGGCGGCCAGACCTGGAATCTGCTGTCGACAGACGGATTTCACGCCGCCCGCAGGGCGAAAAAAGGAAAATTGATATATTTGGCGGGCAGTAAGGGTCGGATCGCAGTGCTGGAACCAGTTCAATAAGCATAAAAAAGGCGCCCTGGAAAGGAGCGCCTGTATTTTTAATACGCTTATTGTATCACAACCGGAACAATAGGTTAAAGCAAAAAGTACATGTACTGAAGTTAAGATTTCCCACTGCTATAATTTGTACAAAGTTCGCCAAGGCACTATTTTATTTTGTAAAAGGCGGAAATGAAGCAGTCAGTGCGGGGAAAAAAATATACACCTCCCCCCATTTTTTTATATATTTATTTGGAAGTGGCCCCGACGGGCCGCCATTATAGTACACAGAAAATCAGATCGGCACGATGCAAGTGGCAACAACATCGGGTAAATACTCGGTAAAACATTACCCGGACAAGATTCAGTCGTGGAAGAAGGAAGGAAATTATTTCTATTTCTATACCTCAGAGACCATACTTGAACTGCGGGTCATTTCAGATAAGATTGTGCGTTTCCGGTATGCGGCAGACGGCACTTTTCAGCGGGATTTTTCCTACGGCGTGAGCGAGAAACTGGAAGAGTCACCGGAGTATTTCGACATGCGCGAATGGCCTGACTCCTTCGAGATCATCACCACCGCCATCCGGGTGTTCGTAGCCCGCGAAAACCTCCGGATCACCATTACAGACATCGAAGGCCGTATCATCAACCAGGACGAAACCGGCTTTCACTGGCAATATTACCTGCAGAAAGGTGGCAAAATCGTGTACTGTACCAAACTGGTGCAGGAAGGCGAAGCGTTCTACGGGCTGGGCGACAAACCCACCGACCTGAACCTGCGGGGCAAACGGCTCGAAAACTTCGGTACCGATGCCTACGGCTACGCCAAAGACACCGATCCCCTCTACCGCAACATCCCCTTCTACTACGGTTTGCACAACGGTATCGGTTACGGTATCTTTTTCGATAATACCTTCCGTACCCTGTACGACTTCGGCAAGGAACGCGACGATGTGAGCAGCTTCTGGGCGCGGGGCGGCGAAATGAACTACTATTTCATTTACGGCCCCGAACTGCTGAAAGTGGCCGAATCCTACGCCCGCATCACCGGTACGGCCGAACTGCCCCCTCTCTGGGCCCTCGGCTACCACCAGTGCCGCTGGAGTTATTTCCCCGATACAAGAGTCAAAGAAATCGGCCAGGAATTCAGGAAACGCGGCATTCCCTGCGACGCCCTGTATCTCGACATCGACTATATGGAAGGTTTCCGCTGCTTCACCTGGAGCAAGGAACGTTTCCCCGATCCGAAAGGGCTGCTGCGGGAATTGTCCGCCGACGGCTTCAAAACCGTGGTGATCATCGACCCCGGCATCAAGGTAGACCCCGAATATCCCATCTACCAGGAACTGGTGCAGAAAGGATACGCCTGTAAAAGGGCCGACGGGGCGCCCATGGAGGGCGACGTATGGCCCGGTAAATGCGTGTTCCCCGACTTCACCGATCCCAAGGTACGCGAATGGTGGGCCGGGCTGTTCCGCAGCCTCGCCGAAAACGGCGTGCGTGGCGTTTGGAACGACATGAACGAGCCCGCCGTGTTCGAGCTCGGCACCTTCCCTGAAGACGTGCGCCACGATTACGACGGCGAAAACGTGAGCCACCGCAAGGCGCATAATGTATACGGCCACCTGATGAGCAAGGCCACCGCCACCGGCCTGAAAAGGCACCTGATGCCCAACCGGCCGTTCGTGATCACCCGCTCCGCCTATGCCGGCACCCAGCGCTGGAGCTCCGTATGGACGGGCGACAACATCGCATCCTGGGAACATCTCTGGCTCGCATCCGTACAATGCCAGCGGCTGGCCGTTTCCGGCCTTTCTTTCGCAGGCAGCGACATCGGCGGTTTCATCGGCGAGCCCGACGGCGAGCTGTACACCCGCTGGATCCAGCTGGGCACTTTCCACCCGCTGATGCGCACCCACTCCGCCAGCAACGAAACCGGCTTCGACCAGGAACCCTGGAGCTTCGGCCCCGAGTTCGAAGCCGTGGTAAAATCGTTTATCCAGCTCCGTTACCGGCTGCTGCCCTACCTCTACACCACCTTCTGGCAATACGCCGCCTACGGCACGCCCATGCTGCGCCCGCTTGCTTTCGTGGCCCAGCACGACGAAAACACCCACGACCTCAACCACGAGTTCATGATGGGCGACAGCCTGCTGATCAGCCATGTGAGCGAGGCCGGGATGAAAGAAAAATCCGTGTACCTGCCCGAAGGCACCTGGTACTATTACTTCAGCGACGAGCGCTTCACCGGCGGGCAGTCCGTTACCGTACCCACGCCGCTGGCCGAAATGCCGCTGTTCGTGAAAGGCGGCGCAGTAGTACCCCAGTACCCTGACCTGCAATATGTAGGCGAGAAAAAGATCATGGAAATGATCCTCCAGGTGTACTACGGCGAAGGCACCACCCACAGCATCCTCTACGAAGACGCCGGCGATCACTACGCCTACAAAACCGGCCAGTACAACCTGGTGCGCTTCAAACAAAGCTCCGAGCCCGCACAGTTCAGGCTGAAGAAAAAGTTCGTGGGCAAGTTCGAAGCCGACTACACCCACCACCGCCTACGCATACACGGCCTGCCTTTTGCGCCGAAAGAATACGTGGTGGACGGCGGTGAGGTGAGGCCCCTCCTACCCGAACACCTGAAAGGGAATGTGGTGGAGATCGCGCTGGAACGGAAGTTTGAAGAGATCGTTATCCGGTAGGATGACGTTGAAGGATAATTAAAAAGCCGCGGAGTGATTCGCGGCTTTTTTTGGTATTGATGTGCCTTTTTGTATATTTATCCATAGATATTCAGCCAACTTCTATTGGAAAGTTTTTTGATAAAGATGCCCACCATTGTACCCCCAAAAACTATCTTCATAAAATGCATATGGTTTAAAATATTTAGCGGGCATCTCCTCCGCAGACCAAGCATTGGTAAGCTCATTTTTCCAATACAAGTAATACTGGACACCGAGCCCGGCGCGTTCGCCCAACAGCAATACCAATTGGTTTCGATAAGAAAATAAATCAACAGGGTATTTATTCTTATCACCATATTGCATAATTGTCTCGAATTTACCGTCACCAAACTTATATACCATTGGTGTCTGGGTTAATTCACCTATTACGAGTACACTTTCCATATTTTGGCGAACAAACAGTGGTTTAAAGTCTCTTTCAGGAAAACCGAAGCTATCCACTCTACCATCCGACAGTGATAACCGTATCAATTTTTTTGTTGATTCATTAATACACCATAAAGCTTTGTTGAAAAAAACTAGTGTTCCATAGTCAATCAACACTTTCATTTCTTCCGACCAGGTAATACCATTATTCGCAGTTCTCCGCAATATCCAATAATTATCGTTTTTTCCTATCCCTAATATATAAACAGAACTATCTTCTGCAATGAAAATACTTTTTATATGACAATCTTTATAAGCGGCTATTTCCTTCCAACTACGTCCTTCATCCATAGAACAATAAATCTTCGCGGAATCATTAAATAATGCGGTTTCATTCTTGGTATTAATTCCCAATGCAACAAAAACTCGATTGTTTCCGACTGTGTAGCTTGTAAACTTTCCTTTTCCTATTGTTTTTCTCGTCCAATTTTTACCATTGTTCTCTGAGCGATAGATGCAGGCATCATAATTATTGAATCGCCTGCTGACGATATCACTATCGGTATACTTCGAACCAAGTATTAGTTGGTACGACTTATTAACTATCATAAAATCAAGAGACGCATTCTCCGTGTCAACCCCTGCTGTTTTTACAATATTCCATCCTGTTTTTTTCTCACTAGTCATGTTTGAGCAAGACAAAAGGAGTATTACTAAATTGATAAAATAACTCATTTTCATATTCATACTATCTATTCCCCTCCCAGCCAGGAATTTACAAGTTTCCATATCTGCTTGGGATCTGCGCCATGTTTCTCTGCATACAACCTAACCATCTTCGCTATCTCGGCTGCGTTCTTGCTTACCTGTGAGTGGGCCCCCGCACAGCATAAGATCAGTGCAGCCAGCAGGAAGAAAGATTTTTGCATAGGTATTATTGTTTCGATCTAACGGATGAATTGTTTTCGAGTTGTTGCAACCGTTTGGTCACGTCTTCCAGCTTTTTATGCAGGTCGATGATATAGAGGGTCTGTTCTTCTATTTTCTGCAGCAGTTTGCTGTCCATTTCCCCCAGTTCGATTCCTTCCCGCTGTACCTCTTTTGCGGAAGGGATGCCGGGCAGATGTTTGTTGTCGGAAATATATTTTTCCAGTGCGGGCAGGGGCATCAGCTGGTAATGATCCTCGAATACGAAGTCCGCCCAGGCGAGGGAAGTGACTCTTACCCTCCGCGCACCGATCGTTCCTTCTACCGCCAGTTTATACTCGCCGGGGTTATTCGTGCCGATGCCTACGTTGCCGGTAGAACTTTTTATGTACAGCCTGTCGGGGCCACCGGCGTATACTGTGAAATCGTTGCTGGCGTTGGAATTGATGCCAATGATCTCTCCATCTCCGTTCGTATGCTTCCAGGCAATTGAGCCGGTGTTAGGTAGAACCAGGGTATTATACGCATACGGTACCCCTATTCCTACACGCCCTCCAACATAAAAATCACCAAGCGGACTTGCATACGGCAGCTTAAAAAACCGGTTATTATCGAAATCGCATTTCAGGCCATGTGTGTTTGTCATGGCCAGATACCCGGAGGGCTCAGTGGTAGTGCTGCCCCAGTCCCCGCCCGTAAGCGGAGAATAGCCGGCAAACAGCCCTTCTGTTTTGTAAAAAATGGCGCCCCATTTATAGCTGGCGCGCACCCACACCGCATTGTTGAAAACATAAAACACCGCGGCCGAAGGATTGCCGGAAGTGCACCGGATTTCCACTCCGTCGAAGCGGCCGGTGACGGTGCCTTCGAATTTATCCACCCGCAGCCGGAAAGTGCCCTGCTGCTCAAAATAGTTAGCATCCCCCTGCACGGAAATATCAATAATGTTCGCATAACGGTCGGTATTGCCTTTTAACTCCACCACTTTGTAATAGAGGAAAGGATAAGGATCAACACCAGTATTCGTGCCGCCGATGATTGACCATGGCGTGGGGCCGTGGGCCTGGGCATACAGCAACGAAGGAAACATGAAAATGAAAAGAAGGATTAAGCGGGTCAAGGTAGAGGGTATCATCGTATCGGGTTTAATGGAAAACGAATTATGCGCTAAAAATGCGTCTTTTTAATGGAAATGCAAAATGAATCGCGGGCTTACTTGCATCTTACCGGCAAACAGGGCTCTGCAACCCGCCTGCCGCAACTTCCCGTCTTCCCACCCATCCCCCAAAAAATTTTGTCTCCAAATACATAAACCACTATATTTGTCTACAAAACTAGTAGACTGTTATATGACCAACCTGAACTGGATAGCTTTATCAATCGGCGGATTCCTGTTTTTCATTGGCCTGGAATATGTGATTTCCCGCAGAACGGGTAAAAATTACTTCCAGTTCGCCGAGTCAATAGCCAACCTGAACATCGGCGTCGCGGAACGCCTGCTGGATATTTTCGTGACGGGGCTGTTCTACTTTTTCTTTGATTACATCTACCGGAACTTTGCCCTCTGGCATTTTGAGCCGAAGTGGTACACCTGGTTCCTGCTTTTCCTGGCCACTGATTTCGTGTGGTACTGGTACCACCGCCTCGCCCACGAAGTGAACATCCTCTGGGCCGCGCACGTGGTGCATCACCAGAGCGAAGATTTTAACTACACCGTATCTGCAAGAATAACCGTTTTCCAGGCAGCGGCCCGCTCCCTTTTCTGGGCCGTGCTGCCCCTGGCGGGTTTCCCGCCGGCCATGATCACCTCGTTACTGCTGGTGCATGGGCTCTATCCATTTTTCATCCATACCCAAACCATCGGCAAACTGGGCATCCTGGAGTATTTTATGGTAACGCCCTCGCACCACCGGGTGCATCACAGTTCCAACGAGGCGTACCTCGACAAAAACTACGGCGACGTGCTCATCATCTGGGACAAGATGTTCGGCACCTTCACGCCGGAGCGCGATGAAGAGCCCTGTGTGTACGGCCTTACCAAACCGCTGAAGAGCCACAGTTTCCTCTGGCAACAGTTTCATTTTATGCTCGAGCTGCTGACGGCGTTCAGAAGAGCGGTAAGCTGGAAAGCGAGGTGGAAGGTTGTTTTCGGGAAACCGGACGATATCGATCCGGAGATCAGGGGACAACTGGAAGAAGTATGGCTGCGGAAAACAAAGGTGCGCAAACAGACGAAGTTCCAGCGCATCTATATCATCATCCAGACCATCATCAGCATCAGTCTGCTGTTCGTGGCCACGCTGCTGGAAGCATACATCCCGGTGGGCCTGAATGTGTTCATTGTATTATTCATTCTCATCAGCCTCGTCAACACCGGCGCCATCCTCGAGCAGAAGAAATGGTTCTTTTACCTCGAATACGCCCGCATGATGCTGATCGCCGTTACATTCCTGATCTACTTCCCGCACCTGTACGTATTTGCCAGTGTGCTGCTGTTCGCAGGACTGCTGACGTTCTATTTTTCCCGCATCGAAAAGTCACTGCACCGCCTGCTCTTTCAAAGGACCCGATGATACTGTCGTGTGGCCGAGTGGTTAGGTAAAGGCCTGCAAAGCCTTTCACGGTGGTTCGAATCCACCCGCGACTACTGGAATGGACAAACCGGAAAAATCGCCGGCTTGTCCATTTTTCTTTCGGAAGAACAGGAATTTATTGAGCATTGAAAAACGCTGATGCCCGAAAACTACTGGATCAACAAGCTCACGAAAGCATCAGCTGATTCTTTGGGCACACCAGTTTAGGGATCCTGTATTTGCACCCGGCAACAACATTGTTAAAAGAGCATGCCGGAGAGGTAATACCCCGCTCCCACCACCGCCATCGGCAAACCCGCTGCCACGAGGAAAACCGTTGGCCTGAAAACCGCCATATAGGTCAGTAGTTCCGCAGACTCCGGCTCGCCGGGTTTGAACACGATTTCCGCTTTATCCCCGACGGTAAATGCCGGCGGATCACTGGCGGTGGAATGCGTGTACAGGAATTCCACGTCGTTGCTGGCCCTGAACTTGAATACCGGCCGGAAACAATCGCCTTCGGAATCCCTCACCACCTGCAGCTCCGTTACGGTGCCGGTCACTCTCTCACAGTTACGCAGGAAAATCAATGATCGCCTGAACGTAAAGAAAGACAAGGTTAACAGGGTTAATCCCAATATCAGTAAAATGGTGTACCACATAATTGCATACGTTGACAACACAAACCTACATCAAAAAGCCTGCTTCTGCTGCTTTTCGATTGTTTTGCGCAAGGTTTACTGCTCTGTATGGCACGAAAAAAGCGTATCAAAAAACCGATACGATTTTTCCTTATGCCCCTTACAGGAACACTTTCATTATTTATCCTTCACACACCGGAAACCCAGGTTGTTACTGGCGCTGGTGATCTCACCTTTACCCCGGCTGCCTGCACGGTAGCGGATGCAGTACTGGTCGCTGCACAAAAATGAACCGCCTCGCTGTACCCGCTTCACCGCGCCGGGTTCGTCGGGGTCGAAACTGTCGGGCGGGCCTTTCGGGTTGAGGGTATCGCTGTGCTGGTAATAATCGGGACGGTAAAAATCCTCGCACCATTCCCATACGTTGCCGTCCATATCGTAGAGGCCGAACGCGTTGGGCGGGAAAGTTTTTACGGGCGATACGCCGGTGTAGCCGTCTTCGTTGGTATTGCCGGAAGGGAAGTTCCCCTGGAAAATATTCGCCGGCCATTTGCCGCCGGGTTTCAGTTCTTCGCCCCAGTAGAACTTCGTTTGCCGGCCGCCGGCGCGGGCGGCGTATTCCCATTCGGCTTCGGTGGGCAGCCTTTTGCCGGCCCACTTCGCGTACGCGGCGGCGTCTTTATAACTGATGTGCACCACGGGCTCGTTATCTTTTCCGGCGATGCTGCTGCCGCTCCCGAACGGATGCTGCCAGTTGGCCCCGGGCACGTACGCCCACCATTGCAGCGGGTTGTCGAGCGGCACGGGCTGTGGCGGCGGGGTGAATACGGCCGACGAAGGCACCAGTTTTTCTTTCGGCACATCGGGATAATCGGCCGGGTCTAGGGGCAGTTCGGAAACTGTCTGATAGCCGGTGGCTTTCACGAAGGCGGCGAATTGTGCGTTCGTCACTTCATGCTCGTCCATCCAGAAATCGCCTACGGTGACGCGATGCACCGGGCGACTGTCCGGGAACTCTTCCGAGCCCATCTCAAAACTGCCGCCTTTGATCAGCACCATACCGGCCGTAGTATCGCCGCCGGCCCTTGTGGCCACCGAATCCGCCTGTTGATTGCCTTTGCCTGTGGAAGCTTGCTGGCAGGCTGGTTGCGCCAGCAGCAGCGTTCCTCCTATGACCCATTGAAATACACGCATTATTGTTATGTTCTTACCGTGAAGCTACAAAGTTGCAGCGCTTCATTTTCAAAAATTTATATCCCCGGCTTCATTTATTGCCCGGCCGTTTTGAGCCGCACCAGCGGCAGCCCGTAACTCTTCCGCAACAATGCGGCCAGTTCCTTCACCTGCGCGGCGTACGCGGGGTCCTTCGCCAGGTTGGTGATCTCTCCTGCGTCCGCCTGGTGATCGTACAGTTCAACACCTGCCTTCCCGTCGGCCCATTCGGTGTAACGCCAGCGTTCCGTCCGCACGCTGCGGCCGATGGTGTCGGGGCCGCGCCGCACCTGCGTCAGTGCGGGTTTGTCCCACTTCGCCGCCGGGTTCTTCAACAACGGCGCAAGACTCCGGCCGTCGAGCGGCCTCGGCGGGGTGAGTTTCGACAGCTCCGCCAGCGTGGGATAAATATCGAGCAGCTCCACCGTACGAGCGGAGGCCTTGCCTTTGGCTGCTCCGGGTGCGGCGATGATCAGCGGAACGCGGGCGGATTTTTCGAAAAGGCTTTGTTTCATCCACTGGCCGTGCTCGCTCACATTATAACCATGGTCGCTCCACAGCACGATGATCGTATTGTCTGCCAGCTGCAAACGGTCGATGGCGTCGAGCAAACGGCCCACCTGCGCATCCATGAACGAAATGGATGCGTAATACGCACGTTTGGCTTCTTTCAGTTTATCGACAGGCAGCCCCCAGTTGGGCGGATTGGTGAACAGGGCGGCGGGCGGCACGTCTTCCAGGTCTTTTTCGATATCGCCGGCGATGGGGATGTCGTTCAGGTTGTACAGGTCGAAGTACTTCTTCGGCGCTACATAAGGACTGTGCGGCCGGAAGAAACCCACCGCCAGGAAAAACGGCTCGTTCTTTTTCTGCTCCAGCACTTTGATCGCCTCTTCAGCGATGAGGCCGTCGGTTTGTTCATTGTCCGCCCCATCGGCGGCATAATACGCCAGCGCGCTGCCCAGACCGCGGGCGGGCGTCAGGTTCACCACTTTGCTTTCTTCCGTTTTATCGCGGCCTTTGGGGTTGATGACGCGGCTCCACGACAGCGAATCGTCGAGCCCGTTGGTGCCGATCTGCCCGGGAACGCCGTAATGGAAGATCTTGCCTATCCGGATGGCCTCGTACCCGTTTTGTTTGTACAGCTGCGGCAGCGTCACCACGTCCGGCAAAATGCTGCGGAAATGCGTTCTCAGCTCGTAGATGCGCGTAACATCGGGGCGGTAGCCGGTGAGCAGCGACGAGCGGCTGGGACTGCACAGCGGGAACTGCGTGTACGCCCTGTCGAACCGCACCCCGCGCGCCGCGAGGCGGTCGATGTTCGGCGATTTCACCAGCTTTGAGCCGTAGGCGCCCAGGTCGTTGTTCAGGTCATCCACGGCGATGAACAGCACATTGGGTTTCTTTTGTGCGGCGGCCTGCATGGCAATGGCCAGCAGCCCCATAAAAAGTATCCGTTTCATGTGTTACAGTTTTGCGGTTTTCCTGCTGGCGGCGTTCGGTGCGTTCACCTTCGGCAGCCATTTGGCCAGGTCTGATTTAACGTTGTTGTATTGCGCGTCGCCGGCGAGGTTTTTCCATTCCTGCGGATCCTGGTCATGATCGTATAATTCTTCGGAGCCGTCTTCATACCGGATATAACGCCAGCGCTCCGACCGCACGGAATGATTGTTGAGCCCGTGCGTGGTAACAGCGGGGCGATCCCACACGGCCAGGGGATTTTTCAGCAGGGGCACCAGGCTGTTGCCTTCCAGCTCTTTTTTAACGGGCAACCGGCAGAGATCCACCAGCGTAGGGTAAATATCGAGCAGGCTCACCGTGCGGCCGGAGCTGGTGCCGGCTTTGGTAAAACCAGGCGCGAGCACGATGAACGGTACGCGCGCCGCTTCTTCCCACAGGGCGAACTTGCGCCAGTGTTCCTTCTCGCCGAGGTGCCAGCCATGATCGCCGAACAGTACGATGATCGTATTGCCTTTATACGGGCTTTTGTCAAGCGCATCGAGCAAACGGCCGATCTGCCCGTCGGTAAACGTAATGCTCGCCAGGTAGCCCTGGATGGCGTTTTTCCATTGGCCGCTCTTTTGGATAAAAGCATGGTCGCCGCCGGGTTTGGCGATGGCGACGCCCGCTGCGGGCACGTCCTGCAGGTCGTTGGCGGTCACTTTCGGCAGCTGTATGCTGTTAATCGGGTACTGGTCGAAGTACTGCTGCGGCACATACCAGGGCAGGTGCGGACGGGTGAAGCCCACGGCCAGGAAAAACGGCTTCTGCCTTTGCTGCCCTAAAAATGCGATGGCACGGTCCACGTTCTTGTAATCGCCCATGTCTTCATCCTTCGCCTTGACGGGGCTCCAGTCGAAGTGACCTTTTCCTACCACGGGTGCGCCGGGCGGTTCGGGGGATTTCTGCACTTTGTGATACACCGGCCAGGAGGCGGCATCGTTATAGACGTCGTGAAAGATCTTCCCGATGCCGGCTACTTCGTACCCGTTGGCGGTGAAATACTGGGGCAGGGTAACGGCGTTCGGTAAAGCGGGGCGCCAGGGCTGGTCGTTGTGATATACCCCGGAGGTCGACGGCCGGACGCCCGTGAGCAGGCTGGCGCGCGACGGGTTACAGGCTGGCGCGGAACAATACGCGCGGGTAAAGAGCTCGCCTTTCTTCGCCAGGCGGTCGAGGTTGGGTGTTTTAACACCGGGATAACCGCCGTAGGCGCCTATCCAGTCGTTGAGGTCGTCTACCGCGATGAACAGCACGTTCGGCTTCTGCTGCGCGGAGGCGGTGATGGAAGCTGCGAGTAACAGCAGCGTGAAAAGATTTTTATACATCGTTAATCTTCTTTGGCGATTTGAATTTTATGTGGTTCGAGGCCGGGCAGTATCACCTTCGGTTTGCCGGGGTCGCCGGGTTTCCAGGCGGGCAGTTTGGCGAACTCTGCGGTAAATGTTTTTCTCACCGCTTCCGCCTCTGCTCCCCCGCTTCCTTCCGGTAACGGCGCCGTCTCTTCCGGATCACGCTCCAGATCATAGAGCCTTCCGTCGCGGTAAAGTTTAAAACGGTGGTTGCGGAAAAATTCATTGGCATGTTTGTTCTCGCCGGCATTATGGAGCGGGCTGTAATGGGAGAATATCCATTTGCGGGGATGCCCCTTCTCTCCTTTGATCTGCGGCAGGAAACTCACCCCGTCGGTTTCCCAGGCGGCGGGCACCTGCTGGCCCGTGGCTTCGGCGATGGTGGCGAGCACGTCGGTGAAATCCACCAGGTCGTCGGTGACGTGTTTCCGGTTACGGCCGTTGCCCCAGTTAGCGATGAGCGGTACGTGATGGCCGCGGCTCAGGGTGAGGCCCTTCCCTCCTCTCACGGTAGTGCCGTCTTTCAGCGGCGTCACAATCGGCCGGCCGGTGCCGTTATCGCCGGTGAAGATGATGATGGTGTTCTCGTAGAGGCCGAGCTGTTTGAGTTTGTCGATGATACGCCCCACCTCTTTGTCGGCATAGGCCACCATGTCGCGGAAATTCGCCGTGTCTTTTTTATGCCGGCCGGCGACATCGGTTTCCCAGCTTTTGCTGTCCGGCGTGGGCAGGAAGGGATCATGCACCAGCGCCATGGGGTAATAGGCCAGGAAGCGGTTGTTTTTGTTCTGCTCGATGAACTGCAGCAGGTAATTGGTGAAAATATCCGGACCGTAATCATCGTCCGTCACAGGCAGGATGCGCCCGTCCTGTTCAACGAGGGGTTTGGCGTAACGCTCCCCTTTCGCGCGGCCGTACGTCAGCTGCCAGAGGCAATACTGGTCGAACCCGAAATGCGCAGGCAGTTTGTTGTTGTTACCTAGCTGCCATTTGCCGGCGATCGCCGTTTTGTAACCGGCCTGTTTCACCAGGTGGGCGAATGTTTTCTGCAGCGGGTCGAGGTAACCGAACTCCACGTAGTTGCGGTAATTGTATTTACCCGTCATGATCTGTACACGACTGGGCGTACACAGCGGCTGGGAAAACCCGTAATTGAACTGCAACCCCTCCTTGGCAAGGCGGTCGAGGTTCGGCGTGTTGTACGTGCCGCCGTAAGCGCCGAGGCATTCTTTGCCCATATCGTCGGCCAGTATCAGCACGATATTGGGCAGGTTGTTCTTTTGCTGCGCCTGTAGCGGCAAACATGCCATCAGCAGCAGGCAGATGATTTGGTAGTGTTTCATGATCCCCATCCTTTATTTTGTGAGAGTTTCGGGTTGACGTCCCTTTCCCGCTGCGGCACCGGCAGCAGGTAATGTTTTTCCTGTACGTTGGTTTTGCCGGCGGCGTTCAGCGCTTCGATCAGCCTGCCGGTACGCACCAGGTCGAACCAGCGCTGGAACTCGAACATCAGTTCGAGGCGGCGCTCGTCGTATACGGCCTTGCGGAAACCGGGCTGCGACAGGGAAGCCAGTGGCGCCAGCCCCGCCCTTGCGCGCACCCGGTTGATGGCGTCGTAAGCAGCCGTGGTAGGCCCGCTTTCTTCGTTCACCGCCTCCGCGTAAATCAGCAGCACCTCCGCAAAGCGGATGACCGGTACGTTCTGATTGGATTCCGTGGGATTGGTGATGGTGCCCGGGTCGAAGTATTTGTAAAACCTGGGCGGGAAGGTATAGGTTTGCCCATTGGTAGGGCTCACCAGTTTCGTGAAAAACGTCACGTCCCGCCGCTTATCGTTAGCGGCATACAATTCATAGGTACCTTTGGCCGGCTCGTCGGTACCGGCCGCGGCCACGCCGGGAATGCCCACCGGCGTGCAGGAAGAAGCCAGGCGGTTGCCCTGCCCGTTACCGCCTTTGCACTGGGCGGAGAAGATATGCTCTTTACCGTTTTTGGTGGCCACGTTAAACACGTCGGAGAAATTGGTGAAGAGATCGTACCCGTACGGCCCGCCGATCACTTCCTGCGCTTTGGCGGCCGCCTTTCCCCACTCCTTCCTGGTAAGGTATACTTTCGCGAGCACAGCCTTTGCCGCACCGCCCGTTGCCCTGCCCGCATTGGCGCTGTTATACGCCGGCGGCAGCCCCTGCGCATCGGTGAGGTCGGCAATCACCTGCCGGTACACGTCTTCCACCGGCGCACGGCTCACGTACAGGCTTTCTTTGGAAAGCGACGACACTTCGTGCAGCACCAGCGGCACCTCGCCCCACAGCCGCACCAGGTTAAAGTACAACAATCCCCGCAGGAATTTTGCCTCGTTGACCAGCCGCGCCCGCAGCTCCGAGTCCATCTCGATGTTGGGAATACGGTCGATGGCGATATTGGCGCTGTTGATGGCCACGTAATGCTCGCGCCATAGTTCACTCACCCGGTCGTTCGAAGTGGAATGCGTGAGCGACGACATCGCCCGCACATCGATATTGGTGACCCGCTGCCCGGCGATCACATCGTCTGTCTGTATTTCAAAACCAAGGTTGAACAGGCGGTTGTACATGGTAATCCCACCGTTGTTCAGCGCGCCGTTGTACACGCTGTTCACTGCGGCGATGGCGTCTTCCTGCGTGCGGTAAAACTGGTCCGTGACCAGTATCGAATCCGGCGCTTCAGTGAGTTTGGCGCAGCCGCTCAACGCAACTGCGAACGTATATAGTAAGAGATATTTTTTCATCGCAAATGATTTTGGAGATGCCCCCTGCGTCAGTAATATTTCATCATGGTTTTCATCAAAGTAATTTTCAACGGTGACGGATGTTTATCGCGGGCGGTACCCGCCTTTGGCTTGGATCAGTGCCCGCCATCTACCCCGCAACATCTTCGTCAGGTCGCTAAAAAGTAACATTCAGCCCGCCGGTGAACGACCTGGAATACGGGTACACCCCGTTGTCAATTCCCTGCGTCAGCGTGTTCTGTTCATTCCTGCTCACCTCCGGGTCGTAACCGCTGTACTGCGTCCACGTGAAAACGTTCTGTGCGGTGAAATAAAACTTCACCGCGCCGAGCCTGGCTTTGGAAGTAACGGAGCCCGGCAGCGTGTAACCCAGCGTGAGCGCTTTGAGGCGCAGATACGATGCGTCTTCCACAAACCGGTCTGAGTTCACGGAAGCGGGGTCTTCGTACGCCCGCGGAATAACGTTCGAGGGTTTCTCCGGCCGCCAGCGGTCGAGCGCCGAAACGGCCACGTTCTGCTGGCCGCTGAGGATTTCAAGCTGCTGCCGGTTCTGGTTGAATAACTGGTTGCCATACGAGCCCTGGAAAAACACATTCAATTCGACGCCTTTATACGCGAAATTGTTCGTTACGCCGCCAAGAAATTTGGGCTGCGCGTTTCCGATCACCCGGCGGTCGTCTGTTTCGGTGATCACGCCGTCGCCGTTGAAGTCGCGGTACAGCTGGTCGCCTGGTTTGTTTTTGGTGAGGTAAACGGGCAGTTTGCTCACGTCTTCCCCCGCCTGGATGATCCCGTTCGTCCGGAAACCGTAGAACGCGCCCAGCGGCTCGCCTGTCTGCGCAATGCTGGGGCCGGAGATGATGTAACCCACGCCATCGCCCAGGCTGATGATCTTGTTGCGGTTGATCGAAAACACGATGCCCGTATTCCAGCTGAAATCACCACGGATGTTGTCGGTGTTCAGTGAGATCTCCAGCCCCCTGTTCGACGCCGACCCGAAATTCTGCAACGCCGTGCTCTGCCCGGTGGTAAACGGAATGGGCACGCTCAGCAAGAGGTTGGTGGTCTTTTTGTAATACGCGTCTACGGCCAGGGTGATGCGGTTGTGAAAAAGCGACAGGTCGATGCCCGCATCATATTGCGCGGTGGTTTCCCAGCTCAGGTCGGGGTTGCCGATGCGGTTGGGCGTAAAACCCACCACGGTGTTGCCGCCAAAGAAGTAGTTGTTGTTCGCCAGTGTGGAAAGCGACTGGTACTGCCCGATTTCCTGGTTGCCCGTAAGCCCCGCGCTGATGCGGAATTTCAGGTTATCCACCGCATCCGGCAGCCGGATGAACTTTTCCTTGCTGATGATCCAGCCGAAGGCCGCGGAAGGGAAATAACCCCATTTGTTGTTCTTCCCGAACCTGGACGAACCATCCGCACGGCCGGTGACGGTGAAGAGATATTTGTCATCGAGGGTATAGTTGATCCTGCCCAGGAATGATTGCAAAGCCCATTCCGCGGAACCGGAGCCCGGCTGGCGGAAAACGGAGCCGCTGCCCAGGTCGTTGTACCTGAGCAGGTCGGTCACAAACCCTTCCGACGAAGCCGTTACGCTTTCACTGCGGAAAGCCTGCTGCGTAAAACCCGCCAGAATATTCAGCGAATGGCGCTTGCCGATCTGTTTGACATAGTTCAGCGTGTTTTCATTCAGCCAGGTAGCGGCCGTCTTCGTGCCCACCGTAGCCACGCTGTTGGCGGTGGAATTGGCGCCCTTGTACAGGGACGACGGGATAAAATAATTCTGTTTGTTGTGGATGATATCCGCCCCCACAGACACCCGCGCCGTGAGGTTCTCCAGTATCTTGTATTCCCCGTACGCATTGCCCAGCACGCGGTAAGTGTTCGTGTTGTTCGTTTCCTGCACGAGCGTGGCCACGGGGTTACCCAGCGGCGTTTCAAACTCGCTCTGGTAGGTGTATCTGCCTTTCGCATCGTACACCGGTATCACCGGCGGCATCAGCAGCAGCGCTCTTACGATGCTGTTGTCCGCCACCTGCGCGCGTGTTCTGCTGGCCGTAAAACTGATGCCGGTTTTAAAGCGCGTGTTGATGTTACGGTCAAAGTTGAGGCGGGCGGAATACCGCTCGAAATCCGTGTTCAGCAATACTCCCTCCTGTTTAAAATAGTTGCCGGAGATGGCGTACTTCGTTTTTTCGTCCCCACCGGAAATGGTCAGCTGGTGGCTCTGCATCGGCGCGGTTCTGAGCGCCGCCCTTTGCCAGTCGGTGCCCTGCGGCAATGCGGCGATCTGCGCCTCCGTATAGTAAGGCGTTTTACCGGCGTTCACACGGGCTTCGTTCTTGAGCCGCGCCCATTCGCGGGCATCGGTGAGCACGTCGACGGTGTTGGTCACTTCCTGCACACCATAATAACCGTCGTAGTTCACGGTATTCCGGCCCGCCTTCCCTTTTCGGGTGGTGATGATCACCACGCCGTTGGCGCCGCGGGAGCCGTAGATGGCGGTAGCGGAAGCGTCTTTCAATACGTCGATCGATTCGATATCGCCGGGATTCAGGCTGGCCAGCGCGTTGATCGACGGCCCGTTGGTAACGCCCGCGTCCGCATGCGCGTTGTTGCTGTAAACCGGAAACCCGTCTATCACATACAGCGGCTCGTTACCGCCCGTGATACTGTTGCCGCCGCGGATGCGGATGCTCACGGAACTGCCCGGCTGCCCGGAGCTTTGTGTGACCTGCACGCCGGCCACGGAACCCTGCAGCACCCGCTCGAACGAACTGACCTGGCTTCGGAGCGCCTGCGCCGGCACCGACGCCACGGAGCCGGTGAGATCGCTTTTTTTCTGGGTGCCGTACCCTACCACCACCACATCGCTCAGCTGCGTCTGCGCAGGTGATAACGGAATCTCCACGTGACCGCCGTTGACCGTCAGTTCCACCGGCTGGTACCCCACGGAACTGATGATGAGGATATACGGGAACTTCTGCCCCGTTACAAAATTGAAGTTGCCGTGCTCGTCGGCCGATACGCCATGCGTGGTGCCTTTGATCTTGACCGCCGCACCGGGCACCGGTTCCTTTGTAGTACGGTCCGTGACCCGGCCGCTTAAAGTAGAATTGATGATAGGTTTTACGGGCGTTTGGGATAAGAGCTGGAATGGTGACGCCAGGATGGCCCATAGCACGGCCACCAGTAATTTTTTCATTACATTTGCTTTAAGTATAAATAATAAGACAAGCATCCGGTGAGTAATCACCGATGCAGGTTGATCGCCGGTCTCGTTGTTTATGCGTTGGCCAGGCTGCTGTAACAGTCCTGGCTTTTTTTATGCGCGGCACAGCTGTAACTCCACCACGCATCCCGCATCACGTTTTTTGCCTAGGGACCGGAACGGCAAGCCAGGCCCGCTTTTCGGGGCAAGTCTGAATAGCACATAAATTGCGTTGCATGTTAAGAAGAAAAAGTTTCAATACTGCCCGGCCGGCCAACACCGGCTGATGGAAGATACTGTAGCTGAATAAAGATGTAATCGTGTCATGGTTGATCGGTTATAATGATTGGCACACGCAGACACTCTCCGCAAAAACGATATTGGGTGTAAATGTAAAACAATTAGTCTACAAAACAAGTAGACTTAAAGAAAATACCTCAAATTAGTAACAAAAGGGCCGGCTGCCGGCTCCTTGCACCTGCTCGATGCAACACGCTTCATGCTGCAATATGTATATGGCACTACGGTAACGGCATTCCGGATGTTAGCCCGGGCATACATCCAACATGACAGGCGCAAAAAAACCGGGAATAAAAATTCCCGGCCTTTCTATCATCCAAAATCTAAATAACGCTTATGATAAAGGGTATTCTCAGAATTTGTCGAACCACAGCCTCGTTTCCACCTCATCGCCGCCGATGTCGTGCGAGCCCTTTTCGTAGTTCTTGCGGTTGATGTTCTGTTCGTCCACAGAATATTTCACGCGCAGCGGAATGTCGCTCACGGCCTCGTGGGCTGCCTCCAGCTGCGGATAATCGAGCCTTCTCCATTCGAGCCACGCATCCACCCCACGGTTCACAAAGGCGATCCATTTCTGTACGCCGATGTATTTTTTCCACTCGGCGGCCACATATTTCACGCCGGGTTTGGCGAGATGCACGGCCGCGTCGCCGGCGGTAAGGCCCCAGGCGATAAAGGAAGCTTCCACGGCTTTGTTGTAATGCGCTTCTGCGGTGCCCCCCACGGCAAACCCGCGGGCTACGGCTTCGGCGAGGAGAAACTCGGTTTCGGCGTAATCGATGAGCACTCCGGGATTGTCCGCTGCGGCGATGATGGGGCCGATGTGCGAGAAGTCTTCGTAATCAGACAGCACACCCGGCGCACCGCCTACATACACACCGGCTACGTTCGGGGTGAAGTATTTCTGCAGGCGCGGATCCGTTTTGGCTTTCAGGCTATCTACGATGGTTCTGCAGGCCACGAAGTCGTTCCGCCCGCTCTGCACCACATCCGTCCATACGGGATTGTTATTCGGGGGCGATGAGAGGAAACGGTACAGCGCGCTTTCCGCCGCACTGCCGATCACGCCGGCCTGCGCGGCTTCTTCGGCAAAGGTTTTGGCCTTCGCCGCATCGGCATCCGCCAGCGTCATGGCCAGCTTCAGTTTGAGGGTGTTGGCCAGTTTCTTCCAGCGGTTGATGTTGCTGCCGTACAGCACATCGGCATCGCCAAACCCGCCGGCGGCGGTGTTCAGCGCGGCAGACGCGTCGGTGAGGCGTTTGATGAGGTCGAGGTAGATGGTGTTGGCGTCGTCGTATTTCGGGAAGGCGGATTCGATGTTGAGCGCTTCGGAATACGGCACGTTGCCGTACGTCGTCACCACGTAATGCCAGGCAGCCACTTCCATGATGTCGATCATCGCCGCCTGGTTCTTTTGCGCGGCGGGGTCGGCGGTGTATTTCGGGATGAGGTCGCGCGCGGCCTCCAGGTTGCCGAGCACATCGGTATAAAAACCGTCCCACCAGTGTTTGTTCAGTTCCCGCTCGTCAAAGTTGTAGCGGCTTTCGTCGGCATACGTGGTTTGCTGCCAGTACTGCACCACAAACCGGTAGCCGCTGGTATTGACGTCCGACGTGGTGAGCAGCTCCACCAGCTCCTTCTGCCCGTAAGTGAAAAGGGCGTACGAAGGCGCATCCGTCGGGTTCTTCACGTCTTTGTTCAGGTCTGTCAGGTCGCGCGTGCAGGATGCGGCGGCCAGCAGCGCCAGGATATATATACACTTCTTCATCTGCTAGAATTTAAATTTAAGATTGAAGGTAACCGTGCGGGTCGTGGGATACGCCGCGGCCTGGTATCCCTGCAGGTTGCCGGCGCCCAGGTTGTCTTCCGGGTCGGCATACGGGATGTTTTTGTGGATGATCCAGAGGTTGCGGCCTATCAGCGACAGGTCGACGCCCTTGAACGCTTTCATGCGGCTGAGCAGCGGCTGCGGCAGCGAATAGGTGAGCACCATTTCGCGCAGCTTCACGTAACTGCCGTCGTACACGAACGCCTTCTGCGGAGTGGTGCTGGTGCCGAACGCCACTTCGTAGGTGTTCTCCACATATTGGGTGTTGGGCTTGCCGTCTGCCGTTACGCCGGGCAGGATCACACCACCGCCTTCATCCACGGGGCTGCGCGTGGGCTTGCCTTTCGCATTGAGACCGGCGGTTTCGGGATAGAGGCCGGTGGAAAGGCCGTAGTACATATCGAGACTGAAAATATCGCCTCCTTTACGCATGTCCACGAGGAAACTGAAGCTCAGGTTCTTGTAGCGGAAGTGGTTATTGATGCCGCCGATCCAGTCGGGGTTGGGGTCGCCGATTTCCGCGTTCAGGTTGGGCGTGAGCAGGTACAGCCCGTCGTCGCCCACGGTACGCTGGCCGTTGGTATAGATAAAATCGCGGCCGCGGATCATCCCGTACGGGCGGCCTTTGGTGGCATTGAGCGTGATATTCCCCTGGAAGCCGGTGCCGATGCTGAAATTCTCCGCATCGCCATACAGCGCGAGCACCAGGTTATTGTTCTTCGACCAGTTGGCCTGTACGTTCCAGGCAAAGTCGGGCGTTTTCACCGGCACCAGGCTCAGCGTGGCTTCCCAGCCTTTGTTCTCCACCGTGCCGGCGTTGAGGTATTTGTAACTGTAGCCCGTGGTGCGGGAAACGTTCACCGGCATGATCTGGTCGATGGTGCGGGTGCGGTAATACGTGAGGTCCACGCCTATCCGGCTGTTGAGGAAACTCATCTCCACGCCGGCTTCGATACTGTTGGTACGTTCCGGCTTCAGGGAGCCGTTATTTTTCGAAGTGGAAATGCGGTATTGGGGCCGCGAGCCGAAAGGCGATTCACCCACGTACACGTCGTTCACGATGCCGATCGGCGCGTCGCTGCCTACCTGGGCTACGTTCGCACGCAGTTTGCCGTGCGAGAACCAGCGCAGGTCCGAGAGCAGCTTCGTGAAGGTGAAGCCCAGCGAACCGGAAGGATAATAATACACGTTGTTGCCGTCGGGCAGCGTGGAAGAAGCATCGCGCCGGACAGTCCCGTCGAGTGTAATCATGTCGTTCCAGGAAAGCGTCACACCGCTGAAGATGCCCTGCACCTCGCGCCTGCCCACGTATTCATACGGCGTTTCGGGTGCGTTCAGGGAATTGGTGAGGGAATACACCCGGTCGGAAATCAGGCCCCCGTTGGTTTCGGCGAAGATCGTCTGTGATTTCTGCTTGCGGATGTTGCCGCCCAGCAGCGCTTTGAAATTCAGTTTGTCAGTCAAATCCTTGTCCATATTCAGCAACAGATCGTAGTTGTTTTCGAGGAAAGAAGCATTGGTGCGTTTGTAGGTAGACACACCGGTGCTGCCGAGATTGACGCGCTCTTCCCGCAGTTCGTCATACGTATCGAGCGAAGCGCGGGCCAGCAGGTTCAGCCAGGGCGCGATCTTGTAATTGACGTGCACATTGCCGAAATAACGGCTGCGGGCGTCGGTTTCGTAGTTCTCGTAAATGCTCCAGTACGGATTGTTCCAGTAGTACGGGGTAAGATCGCTGGGGGAATGATAGTTCCAGGTGGCGTTCCGTTTGTTGCGGAAATACGCCGCGCGCTGCTCTTTGATATCGACGTTCGTCTGCCACCACTGCCGGAAAGAAGTCATGATGTTACGGCCGTAATCGCCGTCGTATCCCGTACCATAACGGCCCTTTCCTTCGATGTGGGAATAGTTGGTCATGGCGCCGACGGTGATCTTGTCAGACAGGTTGAGCGTACCGGAAAAGTTCACCAGGTTTTTGGTGATTTTGCTGTTCTCGATGATGCCGCGGTCGTCGTTGCGGGTATAGCCGACTTTGAAGGTACCCTTATCGGAACCGCCGTCCGCAAAGGCGCTGAAGTTGGTGGATACGCCGGGTCGGAAGAAATGACTGGCATCGTGCGCGGCGGCGGTCCAGGGGCGGGCTTTGCGGTAAGTAGGCGACGTGCTGTCGAACGCATCCCATTGGTACACCATCAGGTTGGGATCGAAGGGCATGCCGAACGAAGCGTCGGCGTCGAGGCGGGCTACACGGTCTGGCGTGCCGTCGCCGTTGACGTCGCGGTTGAACCAGTGCGATTCATAACCGGCGCCGTATTCGTTCTGGTATTTGGGGAAAGTGCTTTTAACGAGCGTTGCTACGCCCACACCGGTGTTGACGGTAATGCCGAGGCCTCTTTTTCCTTTTTTTGTCGTAACCAGCACCACGCCGTTGGCGCCTTGCGAGCCGTACAGAGCGGTGGCCGCGGCGCCTTTGAGTACGCTGATGCTTTCAATATCGTCGGGGTTGATATCTGCTGCGGCGCTGCCATAATCATAGCCGCCGAAGCCGAGGCGTTGCAGGCTGTTACCCAAACCGCTGGTGTGGCGGGCGCCGCTCTGGTTGTTGTAAGGCACGCCGTCGATTACGAACAGCGCGGTGTTGTCGTTGGTGATGGAGCGGATGCCACGCAGCTGCACGTTGGTGGAGCCGCCCAGCACGTTGTTCTGCTGGATGCTCAGACCGGCGATCTTGCCGGAGAGGCCCTGCATGAAGTTGGGCGCGCGCACCCGGGCGATCTCTTCTCCCGAGATCTGCTGGATGGCGTACGACGTCTGGTTCCGCCGCCTGTTCACACCCAAAGCGGCCACCACCACTTCCGTGAGCTGGCTTTCGCTTTTGGGGAGCTTCAGCGAAAAACCGGCGCCCACATTCCTGGCGGGCACTTCGGTGCGGTTGTACCCTATCATGGAAAACACCAGTACGTCGTTGTCTTTGGCCTGGACCCTGAAGGCGCCGGCGGCATCGGTGAAACCGCCGCCTGTGGAGCCTTTGATCTGCACCGACACCCGTTCCAGCGGCATGCCGGCTTCATCGGTCACCAGACCGGATCGGGGCTTTTCCTGGGCGTGCAGGGACGTCACGCATATGAGCAGGAAAAACAATAGTAGTTTTCGTTTCATAAGCTATATTTTGGTTTATCCGGCAATAAACACGCAATACAGCAATGAGACGCAGGGGGACACGCCGGAGTGTGATATTATCCGGCTCAACTGTAGGAATTGATTCTTTAATTTTTAGTCGGCCAGGCTGGGATTGGGCAGGGCAGCGGCATTGGCGGAACGGGAATCGACGAGCAGCAGTTTTTCGAGCACGCCATGCAACACGCTAATTTCCACAGGCTTGCGGATGTAACCGTCCATGCCCATCGAAATATACTCCTGCTCCTGCTCTTTAAACGCATCGGACGATACGGCTACGATGGGGATATGTTTCAGCAGCTTTTCCTGCCGGAGGTTAAAAAACGTTTCGCGCCCGCTCATCACGGGCATGTGCAGATCCATGAGAATCACGTCGGGCTGCATGTCCCGCACCAGCTCTATGCCTTCCAGGCCGTTGATGGCGAACCGCACCTGTGTGATGCCGATCCTGGCCAGGAAGTGTTTCATGATCGTATGGTCGATCACGTTATCGTCCATCACCACTATTTTAATATGCGAAGGCAGGGGCGCTATTTCGGTGGCGGTATGCACCCGCGCCTCGCTGCTGATCTGCAGCGGCAATGCGATGAGGAAGTTGCTGCCTTCGCCCTGCTGGCTGCTTACCTGTATGCTGCCGCCCATCAGTTCCACTTTTCTTTTGGCGATGGCCAGGCCGAGGCCGCTGCCGCCAAACTGCCGGTACATATCCCGGTCGCCCTGTTCGAACGGCTGGAAGATGGCGGCGAGCTGCTCTGAGGGAATGCCGCGTCCTTCGTCGCATACCTGGATGAACATGCTGTGCAGGTTATGGAAACAGCGTACGCGGATGTTTTTTTCGGCGGGGGTGAATTTGATGGAATTGGACAGGATGTTGTTGATCACCTGCCCCAGCATCAGTTTGTCGCTGACGATCATTTCCGGGAAACGGCTGTCTATTTCGAGGTGGATGAACACGGATTTTTTACTGGCGATGCTCTGGTAAATATTCACGGTATTGAGCAGCCAGTCGCGCAGGGAAAATGCGCCCATCTTCACTTCATCCGTTTTGCCGGCTTCGATTTTGGCCAGCTCCAGCACGCTGTTCACCAGTTCGAGGATGTTGTGGCTGGTGGCGTGGAGGTTTTTGGCCATCTGGCGGATGCGCTCTTCCGGGTCGGGCTGGCCGAGCGCTTCGTTCAGCATCTCGCTGATGCCCATGATGGTGTTAAGGGGGGTGCGAATTTCGTGGCTCAGTTCGCTGATGAACTGCGTTTTGGCGTCGTTGGCCGTTTGCAGGGCAATCGTGCGCTCATGCACTAGGTCTTCCATTTCGCCGCTGTACCGCGCCAGCTCCATGCGCTGGTTCATGACTTCGTTGCGGCTGCGGAGGAGGGCGGTGTTGCGGCTGCGAAGGGTCCGCAGCAGGTCCATGATATTACGCTGGTATAAACTGATGGCGAGATAATTCAAAAAGAGCACCACGGGCATCACCATCCAGCGGTAAAGGTTCTGCGTCTGGGCCGATAACGGCAACGGTTCAACGAGATGGAAATAATAAATGAACTCGAGCACCACCAGGCAGATAATGGGCATCGATACACAGATAATGCGCTGCAGCTTCTCCTGCGGGCGCCAGATCAGCAGGGCCACGCTCATGAGGAAAACGGCCAGCAGCTGCACTTCGGTAACACGCCCCAGGATGGCGCCGTAGTACAGGATGATGACGATAAAGATGCCCAGCAGGCCGATCCGCGATGCGTTGAAATAGCCTTTATAGTTCAGCCATATCATGCTGAAAAAAGCCGGGCAGAATATGCCTACGGCCGGAACCAGGATGAGCAGGGAATGTACGAGCAAATAGAATGAGATGCCGTATACCGTTACCAGTATGCCGGTGGCAAAGCTGACGATGTTGACCACCCTGATCCTCCGGGCTTCTTCTTTACTGGCGGTACGCAATATGCCCAACTTGTAAATGTGCTGTAGCCTGGCGCGGAATGTTTGGGATATTAAACTCGGCATCACGAATAGGTTTATTTAAACAAACGGACTGATATGATGACCACTCTTACAATAAAGACACGGTTTTCCAGTCACGGTCAGGGAATTCTTGGTTTTGGTTGAACAGCGGCTCCTTTCATGCCTCCTATATGCTTAGTGCCTCTATCTAAATGTAAGGAATCCTGTCCTAATTTGCTAAAAAGATATATACGTTGCTGGGGCCGTTTCCGGTTTTTGTTTCACCCTGGTATTATACGGGTTTTATCGTATTCGTTACCAGTGTATAATACTTGTGCAACGGTTATAAATGAAAAAAACTTACCCTTTGCCTTTCTTCTTTTTAGCGCCGGGGGCTTGTTGTTCATGGGGCAGCGGGGCGGCGTTGCGGGGCTTGCCGGCCGGGGCTGAAGTGCTCAGTTCACCACGCTCATAGGTTTCGCGCATCATGGAGCCGTCTTCATCATACACCCGCCATTCGCCGTGTTTCACGGAATGGCCTTTGCGGGTTACTTCCACGAGGTTTTCCTCGCTGGTAACGGGGTCTACCACCGTCACCGTATCTTTCTGGCCTTCCAGGTCCACGGCTATCATGTTGCCCACTGCGCTGATTTTGCCGTCGGGGTAATAATACTTGCACAAACCATCCAGTGCGCCGTGTTTAAATGTTTCTTCCGCAATCACATCGCCGTTGGCGTTGTATTTTTTCCAGACGCCCTCCTTCCGGTCGTTGACATACCGGCCTTCCCAGGAATAACCGGGCTCGCCGCGCACGCCTTCCACCTGTTCCACCCAGGGGCCCTGTTTGCGTTTTTTGGCGTCCACGCTGTTACCCCCGGACTGTGCGGCCGCAGTAAGCGCAATAAATGAGCAGAGAATCAATGAGATGAGTGTTTTCACAGGAACTAAAGGATTTAATGGTTATTCACAATTTACAATTTTTTCCGCAATGGAAGGGGCCCCGTAAAATCGGGGCCCCGTTTGTATTGTTTCAGGTTGCAAGATTACTTCTTCAGAGTAATCGTAGGAACTTTGGTGTCTTTGTTGCGTTCGACCTTGATGTTGGTAATGGTCGTGTCTCGGTAACCATTGCCGGCATTTACATACAGGCTGTACGTGCCCACTTTCAGACCGCGGATTTTGAATTCGCCCTGGCGGCCCGGTAATGCGTACATGGAATCAAGACTGTTGTATACCGTCACCACTGCTTCAGCATCGGTGGGCAGAATCCTGCCGGATACGGAACCGGTGGTTTTCAATGTCCACACGTGGATGAACGGCACGAGGATGAACTTGCCACGGCTTACCTGGATGATGGAACGTTGTATGTCGAAATCGAGCCACAGTTGCAGGTTATCGGGAGAAATTTCATCCCATTCGTGATGTCTTACTTTGATCAGTATTTTCACCTGTCCGCCGATGGAACGGAGCGGATAACTTACGCTGTCTTTTACGAGAGAGTTGTTGGGGCCCACGGTGATACGGATGGCCTTGATGCGGCCTTTGGCGATCACGCCGGCGGCAAGACTGGTATCTACACCGTTACGGAGTTTCAGCAGATCGTATACACCGGGTTTAACGGCGAGGGAATCCCATATGTCGCAGTCATCGTCCTTATCTCTTCCACGGCCTCTGTCTTCCCACCAGCCGCAACGGTCGCGGTCGTCCCAGCGGTCGTCGTCGTCATCGTCGTCGCTTTTACAGGTGTCGATCAGTACTTCCACTTTCCGGATATCGATGAGCACCTGGTCGAACACGCCGGGCCCATCCGTCAGTTTGATGCTCACGCGCTGTTTGCCGTCAGGCACTTCGCCCGGTTCGGCAGAACTGTTTTTTGTACAGGCGTACATAATGAAGGAGAGGGCACCCAGGAGCACGACGGGCAAGCCCCACTTGCGGAACACTTTTTTCATAATAAAGACTGGTTTTAAGATTAGTTACTCGTTTTTCAACTATGGAATAATAATCAGATCAAATGGTAATTGAAACGCAGAATCACATGTCCTTATTGCACCGTTCAGGTTAGATGGGAAATACCGGAGAAGGTTTAAACAGCCGTTAGAATTTTTTTCATGCCGTGAAATATGGTCCGGGGTTGTATCTGCAATTTTCATTCCAAAGCCCGGGCCGAAGCTTTGCAGGGAAAGGCTTTCATGCGAAACGGGCCCTCGCCGGGGCCCGTTGCATTGCTTTGTTAATGGGAATTTATTTTTTCCTGCTTTTGAAAATGGCCGCGCCTAAAGGCGGCAGCCGCAGGATGAGATCGTAAGGTTTGCCGAAGCGGCCCGTTACGGGTTTGAGGATGCCGGTATTGACCACGCCGCTGCCGTAAAAGCGCGCTTCGTCGCTGTTGAGCACCTCCTTGAAATTGAGGTCCCAGGGGATGCCGATGGGATAGGCTTCATGGGCCACGGGCGTCATGTTCAGCGCCACGAGTATCACTTCACCGTTTTCCCCTTTGCGGGCGTACACGATGATGCTGTTGTCGTGGTCCGCCAGGTGCACCCATTCAAAACTGTTGGCGTCGAACTGCGTGGCATACAGGGCGGGCTCGCCGGTGTAGAGTTTATTAGCGGCCTTCACGAATTCCTGCAGGCCCTGGTGCGTAGGATGCTGCAACAGGTGCCAGCCCAGCTCGGTTTTATAATTCCATTCTTTCGTATCGCCGAACTCCCCTCCCATGAATAATAACTTGGTGCCGGGATGGGTAAACATGTAGCTGTACATCAGCCGCAGGTTGGCAAACTGCTGCCAGTCGTCGCCGGGCATTTTATAGATCAGCGGGCTCTTGCCGTGCACCACTTCATCGTGGCTGAGCGGCAGCATGAAGTTTTCGCTGAAGGCGTACATGATGCTGAAAGTGATCTGGTTCTGGTACCACTTGCGGAAGAGGGGATCCTTTT
This sequence comes from Chitinophaga lutea, assembly GCF_003813775.1. Classification (NCBI taxonomy): domain Bacteria; kingdom Pseudomonadati; phylum Bacteroidota; class Chitinophagia; order Chitinophagales; family Chitinophagaceae; genus Chitinophaga; species Chitinophaga lutea. The sequence continues at coordinate 728,928 of NZ_RPDH01000003.1, read as the reverse complement.
TGAAGTAGTCGAGCGTATCGTTCATCCAGCCCATCATCCACTTCATCCCGAAACCCAGGCCGCCCATGAATACGGGGCGGGACACGCCGTAGAACGAGGTCGATTCCTCCGCGATGGTCTGCACGTCCGGGAAGCGGCTGTAAATGGTGGTATTGAGCTCTTTGAGGAAAGCGATGGCTTCGAGGTTTTCATTCCCGCCATGGGCATTGGGCTCCCAGGCGCCCGCCTTCCGCGAATAATCGAGATGGATCATGGAGGCCACCGCATCCACCCGCAGGCCGTCGATATGGAATTTATCGAGCCAGAACAGGGCGTTGCTGAGCAGGAAGGATTTGACCTCGTTGCGGGCATAGTTAAACACATAACTGTTCCAGTCCGGGTGAAACCCTTTCCGCATATCGGCGTATTCGTAACAGTGCGAACCGTCGAAACGGTAGAGGCCATGGTCGTCGTAAGGAAAGTGGGAAGGCACCCAGTCGAGTATCACCCCGATGCCGGCGTGATGGAACGCGTCCACCATGGCCATGAATTCCTGGGGCGTACCGTACCGGGCGGTGGGGGCATAAAACCCCGTGAGCTGGTAGCCCCACGACCCGTCGAAGGGATGCTCCATGATGGGCATCAGTTCCACATGCGTGAACCCCATTTCTTTCACATAGGGCACCAGCATGGCTGTTATCTCCTTGTAGGAATAAAAGACTTCGTGATTCTCCGGGTCCGGCCGGCGCCACGAGCCCAGGTGCACTTCATACACTGAAAACGGGCTGCGGAGGCTGTTCTTGGCGGCTCTTTTCTTCATCCAGGCCGCATCTTTCCATTTGTAGGTGAGATGGGTGGTGACGGACGCCGTTTTCGGCCTTACCTCCCAATGGTTGGCAAATGGGTCGCCCTTGCGGAGCTCTTCCCCGGAATTGGAGCGGATAAAGTATTTATACAGCTGCCGGTCCTTGAGATGGGGAATAAACCCTTCCCAGATACCGGATTTGTCCCAGCGGGGGTACAGGGTATGACTGTACTGGTTCCAGCCGTTGAAGTCGCCGATCACCGACACAAAAGCCGCGTTGGGCGCCCAAACGGCGAAATAGGTACCCTCCACCCCTTCGTAGGTAAGGCCGTGCGACCCGAACTTTTCATACAGACGGTCGTGCGACCCTTCCTGGAACAGCTGTATATCCCGGGCGGAGAACAATGAAAAAGGTTCTACGGGCTTTAATGTACGGAACGGCTCTTCATCCTGTGGAATGCTCTTTTTTAGCTTTTGGCGGGTTGTGGTCATACCTGTTTGGGCTGGTGATTTTTTTCAAGATAAAAAAAATAACCCGCAAACTGTCGTCTGCGGGTTAAAATTATAATATCTGAAGCGGTGCTTAGCGTTTTCCGCGGAAACCACCGCCACCGGATTTGGAGAACTCGCGGCGGGGACGGAACCCTCCGTCTTCGCTGCCTGTCCAGGTTTTACGGGGACGGTCGGCATAAGAGCGACCGCCGCCACCACCACCGGTACGGCGCTTGTCACCGTCCTGTGAGGTTTCGATCCTTACGGAGCGGCCGTTGTATTCCACTTTTTTGAAGCTGTTCTGCACTTTTTCCACCACGTCGTTTTCCACTTCGAAGAAGGAATAAACGCCTTTCAGGTCGATACGGCCGATCATGTTGCCACGCAGGCCGGTATTGTCGCAGATAAAGCGCAGCATGTCGCCGCGGGTGAAATTGTCAACAGAGCCCAGGTTGATGAACAGGCGGCTGAATTTGCCGTTGCGGGCGGTGCGGCCGAAGTCTTCGCTGCCGCGGCGCTCTTCCTTCACGTTCAGGTCCGGAGCGTCCTGGTAGTATTCCAGGAACTCGTTGAACTCGAGGGAGGCGAAGCGGCGGATCAGTTCTTCCTTGCTCAGGTCTGCAAACTCTTCGTATATGCGGGTCAGATAGGGGTCTATCTGCTCTTCGTTTACCACTACGTTATGCACTTTATGTACGAGGGCGAACAATTGTTTTTCGCATACGGCGAATCCGTCCGGCACTTCCGCCTTCACGAATTTCTTGCCGCCGAGCACACGCTCTATCTGGCGGATCTTGCCGATGTCGCGGCCGCCGATGATGGCGATGGATACGCCGGAACGGCCCGCGCGGGCGGTACGGCCTGAACGGTGGGTGTAGTTCTCCACGTCGTCGGGCAGGTCGTAGTTGATCACGTGCGTTACGTTATCCACGTCGATACCGCGTGCGGCCACATCTGTAGCCACCAGCACCTGGATGGATTTTTCACGGAAACGTTTCATCACCTTGTCGCGCTGCTGCTGGGTGAGGTCACCGTGCAGGGCGTCGGCGTTGTAACCGTCGCGGATGAGGCTTTCGGCGATTTCCTGAGACTCGATCTTGGTACGGGTGAAGATGATGCCGAAGATGTCCGGGTTGAAGTCCACGATGCGTTTCAGCGCTGCGTACTTGTCGCGGGGGCGCACTACATAATATTCGTGCTCGATATTGACGTTACCGCTGTTTTTGCTGCCTACGGTCAGTTCGAAGGGATCGTCCATGTATTTCTGGGCGATGCGGCGAACTTCCGCGGGCATGGTGGCGGAAAACAGCCAGGTTGTTTTTTCTTCGGGGGTATTGGAAAGAATGCTGTTGATATCTTCCTGGAAACCCATGTTGAGCATTTCATCCGCTTCGTCGAGCACGGCATAGCGTACTTTTTCGAAGTTGATGGCGCCGCGCTCGATGATGTCGAGCAGGCGGCCCGGGGTGGCTACCACGATGTGCACGCCGCGTTTCAGTTCACGCAGCTGCAGGCCGATGGCAGTACCACCGTACACGGCTACGATGCTCACGTCGCCGAGGTATTTGGAGAAATTTTTCAGGTCGTTGGTAATCTGGAGGCACAGCTCACGCGTGGGGCACAGGATGAGTGCCTGCGGCTGGCGCAATTTTACATCGAGCTGATGCAGCAGCGGCAAACCAAATGCCGCCGTTTTACCGGTACCGGTTTGTGCCAGGCCCACAAAATCGCGGTCTCCGCCGAGGAGTACCGGAATAGCTTTTTCCTGGATGGGTGTAGGGGAAACAAAGCCGAGGTCTGTTACGCCTTTCAGCAGATTCTCCTGAAGTCCTAATGATTCGAATGTTGTCATTTAATTTTTTTCGGTGGCCCGCTTGTTTTTTTAACAGGCCGGGTGATCAATTGCCGGTTGTTTTAAACCAGCTCTCCTTCCAAGTCATAGTCGAACGCCTTGGTTATTTTAACCTGTACAAAATCGCCGGGTTTCAACTTCCTGTCTGTGTTAATGATCACCTCATTATCCACCTCCACCGAATCGAACTCCGTACGGCCCAGGTAACGGCCGGATTCTTTCTTATCAACGATTACTTTGAATACTTTTCCAACTTTCTCCTGGTTCTTCTCCAGGGAAATTTCCTGCTGCGTTTCCATGATGTCCTGCGCGCGCCTTTCTTTTTCTTCGGCCGGGATGTTGTCTTCCAGGTCGTAAGCCGAGGTGTTTTCCTCGTGGCTGTAGGTGAACACGCCTACCCTGTCGAACCGTACCTCTTCGAGGAAACGTTTCACGTCTTCCACGTCTTCTTCCGTTTCACCGGGGAAACCGGCGATGAGGGTGGTACGCAGGCAGATGCCGGGCACTTTTTCGCGGATGGTCTGCACCAGGTCGAAGATCTCGCGGCGGGTGATCTGGCGTTTCATGGCCTTGAGCATGGGGTCCGCGATGTGCTGCAGCGGCATGTCGAGGTACTTGCAGATATTATCCCGCTCCCGCATCACATCCAGTATTTCGAGGGGAAACTTGGTGGGATAGGCATAGTGCAGGCGAATCCATTCGAGGCCTTTCACATCGGCCAGGGCATTGAGCAGGTCGGCGAGGCGGCGCTGTTTGTACAGGTCCAGGCCATAATAGGTCAGTTCCTGTGCGATCAGCATGATTTCCTTCACCCCGCTCTTCACCAGTTTCTCCGCTTCCGCCACCAGTTGCTCGATGGGTTTGGAAACGTGCTGGCCGCGCATCAGGGGAATGGCGCAGAATGCGCAGGTACGGTTACAGCCTTCCGAGATTTTCAGATAGGCGTAGTGCGAAGGGGTGCTGAGCAACCTTTCACCTACGAGTTCCGCCTTATAGTCCGCATCGAATTTTTTGAGGATGAGGGGCAGTTCCATGGTACCGAACCAGGCGTCCACGCCGGGTATTTCTTTCTCAAGGTCACCACGGTAGCGCTCACTCAGGCAACCGGTCACGAACACCTTGTCGAGGCGGCCCCTGTTCTTGAGCTCCACCTGGTCGAGGATGGTATTGATGGATTCTTCTTTGGCCTTATCGATAAAACCGCAGGTGTTCACCACCACGATATTGTGATCGCGTTTGGCGTTTTCATGCACCACATCGATGTCGTTGGCTTTCAGCTGGCCGCTTAAAACCTCCGAATCAACCATGTTCTTCGAACAACCCAGCGTAATAATATTAACCTTGTCCTTCTTTAAAGTTCTTGTCTTCAAATAGCAATTTTTAAGTTGATCCCGGTTGCCCGGAATTTGCCACGAAGACGCGCAGACACGCTTTGAATTTACAGCAGGCAGCTGTTGTTGAGTGACTATGAGTCTTTGTGGAGTCTCTTGAGAAGGTGCAAAGTTAACGAATTATATTGAAAATATGTGTATTAACATATAATTAATCAATACTGGCGGCCGTTACCTGCCACTTCGAGCTGTTTCATGGCCCTTTCCGCGCGCTGGCGGGCTACTTTGCGTTTGTAGTGATACCACCATTGCGGCGCCATCCTGATCATCAGGTTGTTCATGCTCCGCAGGCCGGCGATGTGGTAAAGGCCGTTGAGTTTGCCGGCGAGGGTATGGTCGAGGGCGCGCAGGCTCATGGCGAAGCCGCCGTCCAGGTACTCCATATGGTGCCAGTAGCCGCCCGGCATGAACATGGTGTCGCCGTGCTCGAGGATGGTGGAATAACCCCGTGCGTACTGGAGCGCGGGGTAGTTGGCTTCGTCGAGCTGCTCTTTCCAGTTCACGAAACTGGCCGCGCTCTCCACGGTGAGGGGCATACGGTAAATGAGCTTCGACTGGTTGTTCTCCAGCAGCAGCACCCTTTTACGGCCAACGAACTGGGTATGGAAGATGTGGCTGAGATCGATGTCGTAATGCATATGGGCTATGGAACCCTCTCCGCCCACGAACAGCATCGGGTATTTTTTGAGGAACCCTTTGGCGAATTCGTCGGGCCAGGTGAAATCGTCAACCAGCTGCGGGGCATGCTGGAAGATATTGAACAGGAAGATCCGGAGTTTGACCGGCCCCTGCTGGATCATGTCGAGATAGTCCCCGAAACGGATGTAATCGTCTGCGCCGTTGACGAGGGTTTTCGCCCCTGCCCTTTCGTTATTGTAAACTCCTACGGTTTTATCGCCCACGATGGATTTGAAGTAATCCCAGGTCCATTTGTCGCGTGCAGGCCAGGCTTTGGACAATCCTGTAATGATCAAGGGTTTGCGAGGTTCGAAGTATTGTGTCCTGAAGTCTTCCGCTGAAATGTGCTCAACTCGATCTATGGATTGTATTTTCATAAAAACGAATTGTTTTCGGGTGAAACAATAAGGTACTATCATCAAATTTAAGGAATTGCTGCAATAGATGCACAGCGTGCGTAAAAGGTTGATAAATAGTTCGGTATTGGTGCCAGGCAGCTAATAGCAGACGCTATTTCCGACGCTTGTTCCCGGATTTTCTAACATTGTCCGGTACTTTTTTGGCATCAACATTCAGCTTCCGTTGTACCTTTTTCACATCCTCTTCGGGAGGCAATTGCTCCGGTCTTACCCCTCTTTCCTGCAACATCTTTCTTACAGCAAGATTGTTATCAACGTGCTCATCGGAAATCTCCTCCTCGGCGCCAAGGTCTTTTTCGATAACGTTGTGACTGGTGAGCTCGGTGGCAAAGTCTTTGGCCTTGCTGGTAAGGGTAGGCAAAAAGTCAGCCAGGGGGCTGCTTTCCGGAACATTAAACTTCTTTTTAATATCGGTGGTATTAAATCCACCAAAAAGCGCTTGTCCCCTTTGCTCCGGATCAGGGCAAAACCGCGTTCGTCCACTCCCCGTTCATAAATGATACCTGACAACTTTTCTCGGATTTGGACAGCTTCTCTCTTGCAGCCACTCTGGCAATATCCATCAGTCGCTGCTCAATGATTTCCTGCTTTCTTGTTTGTACTGCGAAATTGGTTTGCGCGAAAGCAATTTCTGCTTTTGCGGAATCGCCATTCTGGGCCACCAGGTAACATGCATAACGGGACAGCGCCATGTCTTCAATTTGCCGTTGTGCGCCCCTGGCGAGTTCGATCATTTTCCCGATATCGGCAAAATGATCAGAAACCTTACCCCCAGAGGTTATACAAGCTTTCTTCGCTTTCTCCAGTACGTTGAGAAAGTTATCCCATTTGGAATAGCCGAGAATGTCCTGTAATTCCCGGGCACTCCGCATTCAATGCCCCGATACTCATAACAGGCTTGTTCAAATCGCGCAAATAGTTGTTGAATTTGTTCTTTCTTCATCAAACAATGGTTTTAAAGGTTAACAGACAATTGCATTAAATATATTAAAAAAGGCGAAACAGGGCATCGCCATCAAAAAAGCCGGAAGCAAAACTTCCGGCTCTCAATATGGTATCTTCAGAATCAATCATTTAAGCTGAACAGTGTATCCACGAATTCTTCGCGGTCAAACACCTGCAGATCTTCCATTTTTTCGCCGATACCGATGTATTTTACCGGTATTTTGAACTGGTTCGCGATCGCCAGTACCACGCCGCCTTTGGCGGTACCATCGAGTTTGGTGATGGCCAGGGAGGTCACTTCCGTAGCCGCGGTGAACTGGCGGGCCTGTTCGAGCGCGTTCTGGCCGGTGGAGCCGTCGAGCACCAGCAGCACCTCATGAGGGGCATCGGGGATGACCTTGTTCATGACGCGTTTGATTTTGGTGAGCTCGTCCATGAGGTGGAGCTTGTTATGAAGACGGCCGGCCGTATCGATGATGATCACATCGGTTTCGCGGGCTACCCCGCTTTGCACGGTGTCGAAAGCCACCGCAGCCGGGTCAGAGCCCATTTGCTGCTTCACGATGGGCACGCCCACCCTTTCGCTCCAGATGGTCAGCTGATCTACCGCGGCGGCCCGGAAGGTATCCGCAGCGCCCAGCAGCACCGATTTGCCGGCTTTTTTGAAGTTGTAGGCCAGTTTACCGATGGTAGTGGTTTTGCCCACCCCGTTCACTCCTACCACCATGATCACGTAGGGCTTTTTACCGGCCGGTACGTCGAAATCGCGGAAACCACTGTCTGGCGCATCCACGAGAATGGCTGCCACTTCTTCTTGCAGTATCCGGTTTAATTCACTGGTGTTCAGATATTTATCTTTAGCAACGCGTGCTTCGATTTTGCTGATGATCCGCACCGTGGTGTCTACGCCCACGTCGGCGGATACGAGCGCTTCTTCCAGGTTGTCCAGCACTTCTGCGTCTACGGTGGACTTACCGGCGATGGCGCGGCCGATTTTGGAGAGGAAACTTTCTTTTGTTTTCTGAAGGCCCTGATCCAGACTTTCCTTCTTTTCCCGTGAAAAGAGCTTATTAAAAAAACCCATACAAAGTCAATTACAATGTGATTTAGCCATCCGGAGGCGGTTAACTGCCTGTTTCCGGAAGCAGGTTACAAATGTAGCGTTATTCAGGATTTGACGGGTAAAAATATTCGCCCCTGCCATCGCCTCCGCCAAACCGCCAAACGCGATGCAGAATACGCGCAATCCCTTGATACCATTGGGTTTGAGCAGGGATAAAGTACCTGTTAAGTACCTATAAGGCACCTTTGAGCTATCTGTATAGAAGGTACCTTATACGTACTCCATAGGTACTTAACAGGTACTTCATAGGTACTTAAACCCCCTTGAAACACAGACACAGTAAGGATTTCGACCGATTTCGCCGCGCCTGGGGACTTTACGGGGAGGAAACAGGATTTGCTGCACTGACCCTGCGGTTCGATACAACAGGCACTTTACAGTGCCTGTAATTGACGCTGGCAGGGCTCACTGGCTCAAATGATATTGGCTTTCCTTTTGCGCTGCCACACTATTGAGTAGGCCCTGTTTTTTCGACCCCTGGTCAGGTGCCGGGTAGTCAAAGGGCACGTGGGGGCGTAACCGGCTATCGGTGTGTATGCTTTGGGGGGCGGCAGCCGCGGGCTGCCTGGGTAGTCACCAAGCCCTGCCACCCTATACCCACCCTTAAATGCCGGATGCCGCCCCAAATGGACGGCGTCCCGCGAATATTTCCCGGCGCAACCGGCAGATAGCTGTAAAACTCCCGCCATTCTCCAAAACACAAAAAGCCGTCCGCATTGCGAACAGCTTTATTGCAGTATGATTAGTAAAGCCGAATTACTTCTGGGTCATGTACTCCTGCACTTTGTCTTTGTGCACGATTGCTTCCTTGAAGGTATAAGCGCCTGATTTGGGAGAACGTACAGCTCTGATCACTTTCGTCCACACTTTCGCCTCAGCGGCTGCTTTCGTATCTTTTACTTTCGCGTTTTTAGAAGCCTGTTTTGCCATCTTGTATAGAATTAATCGTTAATTGTAAAGTGTCAATCATTCAGAGCTAACCGTAACCTGAACGATTAACAGCCCCGCAACTAACTGACCTTATTTAATTTCTTTGTGTACAGTCACCTTTCTCAGGATAGGATTGTACTTTTTCAGCTCCAGACGCTCCGGAGTGTTCTTTTTGTTTTTGTTGCTGATGTAGCGGGAAGTACCCGGCTGGCCGGAATTTTTATGCTCCGTGCACTCCAGAATTACCTGCACCCTGTTACCTTTCTTTGCCATTTTGTATTCTTATTAAGTGATCCTTAACGAATTAGATGTCTTTGTTACCTTCAGCGCGCAGCTCTTTCACTACGGCATACAGGCCACGTTTGTTAATGGTTCTCAGACCATCGGCGGACACTTTCAAAGTGATCCAACGGTCTTCCTCAGCCAAAAAGAAACGCTTGGTTTGCAGATTGGGCAGAAACCTTCTTTTTGTCTTGATGTTCGAAAAAGATACATGATGACCTGTAATTGGTTTTTTCCCTGTCACCTGACATACTCTTGCCATGTTCTAAAAATTTTGGACTGCAAAAGTCGCACTATTTTACGTAATTATCAAATTATGGGAAGTGTTTTTATTCACATAATTTATTTGATGTCTAATTTTATGGACACTCCACTACTCACAGCAGCACCCCCAGGCTCCTGATCACCGCGCCCAGCCTCACCGCATCGAGGATCCGCTGCTGTTCGGTGCCGTGCTTTAAAAGCGCCTCCTCATGAGAGCTCACGCACATTTCACAACCGTTCAGGGCAGACACCACCAGGCTCACCAGCTCGAAAAACTCCTTCCCGATCGCCGGATTGGCCATAATGCTCATCCGGATACCCGCCGGCGCCGTGGTGTAAAACTCCTTGCCCACGAAGTGGCGGAAACGGTAATACACGTTGTTGGCGTTCATCAGCGAGGTGCAGCTCACCACGTCGGCCACTTCCTTGTCGGTAGCGCCCGCCGCCAGCGCCAGCTGCTCAAAACCGCCCTGCAGGCCGGCCAGCTTCTCGTTCACGGCCACCGCCAGGCCCAGCAGGTACGCTTCCTTTTTGGTCAGGGTACCGGCGTCGATGGCGTTGGTCACGTTGATTTTCAGATCTTTCAGGTAACGGGCGTCCGTAGCGGCCAGCGCAGCCAGTTTACCGGGCACGTCCTGCGTGGGCATCCCCACCGCCTGCAGCAGCTGCTGGGCGGTTTCCTGTGTATTCGTTGCAAACATGTTGAATCTTTTTGTGTTGTGTACGGGGTAAAAACAAAAGGGGCCGGAAAAGGCCCCTCCTGCTTCAATGTCATTATGCGTTCAGGGTCGCTTCGCCTTTCTGCCAGTTGCAGGGGCACAGCTCGTCTGTCTGCAGCGCGTCGATCACGCGGATAACTTCCTTCACGTTACGGCCTACGCTCAGGTCATATACGGAAGTCCAGCGAACGATACCCTGGGGATCCACCACGAAAGTAGCACGGTAAGCGATCTTTTCGTCGGATTGCAGGATGCCGAGCTCTTCGGCGAGGCTTTTTGAAGTGTCTGCCAGCATGGGGAACTGCAGGCCGCGGAGATCGTCGTGATCTTTCCTCCAGGCGAGGTGCACAAATTCAGAGTCGGTGGAAGCACCGATCAGGATAGCGTCGCGGTCGGCGAAATCCTGGTAGTGTTTGTTGAATTCAGCAATTTCGGTAGGACAAACAAACGTAAAATCCTTGGGCCACCAGAACATCACCATCCATTTGCCGGAGTTTTTGATCTCTTCGGAAGAGATTTCATAAAACTCTTTCCCTTTTTCGATTGAAACAACTGCCTTTTTTGCAAACTCAGGGAATTGCGCCCCTACGGATAAAACTGCATTTTTCATGATCTATTTCGATTTTTATTGATTTAATGCTAAGCTGTTTAGTAAAGCCGCCGCAAAGTTCATCATCAAAAAGGGATAAATCAAATAGATTTATCGACACTAGATATCAATTTACTCTATACTGTTTCAATTTATTATAGACACCACTTCCCGCAAACCCGCTGCCAGCGTGAAACTCCTTATTTTGCTGGTGTTTTGACTGCTGAAATACACAATTTTTTAACGATTCCGCGTAACCTTTTGGCACGTTATTTAGTTATATATGTAGCAAGTAAAAAACAGGACAGGATATGAAACTGAGAAATGTACTTTTAGCGATTCTTACGGTTGGCCTTGCTTTGATTCCGTTTATCAAAAACAGCATCAACAAACAAGATGAATTCGATGCTACGCAGGATTTATTCATCTAGTTTCGGCGGTTCATGCGGCAGCTAAGGGCCGGACATGACCGCAGCGGGTTCCATTGTACCGTAATTGAAAATTGTTCTCCCCCGGAGAATGGTTGGATTTGTTTTGCTGCCACTGGCCTGATATCGCAGTGGCGCATCACCCGGGATGCTTTCCCCTTTTAAAAACGCGTTTTTTAATACATAAAAAGGCTGCATGATCGCTCATGCAGCCTTTTTTTATGCCCGCAGACCCGGGCAAAACTTCGTCAATCCCTTAGCTGTACTGTATTTCATACATTTCCGGCCGGCCGGAAATGTATGCCCGCTCCCCACACCTTCCGCTTACAACGCCCTCCCACGGCGGTTTTCAGACCCCTGGTGAACAACGCGTCGGCAGGGGGTCACCAGGGTGATCAACGAACCTTCAACGAAGGATCAACGAACCTCCAACGAAGGATCAACTTTTCGGTGATCCTTCGTTTATCTCCCAGGGAAGCTTCGTTGAAGCTTCGTTCAAACTCAGGTATTCTCGTTAATCAGGTCTTTCAGGCTTCTTACCCCGATCATTTTGGCGGAGGTATAGCCTTCGGCATAGGGCACGCCTACCATTTTACCCAGCATTTTAGCCCGGTAGAGCACGCTGTCGAAGAATTCGGGGGAAGAGATGTATGTCTGCGGCTCATGGTCCTGTGCGGCCAGGAACTGCGTTTTAAAGCATTTGATGGCTTCGATCTTCTTGTCCATCACCGGGGTGATGTCTACCACGAAATCGGGCTCATGGTAACGGTCCTGCAGGAAGTGGAACACCTGCTTGGGGCGCCAGGCCTGCTGCGGCTTTCCGTCGTCGCCCAGGGTTTCGATTTTCCGCAGCCCCGCCAGGAAGCAGCTGTCTGCGATCAGTTTGGCGGCGCGGCCATGGTCGGGGTGCCGGTCGTCGATGGCGTTGGCCAGCACGATATCGGGCCGGAACCGCCGGATGGCGCGGATAACGGCCAGCTGGTCTTCCCGCGTGTTCTGGAAAAAGCCGTCGGCCAGTTTGAGGTTCACCCGCACGTCGAGCCCCATCAGGGCGCAGGCGTCGGCGGCTTCCACGAGGCGGCCTTCGGGGGTGCCGCGGGTACCCAGTTCTCCCTGTGTCAGGTCAGCAATGCCTACCTTCATTCCCTGCAACGCATGTACCATCAGGGTGCCGGCGCACGATAGTTCCACATCGTCGGGATGGGCCGCAATGGCCAGTATATCCAGTTTCATTCGTTTGTGATTAATTTTTAAACAGGCGAACGGCCTTGCAACGGCATCATTCGTGATTCGCCCGGCAAAGTTCGGGGTTACGGTGGGATGTACCAAATCGGAGGGGCAACATCTAATTGAAGCGGTTATACAGCTGGATCTCCTGTACGATCAGCTCGATATCCTTGTCGTCCTGGATGTTGAATTCGCTCTTCAGGTTACCGCCGAAGAAAAAGGCCACGGTCTGGTACATGCGGGCGTTAAAGCCGCCCCTCAGTTCCTTGATGATCTCATAGCAGTTTTCCCCGGTTTCGCGGTGGATGAGCTTCATGAGCACCTTGCCCTGGTAAATGGAGAGGTCTTCGAGTTTATTGCCGAACTGTTCCTTGAGCTCTTTTTCCTTGGTGGCGAGGTAGGCCTTCCGCTGTTTTTTATCGGGCATTTTGTCCAGCTCCCGGCCCACGTCTTTCAGCACGCGGCTGGCGGTGACGGCGTAGGGATAGGTCACGTAAACAGCATTGCGCAACCGCGTCCAGCGGGCGCGTTCTTTCCGCAGGCGCCTGGGCAGCCGGTCCACAACTTCCACGATAGACAGGGTGATGGAGGGGATGGTGTCCGTTCCGTAAATCACTGCCCGGACAGCCACAGAATCTGCGCCCGTGCGCTGCTGGGCGGCAGCGGTAAAGTGAAGGCACAGCAGGCTTAAAACGGCAATGGTCAGAAAACGAAACATACGAGTTTGAATAAAACCAAGGTACGAATTAGTTCCGATTTGCGGATATTTCCTTCCACCATCCGGTGATGGCGGCTTCCACCCCCGGCACATCGCCCGACGTAATGCTGGAGCCGATCACATGAGCGCCGGCATTGGGAATGGCCACCGCCCGCTTCAGTTTTTCGGGCGTACCCAGGGCACGGTGCATATCGAGGATGGCGGATACTTTGACCGTCGGGTCCTGCTCCTTCTCATTTTTGTAATAATACAGGTTGAGCACGGGCTGGCGCACCTTTTTGAACAACGTGGGGCGCATGGTGTGATCCACCAGGTTCTCCAGTTCCACAACGGCTTCGAGGCGGTATTTGGTATACCAGTACCGGGCTTTTTCCGGGTTTTCGGGCACGTATTCGTTGTATTTGCTGCCTTTCACCAGCCGGGCCATATAAATGCCCCAGGGCTCGTCGAGCAGCCCGATCATGGCCTCGTTGATGGCGATGTTGGGGGAAAGGTTGACGACGGCCGCCACGTCTTTCGGGAACTCGGCGGCGAGCAGCAGGGCCAGCGTGCCGCCGGTGGAGGTGCCTACAAGTATCACCTTGTTGCCCAGCTTTTTACCGATGGCGAGCGCTTCTTTGGCGTCGCGCCAGAGGCCGGCGGAGGTCATGCCCAGGAGGGCTTCGCTGGTATCGAGGCCGTGGCCGTCGAGCCGGCTGAGGTACAGGTTATACCCGAACTGCCGGGCGAAATCCTGGTGCACCGGGTCGCCTTCCTTGGCGCTGGCGGAAAAACCATGGAGGTATACGATGCTGTAAGGCGTTTTGCGGTGCTGGGAATCGGCCCATACGATACGGGCCTCGTTATTCGGCCGCACCCGGAAACCGGCTTCTTTCTGCGCCACATACCCGCTCAGTGCAGCCGCTCCATCGGGTACCGGCGGCAGCGCGCCGCCCAGCTGCGGAGCGGCGGGCCGTGGGCCCAGCAGGTACAGGACGCTAAAAAGCACCAGTACCATCAATATTATTCGGAAAATACGGCGCATCAAGGGGGAAATTTACCTGCAATATAACAAAAGGGCGGCCCGAACAGGCCGCCCTTCCATATTATTTTTATTTAACTTATCTGCGGAGGCGCTGACGGATGCTCATCACAAAACCGACGATCATCACCAGGATGCCTATCCACAACACGTTGATATACGGGAATACCAGGGCTTTCATCACCACGTAATCCATCGGCGCCTGGGTTTCCTTCACTTCCAGCTCCACCTTGTTCTCGTTCGGCAGGATCTTCGTGAAACGCACCGCGAGCGACAGCGGGGCCAGGGTATCCGGGATGTTGCTCTGGAAACTGCTGTCGCGGATGAAATACACGGGCTGCATGTTGAAGTCGCCGTTGCTCTTCGTGTGCACATACAGCTGCGCCCCCACGGCAATATCGCCCGGCTCCGGCTTGTAGTTTTTCTGCTGCGGCGAGGTTTTCAGCGCCGTCAGCACCATGAAGCCTTTGGAGAAGTAGATCGTATCGCCCTGCGCGATGGTGTGCGGGGTGTACGGCAGGCTGTCGGTCACCACGTCTTTCCGCGGCACGGCGGTGATGTAGGTGAATATGTCTTTGGTAAGATAATGTTTGGAATCCGGGTTCGGCGTGATGCCCTCCTGCCCTTTCACTTCCAGGAACGCGTCCGGGTACAGCGTGAAACGTTCGGTGGGCTCGTCTTCCAGACGGGCTTTTTTCTCGTAGTCCATGATGAAGTGGGTCTTGGACTTGTCCACCGCCGACACGGAATCGCCGCGGTAGGTCACGAAATAAGGCCCCATCTGCACGGGCAGCCCCTTGGGCAGCATCACGTTTTCGCGGGAATTCTGGCCGCTTTCCTTGGTGAAATAACCGTTGAGCACGCCCATCGTGTCTACCGACAGCACCTCCATCTTCGCGGACGAGATCAGGATGCCCAGCAGCACCAGCCCGAAGCCGATATGTGCTACGGAAGCACCGGCGGCTTTGGCCTTGCCTTTCAGCACGGTGAGGATGTACCCGGAGTTGCCGACGATGGCGTAGATGGCGGCGAACAGCATCAGGTAGATCGCTACCAGGAAGCCGGCGCCGTAGTTGGAATAGTTGATGCGGCCCACCCAGGCGATCAGCACGGTCAGCGCCACGGAAATGAGCGTGGGCCAGCCGAGTTTTTTCATCACGGTGCCTTTGGGCGTGTCTTTATACTTCAGGAACTGCACCACGGCGGTAAGCAGCCCTACGATAATGGCGATCCAGATCTGGATCTGGTTATAATAGAATACCGGTTCGGTGGGCGGTGCGAAATCCTGCAGGTTGAACAGCTTTTTCAGGCCGAACAGGTCGAGCAGCTTGTTCCATACCGGAATGGAGGTGATAAAGGTGATCTGCAGGCCGGAAACCAGCAGTACCAGCGAACCGACGAACATCCAGAACTCGCGGGAGTAGGTGCTTTCTTCCTTCACCACTTTCGGTATCTCTTTGTTCCTTTTGATAAGCAGCCAGAACGAGGGGATGGTGAACAGGCCCAGCAGCACGAGCAGCTGGCCGCTCATCCCCATGTCCGTAAACGAGTGCACGGAGGTTTGCCCCAGTACGCCGCTTTTGGTCAGGAAGGTGGAATACAGGATGAATACGAAGGAAATGATAAAGAAAAAGAAGGTGATGCGCAGCGCATGCCCGGAGCTGCGGTAGGCCAGCAGGGTATGTATGCCGGCGATGAGGGTGAGCCAGGGCACGAGGGAAGCGTTTTCCACGGGGTCCCAGGCCCAGTAGCCGCCGAAGGTGAGCGATTCGTACGCCCAGGCGGCGCCCATCATGATGCCCGTACCGAGCATCATGGCGGCGAACAGCGCCCAGGGCAGGGCGGGTTTCACCCATTCGCCGTACTTGCGCGTCCAGAGGCCGGCAATGGCGTACGCGAAGGGAACGATCACGGAAGCGAAACCCAGGAACAGCACCGGCGGGTGGATCACCATCCAGTAGTTCTTGAGCAGGGCGTTGAGGCCGTTACCGTCCACGAACTGCTGGAATTGCAGGTAGTTCGGGTTCTGGAACACCGGCGTATCGGGCATATCCTGCCGCATGAGGATGAAGGGGGTGCTGCCGAGTTTGTAGTCGAACAGGTAAATCCCCAGCAGCATGGCGGCCAGGCAGGCCTGTGCGAACGAGATCACCGCCAGTACGGGGGCTTCCCATTTTTTGGCGGTAAAGATCAGGATGCAGCCGAGCACGCTGTGCCATACGCTCCAGAGCAGCGTACTGCCCTCCTGCCCTTCCCAGAAGCAGCTCAGGAGGTATTTCACCTCCAGGTCGCGGGAAGAGTGCTGCCAGGCGTATTTGTATTCGAACAGGTGATTGGAGATGATGTAATACAGGATGCCGAACACGGCGATCACCGAAGCGGTCTGCACAAAAAACGCCCAGCGGGCCATTTTGAGCCACGACGCTTTTTTGAGCTCCTCTTTCTGCTGCACGCTGCTGAAAAACGCAACCGTGGCCACGAGGGAGGCCACAAATGCCAGGATGGTGAAGAAATGCCCTAGCTGGCCGGGAAGTAAATGCTCCCCTACATATTTAATATTTTCCAAAATTATGTTCCGTAAGTTGTTGTGAAATCAGCTTATATCTCTTTCTGCGCGCTGTAGGCGGTTTGTTCGTCTTTATACTTGGAAGGGCACTTCATGAGGATTTTGTCGCAATGGAACTCCGTTCCCACCATTTTGCCCGTCAGTACCAGTTCGGTGGATTTTTCGAAGTCGGTGGGGCGGGTGCCGTTGAATACCACTTTGGTGACTTCGCCACTTTTATCTTTCATGAAAAAGCTGAAATAATTGGCATCTTTCGCAGGGTCGTAAACAACCGCTTTATCCTTATCCAGCGCGCCGATCACGTGAATCTTCTTCCCTTCTTTCTTACGCGCGGTAGCGAACGTTTCATAGGTACTGAAATCCCCCACCATCATTACCATCCCGGCTACGCAAACAGCTATAACGACGAGTAAAATGATACTTGTTTTCTTCATCCTTACCAGATTATTTAGTTAACAAAGGTAGCCAAAAAAATGGATGGGTACGGCTGATATTCGTCAGGTTTCCCCCCTGTTACATGAACGGCCGGCAGACGCAACAGCCGTGGCGGGGAAATCTTCATCCCCCGGCTTCAGGGCCCCGGATTCCGATTTTTACCGTTACCTTTGCGCCGAAATAAGCAAAGTATTGAATCATCATGGCTGATCTTTCGAATTTTGATCCCAACTCGCCGGGGTTATTGTCCAACAATATCTTTGGGCTTCCCTTCAGCGAGGAGGACGCGCGCCTGGTACTCTTGCCGGTGCCCTGGGAAGTGACGGTGTCGTACACGCATGGTACGGCACGGGGACCGGAGCATATTTTCAAAGCTTCGCTGCAGGTGGACCTTTATGATGCCGATGTCAAAAACGGCTGGCGCGAAGGATTTTACATGCGGGATTGCGACAAACAGCTGCTGTTGCGCAGCGACTACCTCCGCAAGGAAGCGGAACTGTACCTGAAGTTCCTCTCCGAAGGGGGCGACGTGAACGAGAACGATTTCCTCCGCCGCTCGGTAGACGATGTGAACCGCGGCACCCAGAAAATGAACGAATGGGTGTACCAGCAAACCAGCGAGCTGCTGCAACGCGGCAAACTGGTGGGCCTCGTGGGCGGCGACCACAGCACGCCGCTGGGCTATTTCAAAGCCATCGGCGAGCATAAAGGCGATTACGGCATCCTGCAGATCGATGCGCATGCGGACCTCCGCAACAGCTATGAAGGGTTCAAATACTCCCACGCTTCCATCATGTACAACGCGCTGGCGGAAGTGCCGCAGATCACCAAACTCGTACAGGTGGGCGTGCGCGACTACTGCGAGGAAGAACTGGCCTACATCCGCGACAGCAACGGGCGGGTGACCACCTTCTTCGACCAGGACATGAAAGAAAGGACGTTCGAAGGCGAATCGTGGAAGAGCATCTGCGACGACATCATCGCCCAATTACCGCAACAGGTGTACATCAGTTTCGATATTGACGGCCTCGATCCCAAGCTGTGCCCCCATACCGGCACACCCGTGGCCGGAGGGCTCGAAGGCCCCCAGGTGTTTTACCTGTTCAGGAGGATACTCGAAAGCGGCAGGAAGCTGATCGGTTTCGATCTCGTGGAAGTAAGCGCAGGACTGGATGAGTGGGATGCCAACGTAGGCGCCCGCATGCTTTTTAAGTTGTGTAACCTGATGGTGAAATAATCATGTACAAATTCCGGATACTACATCCCAACGCTATGACCCGCCTGCGTTTGCAGCCGGTCATGCATGGCATGATCGGGATACTTTTCCTGTTCAACGTGATCGGCACGTATAAAATGGAGGATCCCAACTGGCTCATTGCGTTCCTGTTCGTGGCCATGGGCCTGATCAGTATTGCGTTTCCCTTCCTGATGCGGCGGATGCGCAAGTTTTCCGAAGCCAATACCGTACTGCGCATGCTGCAGGCATTCACCATGCTCAGCGGCTGCCTGTACTTTTTATCGCACATGCAGCCCATCGTAGGGTTCACGCTGCTGCTGGCAGGCCTCGGCGTGGGGTATATCGGCTATGCCGAATACAGGATCCTGCAACCTTCATATGTTACGTTCGACACCACCGGCATTACGCTGCCTACCGTGTTCGGCACGCGCCGCATCGGCTGGAACGAAATGAAAAACGTAATTTTGCGGAACGACCTGCTGACGCTCGACTTTAAAAACAATAAAATACTGCAGCTGGAAGTGCTGGATGATATTTCCACCACCAAAGCCGCAGAGATGAACAACTTTTTCCAAACACGCATACAATGAACGTATCTCCATACATACTCTATTCAGACGGCCAGGGAAACATCTTTGAAGACACGTCGCTTTACGTGACGGGCCGCAGCGGCTGGGACGCCCTGCCGATCCCTGACGACGAATGGATAGAACTGCCCGAAGGCGGCAACCTGTACGAGTTGCCCGGCCGCCGCGGCATCGGTATCGATGTGGAAACGGGCGAAATGCGCCTTTGCGAAAAAGGATGGGCGGTAGCGGCCTTCATTCCGCCCGCGCATACCGGCTTTTACCTCGCCGCGTACGAAACCGCGCCCGATGCGCCCACCCTCCCGCTGTTCTGCTACACCGCCGCAGGCTGGCATAACGACAAGTTTTACGTGCCGGCCACCCGCATCGAGCAGGACATCCGCCAGGAATGCGCCGGCTTCAGCGACACGAAAGTGAAAAGCGGTGTCACCACCCTCCTGGAAGCCTACCCGCACAACCGCCTCGTACAGCACCTGGCCAATAACTGCGCGCTCACCTATCATTGCCCCGCCGCGCGGAACTATTTCATGGGCCGCTGGGAGTGCCCCGTGCCCTCTTCTCCCGCCTGCAACGCCAATTGCATCGGTTGCATTTCGTTCCAGCCGGAAGATGAAACGATCGTATCCACGCAGGACAGGCTGACGTTCAAACCCACGGCCGCGGAGATCGTGGAGTTCACCGTGCCGCATCTCGAAACGGCGCCCTTCCCCATCGTGAGCTTCGGCCAGGGTTGCGAAGGCGAGCCCCTGCTGATGTGGGAAACCATCCGCGAGTCGATTCTCGAAATACGCAAACACACTTCCAAAGGAAGCATCAATATCAACACCAACGGCAGCAAACCCAACGCCGTCAGGGAATTGTGCAAGGCGGGGCTCAACAGCATCCGCGTGAGCCTCAACTCCGTGCGCGAGCACATCTACACACCGTACTACCGCCCGAACAATTACACGTTCGCAGACATCGTGGAAAGCATCAAAGTGGTGCGCGAGCACGGCGGATGGGCGTCCATCAACTATTTCGTGTTCCCGGGCATGACGGACAGCGTGGAGGAATACGAAGCCCTGCGCCAGCTCATCAAAGAAACCGGACTGAGCATGATCCAGTGGCGGAATTTCAACATCGATCCGGACTGGTACCTGGGCAAGGTAGGCGTTACCGAAACCGGCGACTGCCTGGGCATGAAACAGATGCTGGAGCTGCTGCGCGAGGAATTCCCCGATCTGAAATTCGGTTATTTTAACCCGCCGATGGAACGGATGCTGGGGAATTATGAAGAGGACTTTGCACACGCCTGAATAACCACCTGAAACCGAGGAACGACACAAAACAGATACCCGCCACAATGTACCACCAGGCGGTGTAACCCATGTGTTTCACCACGAATGCGCCCAGCGTAGGCGCAATCACATGCGACGCGCTGTAGGCCACCATGTACAGCCCGGCGTACTGGCCGCGGTTATGGTCCTGGCTGCGGCGTATCCAGAAATTGTTCATGAACGGCATGCTCGTCATTTCCGCGAAGGAGAAGAATATGATATAGATAAATGCGGCGGCCGTCACCGGCGGGAAGACATTGAACACGAGGTAGGCCGCGCCCATCAATAGCACCCCGATGCCGATGTAATACACGTCGGGCCGTTTGTTTTCCAGCTTGTACACCAGTATCATTTCCATGGCGGCGATCATCAGGCCGTTGACGCCCAGCGCGATACCGATGAGGCGCTCGCTCATGTGCAGCTGGTCTTTAAAGAACACGCCCACGATCGTGAACATCTGGAACAGGCAGATGGCGTGCAGCAGCACGAGGAACACAAAAAAGAGATAGTTCCAGTCGCGGTACGCCGAATCGAGTTTTCTGACCGCCGCGGTCTTCTCTTCCTTTTTCTTCACAAACTTCACCGGAGGCAGGAACACCCGCATCAGCAGGCCCGCCGCGATGCACACCAATCCGTCGGTCCAGAACAGCCACTTGTAGCTGATGGCCGCCAGGATGCCACCCAGTGCCGGGCCCACGGCCCAGCCGAGGTTGGTGGCCAGCCGGATGAGGGAATAGGCACGCAGGCGGGTGGCCGGATCGCTGTAATAAGAGATGGAAGCGGCATTGGCCGGGCGGAACGACTCGCCGATCATGCCCTGGAAAAAAATGGTGACGGCCAGGGCCGGGAACGTGCGCATCTGGCCCAGCACGAGGAACATCGCCCCGTTCAGCACGAGGCTCCAGAACTGGACGGGGTAAAAACCGATGGTATCGGCCAGTTTGCCCCCCAGCAGCGAGCCGCAGATGGCGCCCACACCGAACAGGGTCATGATGATGCCCGCCTGTTCGAGCGGCAGATGCAATTCGAAGGTCAGGTAGATCGTTAAGAAGGGGATCACCATGTTGCCGCTGCGGTTGATCAGCAACACGACGGCCAGCCACCATACGGAGCTGGAAATACCGCCATAGGCGTTTTTGTATAATGCAATGGTTTTGTTCAGCATAAGTCCGGATTTGCAAGCTATACCGGTTGCGCACAACTTCCAAAAGGAATATTACCAGTGACGCACGCCGGTGACCAACCGCATTGGCCATTTGGTGCAGTTTTTGCCCCTGGAAAGTGACGCGTGGGCGCCGTTCATATAATCGAGGAACGGGGTATTTAAAAAATATTAACTTTGGAATCAAGATGGAGGAACAAAAACAGCAGAAAAATTTTAAAGCGGCGGGCATTACCGTCGCCGTGCATGCGTTACTGTTAGTAGGCCTGTTCATGGTCAGTTTTTCCGCGCCGCCACCGCTTCCCGACCAGGACCTTGGTATGGAAGTGAACCTGGGCACGTCCGACGACGGCATGGGCGATGAGCAGCCGCTCAACCCCAACCCGCCGGCCGCCAGCGAACCGGCTCCGTCCGTTCCTCAAAACACGCCCGCTCCCGCCGAAGAGCAGGGCAACACCCAGGAGCTGGCCACCCAGAACGAAGAGGAGGCCCCCGAGGTGAAAACACCGCCCAAACCGGCGCCCAAACCCAAAGAAATCGCCAAAACCGTAGAAACCAAAACGGAGAAAACGCCGAGGAAACCCAAGGCCGAAGCTCCTCCCGCACCCGTTGCCCCGCAACGGCCCAAGGCGGTTTTTACCGGCGGCACTTCCAATAATGCCAACAGCGGCAACAGCGCCAACGGCAGCAATAATTCCACCGGCGAAGGCAATACCGGCAGGCCCGGCGACCGCGGCGTGATCGGCGGCGACCCGAATGCCACCGGCTATACCGGCACTCCCGGGGCCGGCAGGGGCGCGTCCGACTTCCGTTTGAGGGGCCGGAACCTCGTGAACAGGCCCGCCGTGAGCTGGGATGGCAACGAAACCGGCTATGTGGCCGTCAACATTAAAGTAGACCGTGAAGGAAATGTAGTGAGTGCGACCTATACCTTAAAAAACTCAACCATTAACAATCCGAAAGCCATACAGATTGCCATTGAAGCGGCGAAAAGGATCAAATACAACGCCAGCACGGATGCGCCGGAAGAACAGTTCGGGCCTATCCGTTTTTACTTCAAAGCGCAGTAAGGAGAATATTCTCCCGGTTTTCCCGTTATTTAAAACTAATCTGCCGACTATTCTATGTATTTCAGCAAGAGGCTTTTACTGTTAATAGCGGGAATCAGCGCTGCCATTACATCGCATGCGCAAAGTTTTCCGGGATATCACACCAGCCATTACGCCGGCATACATGGCGTGCCCTTCAACCCCGCCAGCGCAGCCGGCAGCCGTTACCGCTGGGATGTCAACATCGTTGGCGCCGATGCCCGGGCCGGCAATACCTACATCAAATTCGAAAAATCATCGCTGATGGCGGGCGATTCCCTCCGCCGCTGGCGTGATTATTTCCCCGACACCAATGCCACCCGCAAACAATACGGCTGGGGCAGCGCGGATATCATGATGCCCTCCGGGCTGTATTCGATCGACGAAAAACAATCCGTCGCTTTCGTGTGGCGCGTGCGCGGCTCCGCTTCCGGCGGTGGCGTGGAAGCGGCTACGGCCAACTTCTTCGGTATCGACTACCCGAACCCGAAATATAACAACCGCACCGTAGCAGACAGTTATGGCGGCGGCATGGGCCACTGGTGGAACGAATTCGGCCTTACCTACGCGAGGGTGATCCGGGACCGGGGCGATCACCGCATAAAAGCCGGCATCACCCTGAAATACCTAGCGGGCCAGGCATCCGTATACGCCGTGGGGCGCGACGGAGCGATCTTCCTCAAGAACCAGAATACCATCGACATCAACCGCGGCACGCTGCATTATGCCTATAACGCCGAACTGGACACGAACAGCGACAGCTGGCAATCGCTCTACAGCCCCTTTCAGAACCCCGGCATCGGGGCAGACATCGGGGTGATCTATGAATGGCGGCCCGACAACGACGGTTTCGGCAGTATTTATGAAGGCGGCGACTGGAACCCCGACGCAGATACCTGGAAAGCCCGCCTGGGCATATCGGTAGTGGATATCGGCGGTATCCGGTACGACAAATCGCTCTACAGCGCCGACCTCGACATGCGGGCGCAGAACTTCCCCGCCAACATGCTGGGAAAACGCAAGGAAGAAAGCATCCGGCAGTATGCCAACCGCATCGCCAATACTTTCACCCCGCTCGACACGGACAGCACCTATTTTATGAACCTGCCCACCGCGGTGAACCTGATGGGCGACTATAATATCGACGGCCGCTTTTTTGTGAGCGCCAGCGCCACCATTGCACTGACCGGCGGCACCAAAGACGATCATAAAACCAGCGCCCTCACCTGGATGACGGTGACGCCCCGGTATGAAACGCGGCACCTGGGCGCTTACCTGCCCGTGTCCGTGAACCGGTACGGCCAGGTAGACGCGGGCGTGGCGCTGCGGGCGGGCCCGCTGGTGATCGGCTCCTCCAGCCTCTTCAACACACTTTTCCAGAGCCGCATCAATCGTGCGGATGTATTCGTAGCTTTGCGCGTAATCCCGATCCGTTTTTCGAAGTGGAGCTGGGATAAGGGCGGCGACGGCATTTTCCGCAGACGCAAAAGCAACGTAGGCTGCCCTGATATTTAGCAAGGCACCATGAACTACCAGCAAACCATCGAATATCTGTATAGCCAGCTGCCCATGTTCAGCAAGCAGGGCGCTGCCGCATTGAAACACGACCTGCTCAACATCCGTGAGCTCTGCACCATACTGGAGCATCCCGAAAACAAATTCCCCACCGTGCACATCGCCGGCACCAACGGCAAAGGCTCTACCAGTCACATGCTCAGCGCCGTGCTGCAGAACGCGGGTTATAAAACCGGTCTTTACACTTCCCCGCACCTGTACGATTTCAGGGAACGCATCCGGATCAACGGCGAGATGATCTCCGAAGAAGCCGTGGTGGAATTCGTACAGCGCCTCCGCGCCAAAATCGACACCATCCAGCCGTCTTTCTTCGAACTGACGGTGGCCATGGCCTTCGAATATTTCGCGCATGAGAAAGTAGACATCGCCATCATCGAAACCGGCCTGGGCGGCCGCCTCGACAGTACCAACGTGATCACGCCCCTCGTGTCGGTGATCACCAACATCAGCTACGACCACATGAACATCCTGGGCGATACGCTCCAGCAGATCGCCTTCGAAAAAGCCGGCATCATCAAACCCGACGTGCCCGTGGTGATCAGCGAAACCCAGCCCGAAGCCGCGCCCGTGTTTTTCGATGCGGCCGACCAGCGCCTCTCTCCCATCTTCTTTGCAGACCAGGAGTGGCAGGTGCTTTCATCCGTATCGCACCCGGATGCGCTGGAAATAACGGTGGCGCATACACTGAGCGGCGACACCCACACCTACCGGCTCGACCTGCCCGGCCACTACCAGGAAAAAAACCTGCTCGGCGTGCTGTCTACCCTGCGCATCCTGGAACAGGCGGGCTTCAAAACGGGCGATGTCGCGGAAGCGCTCGCAAACGTGCGCGGGCTCACGGGCCTGGGCGGAAGGTGGCAGGTGGTGCAGCAGGCGCCCTATACCGTGCTGGATGTGGGGCACAATGAGGCCGGCATCCGGGCCATCCTGGAACAATTGTCGCTGGTGGAATACAAACGCCTCCACATCGTGACCGGGTTCGTGAAAGATAAAGACGTGCCGGCGGCCCTGCAGTTATTGCCGAAGGATGCGCAATACTATTTCACCCGCGCGCAGATCCCCCGCGCGCTGCCGGAAACGGAACTGTACGCCCTCGCTGTTGAAGCGGGCTTGCAGGGTAAAGCCTATGAAAACGTACCGGAAGCCTACCGCGCCGCGCTTGCGCAGGCGGACAAGGAAGATATGGTGCTGGTATGCGGGTCCGTGTTTATCGTGGGGGAAGTGCCCCTGTAACGGGCTGCACCGACAAGGGAAGTTGCACCCCGCCCGTCTTTCAATATGGATTGTTGAAAAATGGCGCTACGCCGCCCGGTGAATGCGGCTATTTATCACTCTCCCCTGTTCATATCGGCCCGCAATTCCTTTATTTTCTCCAGCCCGTAATGCAAACAGCTCACATGCAGGGCCTGTACAAACTGGTGCTCCTTCAGCATCTGTTCAACTTCGTTCACATCTTTCAGCAGCACTTCAATTTCTTCGTTGGCGTCGAGCTGCTGCGCCTGTACGTATTTGCCGCCGGTGGCAAGGAACATGTGCGTGAGATTGGTGCTGGTGGAGGGATTGTGTGACACGGCGCCGAGGCTGTAAAACTGCTCGAACGCATAGCCCGTTTCTTCCAGCAGTTCGCGGCGCGCGGCATCCAGCGGCACCGGGTCTTCCGGGTCTATCACCCCGCCGGGGATTTCAAGCAGCACCGTGCCGAAGGCATGCCGGTACTGGCGGATGAGTATCACCTGGTGGTCGGCCGTTACGGCCATCACGCACACCCAATCCGGGTATTCCAGTACATAATACGGGTTCACCGTTACACCCGCCGGCGTTTCGCAGATATCGCGGCGGAGGGTTAACCAGGGTTCTTTGTAGAGATATTCGGAGTTGACGAGTTTCCAGTCCATTGATTCTGATAAGTTTGATGGGCGGAGCCACGGGTGATCTGTTTACAGCCAGCCTTCCCTTTCTTTGAGCCTTTCGATGTGGGCGAGGTGGTGAAGGCCGTGCCAGGAATAATTGGCGAGGTGTTTCGATAGCGTGTACTGCGCGTTATTGCCGGGATGGAAAAAGGTACGGTCCCAGTCCTTCGCCTCCAGGTGCTCCAGCACGGCCACCCAGCGGGTATGCAGCGCATGCAGCAGGGTGATGGACACATTGATGGGCACATGCTGCACATCGGGCAACTCGGCCCAGGCGGTTTCGTCGTACGGCTTGATGGTGGGATTGTTTTCCGTCAGCGCCAGCTTCACGCGGGTGAAGCCGTTGATGTGGGAGTCCGCCAGATGGTGCACTACCTGCGCCACCGTCCAGCCTCCGGGCCGGTAAGGCGTTTGCAGCTGGTGGGCGTCGAGGTGCTGCACCGCCAGTTCGATCAGCGTGGGCAGGTGGCGGATGTCGTTGATGAACTTCTTCCGCATTTCGGCGTTGACCAGTACCGGCGTCTGAAAACGGCCGATAGGATAGCGTAAATCTTCCATGGCAAACAGTTTTATATTACTCTTCCCGCAGGTCTTTCCCTGTCAGGTGAATGAATACGTCTTCGAGATTCGCCTTCTTCACTTCTTTTTTTCTTTCAAAACCGCGGGCCACCAGCTGGTCGATCAGGGCGTCCGGGGTGTCCAGCGCAATGATGCGGCCACTGTCTACGATCGCGCAACGGTCGCACAGGAACTCCGCTTCATCCATGTAATGCGTGGTGATCACCACGGTGGTGCCCTGCGCCCGCACATGCTGGATGAGCGTCCACAGGTTGCGCCGCGCCTGGGGGTCGAGGCCCGTGGTGGGCTCGTCCAGGAAAATGATGCGGGGTTTGTTGATGAGCGTGGTGGCGATGGAGAAGCGCTGTTTCTGGCCGCCGGAGAGGGCTTTGAACTTCTCCGTGGCTTTGTCTTCCAGGTTAAATTCCTTCAGCAGCGCCATCCCGTCTACCGGCTGGTTATACAGCCCGGCGAAGAGCCGGATCAGCTCCAGCAGGTTCAGCCCCGGGTAATAACCGGAGGTCTGCAGCTGCACGCCGATGATCTTTTTGATCGCCTCGGGCTCCTCGTCGAGGTTCATGCCGTCCACGATCACCGTGCCGGCCGTTTTCCGGCGCAGGGTTTCTATGATTTCCAGGGTGGTCGATTTACCGGCGCCGTTAGGGCCCAGCAGGCCGAACACCTCGTTTTCGTACACATCAAAACTAATCCCTTTCACAGCGGTGAAGTCACCATACTGTTTCACCAGGTCCTTCACCTCAATGATCTTGCGTTTTTCCATGCGGCCAAATTACCTAAAAAGCATAAAAAAAGAGCGTCTCTTTTAACGGAGACGCCCTTTTCCTGAATTTAAAAGGTCGTTAAGCAGTTATTTTGAAGCGGTAGTCTGCGGCTTGCTGATAAATATCTGGGTGAAGTACACGATGTTGCCCTTTCCCCTGGCGGTGCCTATGCCGATCAGGTTAAAGTTGCCCAGCATGTTCTTGCGGTGCCCGGGGCTTTTGATCCATCCGTCCACCACGGCTTCGGCGCTGAGGTTGCCATAGGCCACGTTTTCAGCGGCGCCGCTCACACGGCCGAGTTTTTTGGAAATATCGTCTATCCTGTCTTCAAAACCGTTGTGCCCGAAGCCGGTGCGGCCATTGGCCATGGCTTTACTGTGGCTGCGCGCCTCCACGCTGATGGTTTCATTCAGTTTGAGTGCCGGCAGGCCTTTGCTTTTGCGGAACTTGTTGACATAATAGAGGATATCTTCTTCCACGTCGCCCGTGTTTTTAACGGTGGCGGCGGGTGCGGAAGATGAGCCGCCCGATACGGCTTTGCTGCAGGCCGATGCCTGGGTGCCCATTAATACGGCGGCGGAAAGGAAAAGGATCTTACAATAGTGCTGGTTAAACATGTTTCTACAAACGTTTTTTTAATACGGAAAATTGTATAATCCAATATCGCGCCAAAGTCAGCTGATTTCCCGCTGGATGGCTTCCACCATTTTTTTGGAACCGATGAAGATCGGTATGCGCTGATGCAGCTCGTCCGGCTTGATGTCGAGCAAACGGCGGCTCCCGTCGGCAATGGCGGCCCCTCCTGCCTTTTCCATGAGGAACGACATGGGATTGCATTCATAACATAAACGCAAACGGCCATTGGTATATTTTCCGAAGGCGGGGTACATGAACACGCCGCCCTGCACCAGCGTGCGGTGGATTTCGGATACCATACAGCCCACGAAGCGGTGGCGGTACACTTTATCGCCCGCATTCCGGGCCATAAAGAGATCGATCGCCCTTTGTATGTTCTGTTCGTAGAGATAATAATAACCCATGTTCACGGAGAAGATGTCGCTTTCCTCCGGCACCCGCATATTGGGATGCGAGAGGCAGAACTCCCCGATGCTGGGGTCTAGGGTGAATCCCTGCACGCTTCTGCGGGTGGCGTACACCAGCATGGTGGAGGAGCCGTAGATGATATACCCCGCGGCGATCTGCATGATGCCCGGCTGGAGGAAGTCTTCCAGCGTGCACGACTGGCCGTTGGGCGACAGGCGGCGGTATACGGAGAAAATGGTGCCGATGGACACGTTTACGTCGATATTGCCCGAACCGTCGAGCGGGTCCATCAGCACAACATATTTGGAATTCCTGGAAAGGTCGTCGTCGAACGAAATAAAATCTTCATTCTCTTCGGAGGCCACACCACAGCAGTAGATGCTGGTGCGGAGGGAGTTGATGAGCTGGTCGTTCGCAAACTCGTCGAGTTTTTTCACGGATTCGCCCTGAACATTCGTTTTGCCCGCTTCGCCAAGGATGTCGGCAATACCTGCCTTGTTCACTTCCACATTCACTCTTTTGGCGGCGAGGCCGATATCGCGCAGCAGGCCGGAGAGCTGGCCGGTAGCGCCGGGGTAGTTTCTCAATTCCTGGATGGTAAATTCATCCAGCGTCATCACCCGTTGGTTCATTTTCATATACGTGTTGGTTAAGGTGGGCTAAATTAAGCTAAACAGGGTTATTTTAAGGAAATTGTCATTTTCGGGTAAATTCATTTTTAAACAAATCTAAAGTTGCCGTACTTTGCCGAGTATTTTTTAACAGAAGTCGATTCTCCGTATGAAGGTTTTCAAATTTGGCGGCGCAAGTTTAGAAACTATTGAGCGCATTCAGCAGGTAGGCAATATTATCCAGTCTTATCCGGGCGAGAAATTGCTCGTGGTGATCTCCGCCATGGGCAAAACCACCAACGAACTGGAAAAGGTGACCCAGAACTACTTCATGCGCAAGCGTGAAATCGCTTCCCAGCTGCTGTACAACGTGGAGCAGCAGCACCTCGCCGTGGCGGAAACCCTCCTGGGCACCAAAGAGCACCCGCTCTTTACCCAGCTGCAGCAATTCTTTACGGAAGCCGAATGGACGCTGGGAGAAAAGCCCATCCGCCCCTACGACTATTATTACGACCAGATCGTGGGGCTGGGCGAACTGCTCAGCACCGCCATCGTCAGCGCTTATTTCAACCAGGCGGGCATCACCAATGTGTGGCTTGATGTGCGCGACGTGTTCCGCACCGACGATAACTTCCGCGACGCTAATATCGACTGGGAGGTGACGCAGAAACAGGTGAACGAAAAAGTGCTGCCGCTGTTCAATGCGGTCGACATCGTGATCGCCCAGGGCTTCATCGGCAGCACCGACCAGAACGAGAGCGTGACCCTCGGCCGCGAGGGCAGCGACTTCTCCGCCGCCGTGTTCGCCAACCTGCTGAACGCCGAAAGCCAGACCATCTGGAAGGACGTGGAAGGCCTGAAAAACGCCGACCCGAAGATCTTCCCCAATACGATCAATATCCCGGAAATAGCCTTCAATGAAGTGATCGAAATGGCTTACTACGGCGCGCAGGTGATCCATCCCAAAACCATCAAACCGCTGCAGAACAAGCAGATCCCGCTGTACGTGAAGTGTTTCCTGAATAAGGACCTGCCCGGCACCGTTATCCGCGAAGATGCGGACAACCGCAAGTTACCGCCGATCATCGTGCTGAAAAGGAACCAGGTACTGATCACCATCACGTCGCGCGACTTCGGTTTCATCACCGAGGATAAGATCAGCGATATCTACGAGATATTCCATGCCAATAAAATCAAGATCAATCTCACCCAGAACGCCGCGATCAGCTTCTCCTGCTGCATCGACAACAATCCTGAAAAGATAGAACTGCTCATTAAAGCCCTGCACGGCGGTTTCAAGATTTCCTATAACGAAGGGCTCGAGCTGCTGACCGTCCGGCATTACCAGAACGGTTTGCTGGAAGAACTGACCAAAGGCCGCAAGATATTGCTGGAGCAGCGGTCGGACAGTACGGTGCAACTGGTGATGAAGTAAGGGTGGTGTGCTTTGGCACTGACTGGGAATAAAAGGTCATTCGTGGTATCCTCCCCGTCTGCAATCGAAAAGGCCATTTAGTGACCCCCTTCGCCCGTCAGTAAAGGAAAAGTCACCTGGCTGAATCCTTCGCCGGCGCGGCCAGCGCATAAGGCCGGTTGAACAGTTCCTGGCTGACGGAGAACTGCTCGGCCAGTTTGCGGATGTTTTCCTTGGACAGCCCTCTCCGGCGGTGCAGGATATCCGATACCAGGCTGGTACTGACGCCCAGTGCGGTGGCCAGGTCTACCGATTTCATTTTGTGGTCTTTCATCAGGAAACGGAGCGACTCAATAGGATCCGCTTCTGTAAAAGTGTTGTGATCACGGTCGTATTTCTCGATCAGCACCTGCAACAATTCCATCACATCCCGCTCGGCGGTGCTTTTTTTGTTCAGCATCACCAGCTTTTCCAGCAGGCCCGCATACCGGTGGTATTGTGCAATTGTTTTGATCACTTTGTACTTGAGTGGTTCCATCATGTTTGATTTAATATTCGGCAATGGTGTACTGCCTCCCCTCTTTGCAAAGGGCGGTGTATTGGCTGTGCGTGCCGATCCATGAGATAAAAAGGTGAATTTCCCGCTCTCCGAAAACATAGTGGCAGATCATGCGGTAATTATTGCCGCCAATATCAAATACCACGCGACTACTGCCGTTGCCCAGCAGATCCGCCGAGCCGAATGTTTTCAGGATATCGGCGGGGCATGCCCAGGAAGCGTTCTTAACAATGGACAGCCATGCCCCTGAAAGGCGCCCTGGCGGAAGGATAAATACGTTTAAAC
The DNA here is from genome assembly GCF_003813775.1 of Chitinophaga lutea. Classification (NCBI taxonomy): domain Bacteria; kingdom Pseudomonadati; phylum Bacteroidota; class Chitinophagia; order Chitinophagales; family Chitinophagaceae; genus Chitinophaga; species Chitinophaga lutea. The sequence continues at coordinate 697,937 of NZ_RPDH01000003.1, read as the reverse complement.
CCTTCGATCGATTCCTTCCTGATCAAATGTATCTTCATACATGCTGACTTTTCAAAGTTATAAATAATTCGCAAAACGCGAACTTTTTACAAAACTTTTTTCCCGCCGGCATCCGCAGATATATACATCCAGATCAAAAAAAGGTACAGAGCGCACCTTATGATGAATCTACCGGAAATAAGGCATCCCGCCAAATCCCCTTTTCAAACATTTCAAAAACGTTTGTTTTACTTTCATTTTATTATAAAATCTAGAAAATTGTTTTTACTTTTAAGCCGCTACAGTGAATAAAAGGAGTTCCACATCAGCCAAAGTCATAGGACCGGTATTGCCGGAATCCCTGTAGGAAGCAACAGATATTGTATTATTCAGCCATATCAGCATGTCATGAGTCACATTGGTACACGTAAAAGCGCATTTACAGGCAGGTTTCACTCTCTTAACAATTGCTTAAAGGTAACTTAACCTTCAAGGGAATGCAATCCTTTGCATTTCTTCTCATCTTGCGGGCGCATTTCTGAAAGGAGAATTAGCGTCTACACCTGACAGGCCGACTTACCGGTCTGAACGGGATTACTATTTCCGGGTTTAACATGTTCACCTATAAAATCGACATCGTATGTTCGCAAAACAATCGTTTAAAGTCTGGCTATGGCTGCTGATGCTGCTTCCCGCGGCGGCAACGGCCCAACAGCAGGATGCTACGCTCACCGGCGTGGTGACCAGCGCAGCCGGAGAATTACTCCCCGGCGTTTCCGTGGAAGTGAAAACCGCGGCCGGTCAGAGAAAGGGCGCCGCCAGTGATGCAAAGGGGGTATTTACCGTGCAGGGATTACCCGTAGGCGCACCTTTAACTGTTACGTTTTCTTTCATTGGATTTGAGCCCCATGTATTAAATAACCAGGTTTTGAAAGCCGGCAGCAACAATCTGAAGGTGCAGCTGAAAGAAGGCAATCAGAATCTGAATGAACTGGTGGTAGTGGGTTACGGCACCCAGAAGAAGGTGAACCTGACCGGCGCCATCGCCCAGGTAGACGCCAAAACACTGGAAAGCCGCCCCGTGGCCAACGTTACCCAGGCGCTCCAGGGCGCCGTGCCGGGCCTGAACATCACCTTCACCGACGGCCGCCCCGGCTCCAACGGACGCTTTAACATCCGCGGCAACAACCCGCTCAGCTCCGGCGCCACCCCGCTGGTACTGATCGACGGCGTACCGGGCTCCATGAACAACGTGAACCCGCGCGACATCGAGACCGTAACCATCCTCAAGGATGCGGCCGCATCGGCCATCTACGGCGCCCGCGCCGCTTTCGGCGTTATCCTCGTAACCACCAAAGCCGCCAAAAAAGGCAAGCTGACCGTGAATTACGGCAATAACTTCTCGTCTGCCCGCTCCACCGTGAGCACCGACTTCATGACCGATGGTTACACCGCCGCCATGATGAACGACGAAGCTTTCCGCGTATCTACCGGTAACACCTATACGCGTTACACACCGGAAGATTACGAAGAACTGAAAAAACGCCAGACCGACAAATCGCTGCCTTCCGTGGTGGTATCCAACCGCAACGGCCGCGACCAGTACGTTTATTACGGCAATACCGACTGGTGGAAAGAAATGTTCTTCGACGCACAGCCCGCCATGGAGCATAGCCTCAGCGTATCAGGCGGTTCGGAGAAAGTGGACTTCATGCTCTCCGGCCGTATGTACAACCGCAAAGGGATGATGCGCATCAACCGCGACGAGTACAACTCCTATAACCTGCGCACCAAACTGACCGTAAGGGCCACCGACTGGCTGACGTTCACCAACAACACACAATTCAGCATCGCCAAATACACCTACCCGGGATGGGGCGTAAACAGCAACTTCGTGTCCATCACCGTACACGCACTGCCCTCCTATGTGCCTAAAAACCCGGACGGTACGGCCACTTACATCACCGCACTGAACAACTACCAGATCGGCGACGGTATTTATGCGGACCTGCTGTACGGCAAATCCAAAGGCATCGAGCGCTGGAACGAACTGATGAGCACCTGGGGTGCCACCATCAAACTGAGCAAACATGTGAACCTGTACGCCAACTACACGTTTACGCTCAACCCTGCCAGGGACAACGATGCGGCGACCAACACCACCATCCGCCAGGCGGCCGCCCCCTACTCCATCTACCCGGGCGTGATCAGCAAACTGCCGCGCGCCGACTTCCTGCGGGAAGAGACCAATAACGACATGTACCACGTGGCCAACGCCTACGGCGAATTCGCGAAAGATTTCAGCGGCCACAACGTGAAGTTCATGGCGGGCTACAACCAGGAGCTGAAACAATTCAAACGCATCACGTCCGAGCGCGGCGACCTGCTGTCCGAAGACCTGAACGACATCAGCCTCGGTTCCGGCAACTACGTACTGGGCGGTGCGCAGAGCGAATGGGCCCTGCTGGGTTTCTTTGCCCGCGCCAACTACGACTATAAAGGCAAATATCTCTTTGAAGCCAACGGCCGCTACGACGGTACTTCCCGTTTCCCGAAAGGCCAGCGCTTCGGTTTCTTCCCCTCCGTATCCGCCGGCTGGCGCGTGAGCGAAGAAGCGTTCTTCGAGCCGCTGAAAAAGACCGTGAACGACCTGAAGTTCCGCGCTTCCTACGGCTCGCTGGGCAACCAGATCACCACCTCCTCCTACCCGTACATTCCCGTACTGAGCAGGGGTACGCTCGACTGGATTGCCGCCGGAAAAAAACTCGAATACCTCACCGCGCCCGGCGCCATTTCTCCGGACCTTACCTGGGAAAAAACCGCCTCCATCAACTACGGCGTAGACGTATCGCTGTTCAAAAGCAAACTGAACGTCAACTTCGATTATTACATCCGCGATACGAAAGACATGCTGACCAAAGGCATGACGCTGCCCGCCGTATTCGGCACCGCGGAACCGAAAGAGAACGCGGCCGACCTCCGCACCCGCGGTTTTGAGCTGAACATCACCTATACCAACCAGTTCCAGGTTGCCGGCAAACCGCTCGTGTACACCGTGGGCGGTAACCTGAGCGACTTCTCCACCGTGATCACCAAATTCGACAACCCGAGCCAGCTGCTCAGCGACTACTACGTAGGTCAGCGCTATGGCGATATGTGGGGTTATATGACCGCCGGTTATTTCAACTCCGACGAAGAAGCCGCCGCATGGTCTGCCAAAGTTGACCAGAAACTGGTAGGCTCCAACATCGTAGGCGCCGCCGGCGAATGGAACAGGCTGCGTGCAGGCGACCTGAAATTCCAGGACCTCAATAACGACGGCGTGATTTCCCCGGGTAAAAACACCGTGGCCGATCATGGCGACCTCGTGCATCTCGGCAACAACCAGATCCGTTTCCCGTATGGCTTTACCGGCAGCGCGAGCTGGAACGGCTTCGACGTATCTTTCTTCTTCCAGGGCATCGGCAAAAAGAACTGGTACCCAGGCGCCAACGCGGATAAATTCTGGGGCCCTTACAGCCGCCCGTATTATTCCTTCGTGCCGCGCGATTTCGAAGAAAAGATCTGGAGCCCTGAAAAAGGCCAGTCGGCCTACTTCCCCCGCCTGCGCGGTTATATCGCGCTCAACGGGAACAACCCGCTCACCAATACGAACGACAAGTACATGCAGGACCTCGCTTATCTCCGTCTGAAAAACCTCACCATCGGTTATTCGCTGCCCGACAACCTGCTGAAGCGCTTCCGCCTCAGCCGTTGCCGCTTCTACGTGAGTGGGGACAACCTGGCCACCTGGACCAAACTGGAAACCAAATACATTGATCCCGAGCAGGCTGCGGCAGACGCCAACGGCCGTGTGTATCCATTTGCGAAAACATACTCCGCCGGTCTGGACCTGTCTTTCTAACCATTAAACAGCAATTGAAATGAAAAAGTATATTTCCATAGCATTACTCGCCGGAGGCAGCCTGTTCGCGGGTTGCAGCAAGTTCATGGACCGCAAGCCGGTTTCTGATATTGCACCCGACCAGTTTTTCAACAACGAAAAAGAGCTGAGGGTTTATCTCAATTCCTTCTACAGCGCCTTTCCCTCCGCGGAAGGGGTGTACAACGAGGATATCGACAACATCGTCAAATCCTCGATGGGCGACAACATCACCGGCAAGCGCACCGTTCCCGTGACGGGCGGCAACTGGAGCTGGGGAGAACTGCGCAAGATCAATTTTTTCCTCGAAAACTATAACCGGGTGATGCCTGAGCAGCAGGCCGCCAAATTTGCCGCGGTGGCGAAATTCTTCCGGGCTTATTTTTATTTCGATAAGGTGCAGCGCTTCGGGGACGTGCCCTGGTACAGCACCACCGTGCAGCAGAAAGACGAGGCCGCACTGAAGAAAGCCAGGGACAAACGGACGCTGATCGTGGATTCCATCCTGGCCGACATCGACTATGCCATCGCAAAAATCGACAACGAGGTACCCAGCACGGAAATGGTGACCAAATTCACCGCCCTTGCGTTAAAGAGCCGTATCTGCCTTTTCGAGGGCACTTTCCGGAAATACCATCCTGAAATGAACCTCCCCGGCTGGGAAGCGCTGCTGCAGAAATCCGTGGAAGCATCCGAAGCCCTGATCGCCAGCGGCAAATACAAGATTTACACTTCCACGCCTTCGAAAGCGTACCTCGAATTGTTCGCGTCCATCGCGCCGATCAAAGACGAGATCATCCTCGCCCGCAACTTCAGCAACGAACTGCAGGTATGGCATAACGTGAACTACTACACGATCACGTCTTCCTACGGCAAACCAGGCCTGGAAAAGCAACTGGTGAACAGTTACCTGATGGCAGACGGCAGCCGATTTACGGACATCAGCCGTTACGACACCATCACGTTCTACAACGAAACCCAGAACCGCGACCCGCGCCTTTCGCAGACCATCCGTACACCGGGTTATTCCCGCATCGGCACCACCAACAAACTGCCGCCGGACTTCGGGGCGAGCGTAACCGGTTACCAGCTGATCAAATTCGTGACCGACCTGTCTTTCGACTCCTTCAACCGTTCCATCAACTCCATGCCCGTGTTCAGGTACGCCGAGGTGCTGCTGAACCTGGCGGAAGCCAAAGCGGAACTGGGTGCGATCACACAGGCCGACCTGGATAAAACCATCAAGCCGCTCCGCGACCGCGTGGGCATGCCGAACATGAACCTGGCCGCCGCCAATGCCACCCCGGATCCATACCTGGCAGCGCAATACCCCAACCTCTCCGGCGCCAATAAAGGCGTTATCCTGGAAATCCGCCGCGAAAGAAGGGTTGAGCTGGTAATGGAAAGCTACCGCTGGAACGACCTGATGCGCTGGAAAGAAGGCAAAGCCATGCTCCGCCAGTTCAAAGGCATGTATTTCCCCGGTATCGGCCAGTACGACCTCGACCGCAACGGCAAAATCGACGTGCATATCTATGAAGGCACCAAACCTTCGCCCGCAGTAAGCGGCGTGCAGTACTTCAAGCTGGGCACCGAAATCGACCTGGAAAACGGCGCGGCCGGCGGTAATGTGATCATCAACCGCAACATCACCAAAGTGTTCGATGAAACACGGGATTATCTCCAACCTATTCCCATCCAGGAAAGGCTGCTGAACCCGAACCTCACACAGAACCCGAACTGGAACGATGGTTTATAATACAACGATTTCCATCCGGGAAAGGCTACCGGACCCGAACTGGAGCAATGAATTATAACACAACGATTCGATACAAACGTAAAAGGGCGTCCTGGTCATCAGGGCGCCCTTTTTTATTGATTTCCGACCGCCGGATATATTCACCCATATGCAGCGGAATGCAATGTTTTCTACGGCCGCTTGTACCGTTGCATAATACAGCGGGAGAAAGCACCGTCTATTTTATTCTTACGGGATCAGCCGGTTTCGGCACCGGTTTCACACTTTTCGTTTTCAGTTCTTCCAGCAGTACCTGCACCCCTCTTTCCAGCTGCGGGTCGCGGCCGGCGATGACGTCTGCGGGCGTTTGCTCCACATCTATGTCGGCATGCGTGCCTTCATTCTCGATGATCCAGTTACCTTTCGTATCGTAAATACCGAAGCTCGGGGAAGTCACATAACCGCCGTCCATCAACGTGGGATAGCCGCTGATGCCCACCAGGATGCCCATGGTGCGTTTGCCGATCAGCTTGCCCAGTTTCTTCTGCTGAAACATCCAGGGCATCATATCGCCGCCGGAACCTGCGTATTCGTTGATGAGCATGGCTTTGGGACCATAGATGCCGTTGCCGGGCGTAGTGAAGCTGCGGCCGTTGCGCACGCCCCAGTAGCTGAGCACTTCACGGTCGAGGATGTCGATCACATAATCCGCCACGGAACCGCCGCCGTTAAAACGCTCATCGAGCAGCAGGGCCTGTTTGTCGGTTTGTGCGTAGAAGTAGCGGTTGAAGGAGGTATACCCTTCCATGCCCGTATTCAGCATGTACACGTAAGCGATTTTGCCGTTGCTGAGCTGGTCTACTTTTTTACGGTTACCTTCAATCCAGTCGGTTTTACGCAGTTCGTATTCTGCGGGGCCATCGATCGGCTCCACCACTACTTCGCGGGCGCCCGATTCGGAAGGCTGGCTGTTGACTTTCAGCACGATCTGGCGGCCTACGGTATGCTGCAGCAGGGCATGAATATTCTCCTTCGCCGTGAGGGGGCGGCCGTTCACAGCCAGGATGTAATCACCTTCTTTGATGTTCAGTCCGGGTACGGCCAGCGGCGCTTTCAGCTGCGGGTTCCAGGCCAGCGTGCTGTAGATTTTCGAGAGGCGGTAGCGGTTCTGGTGCATCTCAAAGTCGGCACCCAGCATACCGGTGGCCACGTTCGGGCCGGAAGGGATATCGCCCATGCCCACATAGTTGTGGCCCACTACCATTTCACTCATCATCTCGTTGAGCAGGTAGTTCAGATCGGCACGATTGCTCACGTGCGGCAGCAACGCGGCATATTTCTTTTTGTTCGCATCCCAGTCTACCCCGTGCATGTTTTTCACGTAGAAGAAATCCTTTTCGATCTTGTACACTTCATCGAAAATCTGGTTCCACTCGGCCACCGGATCGATGTACACACTCACGTTGGATACGTCCACTTTGCCGTCGCCGGGGTTCGGCTTGCGGTCTGCGGGCACAATGTTGTAGGCGCCGGACGACAGGAGCAGTATTTTCTTCGCATCCGCGCTTACGATATACATGTTGGCTTTGGCGAAGGTTTCATTTTTACGTTCTTTCAGGTCATAATACTTTAGTTCGCCGTCCATCATGTAAAACAGTTTGTCTTTCACCTGGCCGTTCAGCGCGCGGTAGTTACCCGCGGGCAACGGCAGGGCGATGATGCGCTGCTGGATGCCGTCTACGTCGATCCGTGCGGTGGCAGGGGCCGCAGCCGGCTTGCTGGTGTCTTTTTTCTTTTCCGGTTCCGCGCCTTTCACCGTTTCTTCATCGCTTTCCGGTGTGAAGATCGTGGGGGTGTTTTTATCCAGCATCACGGCGTAGATGTTGAACGCCATCTGCTTCCCGTAGGTCTGCATGTGCAGGCCGCTGAGCGCCATGCCGCTGTTGGTGCTGCCTGCGAAGAAGAGGTATTTGCCGTCCGCGCTGAAAGTGGGATTGCCGGCATCGCCCATCCCGTCCGTCACGGCCGTGCTTTTGCCGCTTTCCAGGCTATAGAGATACACGGCGTCGAAGCTGTTCTCCTGGAGTTTGATGTAGGATATCCATTTGGAATCCGGCGACCATACCGGTGCGAACACGTTGGTGTTGCCGGAAGGAATCGACCCGTTGCTGTTGGTGTCGACGTGCACGACTTTCTTCGTTTGTACGTCGACGTAATACAGGTTGAAATGCGCATCGCTGAAAGCGATCTTTTTGCTGTCCGGCGACCAGGTGAGGCCGAAGTAATACACCGTTTTACCCAGTTCGATTTCGATGGGCTCCTTTTCCGCTTTCTGATCGCGGAGGATCAGTTTATAGTTACCATCTTTATCGGACAGGTAAGAGATCCATTTCCCGTCGGGCGACCATCCCGGTTCCCTTTCGTGTGTGCCCGGCGAGCTGGAGATATTCCGCACATCGCCTTTTTCTTTCGGGATGGAGAAGATTTCCCCCCTGCCCTGCACCAGCAGCCTTACGCCGGTAGGCGACAGGTTGACGCGCTCGAAATTCTGGATCTTTTCGTACCGCGGGCGTTTGGAAGGAATGTCCGCGCGGATGCTCACCTGCAAGTCCGTTACCGCGGCCGTGGCCGGGTTCAGCAGGTGGATGGTGGCCGCCTGTTCGAACGCCAGCGTTTTACCGTCGCCGGTAAGCGTCTTCACGTCGTCGGTTTTATATTTCGTGACCTGCGTTACCTGTTTGCTATCCGTATCATACCGGAAGATGTTCATGGTATGATTGCGGTCGCTCAGGAAATACACGCTTTTCCCTATCCATACCGGTCTTATGTTGTTCGAGTTGGCCGCGGGGATTTCTTCGATCTGGTGGGTGCTGTTATTGAATATCCATATTTTGGGCATGTACCCGCCGCGGTAGCGTTTGAAGGGACGGTACACCGTGGCTCCTTCCGTGGGGTCTGGGTTCTTGATGTAAGCGGTGTATTTTCCGTCGGGTGAAACGGCGCCCTGTGTAGCTTCCGGTATTTTCGCATGCACCACCGGCAATTCGCCTTTGGTGCTGACACTGAACAGCTGCAGGGTGCGGCCGGTGGGCGATAGTGCGCCGGAGGCGAAGAGGATATGATCGTTGTCTACCCAGCCTCTCAGCACATCGCGGGACGGGTGCCAGGTGAGGCGCTGCGGGTCGCCGCCTTCCACGGAGATCATATAAACGTCGGTGTTACCGTCGTAGTTGCCCGTAAAAGCAATCCATTTCCCATCGGGCGAAAAATACGGGTCCTGTTCGACGCCCGGGTGAACGGTGAGGCGCAGCGGCTGCGAGCCGTCGCGGTTCGCCAGCCAGATGTCGCCGGCGTACATAAAAGCGATGTGCTTTTCGCTCACGGCCGGGTTCCTCAGCAATTTAGTTTCGGGTTGGGCCTGTACGGATATAGGACCGAGGGCCATGCAGGCGCCTGCGGTAAGGCCTAATAATTGATGCATCATAAGCGGTTATTGGGTTTTGTGCAACCAAAAGTGGCAATGTTGCAAAATAGGGCAAAACGGGGGAATCCGGGCCGGAAATCTGTATAAGCGGCCTGATCAGTTAAAAATAAATCCATATGCATCTACGGCTTATCCCATCGTCAGCACCATATCCCGGATAACCGCGATGAGCGACGAGGGATAAATCCCCAGCCAGAGCAAAAGCAGCATCAGCCCGGTTAACGCAAAAATCCCGAAGAAAGGTAGAGGTTTCCGCTGCGGAGCGTCGAGTGGCTGAAACATCATCGCCACAATGCGGATATAATAGAACAGACCAATTACGCTGTTAATGACGAGCAGTACCAGGAGCAGCCACAACCCGGCGTCGACGCCGGCCGCGACGATGTAAAATTTCCCGATGAAGCCGGCGGTGAGGGGGATGCCGGCGAGCGACAACATCATGCCCGTAAAGATGGCCGCCAGCCAGGGCTGCCGCCAGAACAGGCCACGGAAATCTTCCAGGTCTTCCGCATCCCGCACTTTATCCGACAGCAGCGCCAGCACGCCAAAAGCACCGATGCTGGTGATCACATACGCCACGAGGTAAAACATCACAGCCTCCTGCCCTGCCGCCTGCCCCGCCAGGAACGCGATGAGGATGTATCCCATATGCGCGATGGAAGAATAGGCCAGCAGGCGCTTTACATTCTGCTGCAGCAAGGCGAGCCAGTTACCGGCAAACATGCTCGCCATGGCGATGATGGCAATTACCCACCAGAGTATCGTGTATTCGTACCCGTCTATATCGCGGTAAAAACGCATGAGCAGCACCAGCATGCTGCCTTTGGACACGGTGGCGATATAAGCGGCCACCGGCAGCGGAGCGCCTTCGTAAATGTCCGGCGTCCACATATGAAAGGGAACGATGCCAAGTTTAAATCCGACACCGATCAGCATGAGCCCGAAACCGGCCACCACACCCACCGGCACACTGCCTGCCGTGGCCAGGTACCGGCCGATGCCGGTGAAATCCATCCGCCCGCTTTCCGCATACACGAGCGCCATGCCGAATAACAGGAAGGCAGAAGAGAGCGCGGCCAGCAGCAGGTATTTGATACCGGCCTCATCGGACCGCTCGCGGGCCCGCAGGTAGGCAATCAGCCCGTACAGGCTGATGCTCATCGTTTCCAGACCGAGGAACAGCGAAATAAAATGCTGGCTCACCACCAGCACGATCCCCCCTACCGTCGCCAGCAACAGGAGGATGTAATATTCTTCCTTGCGCTCTTCGCGCTGCTCGAAATAACTATAGGATAAAAACAGTACGCTCAAACCGGCTACCAGTATCAGTCCCGTATTGAACAGGGCGAACGCGTCCACCACGAAAAGCGGCGCTATCACATACGGCAGTTGCCCGGGATGGAGGAACAGCGCGCCGAACGCCAGTATAAAAGCCAGCACGGTAAAGGCGTGCATCACCCGGTGGTTTCTTTTGATGGCCACCAGCAACATGGCGATAACAGCGGATGCGCTGATGATCAGTAACGGTAGTATGCTTAAAAAGTCGGTGGCAGACATAGCTTGTTATTTTAACGGATGATGAACGGCTACCGCCGGCACGGCGGCAGGTTTGGCGGTGTTGATCACGGGCTGCGGATACACGCCCAGCCAGATGATCACGATCACCAGCGGTACGAACATGATCACTTCCCGGAAACTCAGATCGGGCAGCCGGTATTCGCGCAACGACACGCCGAAAAACACTTTCTGCATGATGCGCAGGGAATATACGGTAGCCACTACCAGCCCGATGGTGGCGGCGATGGTGATCCAGGGGTGCGACTGCCAGCTGCCGGCCAGTATCAGGAACTCGGCGATAAAATTACCGAGGCCCGGCAGGCCCAGCGAAGCCATGACGAATATCATCGCCACCACGCCCATGCCCGGCAGGGCCGGCCAGAGGCCGCCCATTTTTTCGAGCTCGCGGGTATGCAGGCGGTCGTACAGCGAACCGGCGATCATGAACAAAGCGCCCGTGCTGATGCCGTGGGTGATCATCTGCATCACCACGCCCTGGTAGGCCAGTTCATTGAAAGCAAAAGCGCCCACCAGCACAAAACCCATGTGGCTTACACTGGTATAGGCCACGAGGCGTTTAAAGTCCGTTTGCGCATAGGCGAGTTTGCCGCCGTACAAAATGCCGATGGCGCCCAGCAGCATGATCCATGGTGCAAAAAACTGCGAGGCTTCGGGGAAGAGGGGCAATACAAAGCGGAGAATACCGTAAGCACCCGTTTTCAGGAGCAGGCCCGCCAGCACCACCGAACCTGCGGTAGGCGCTTCGGTATGCGCATCCGGCAGCCAGGTATGGAACGGGAAAGCCGGCAGTTTTACGATGAAGGCGATGAGGAAACCCAACATCAGCCAGCGCCCCATTTCCTGCGACATCGGGGTGTTGAGCAATTCGAAATAACTGAACGTGAACGTGCCGGTGTTCTGGCCATGCACGAAATATAATCCCAATATGGCGAGCAGCATCAGCAGGCCGCCGGCCTGTGTGAATATGAAAAACTTCAGCGCGGCATACAGCCGGTTGCTGTGGCCCCAGATGCCGATGAGGAAATACATGGGTATCAGCATCACTTCCCAGAAGAAATAAAACAGGAAGAGGTCCATCGTCAGGAACACACCGGTAATGCCTGCCAGCACAAACAACAGGTTGAAATAGAAGAAACCCGCACGTTCTTTGATTTCGTTCCACGACACCAGCACGGACAATACACCAAGGAAAAACGTGAGCACCACCATCAGCAGGCTGAGCCCGTCCATGGCCAGAGAGAAGCTGATGCCGAAGCGCGGCATCCAGGGCTGTACAAAGGTGACGTACCAGCCGTCGCTGCCAGCCGTCTGTAACCAGTACCCCGCTGCCAGTGCCAGGTCGAACACCATCACCATCAACGCGATCCACCGCGGCAGCATTTTATGGGCGGCCGCTGACAGCCAGGCTGCGAATGCGCCAACAACCGGAATGAGAATGAAGAGAAAGAGGATCATGCGTAAACGGTTTAAAATTAAACAGTGTATTGCCGCCAGATGATCACGGAAAGGATCAGGACCGCGCCCATCACAATGCCCATGATATACCAGCGCAGAATGCCGCTCTGTGTGGCGGACATCATGCGGTGGAAATACCGCATTGCCGCCGCCAGGCCCGTGTACAGTTTATCGATCGCGTCTTTGCGGTTGAGGCGCGCCAGCTGTACGAACGGCTGCACAAACAGTACGTCGTACGCCACGTCGAAGCCCCAGCCGTTTTTCAGGAATGTTTTGACTTCTTTCGGGAAAGGAACGGTCAGCGTGCGCCATACGATGTAAATGCCGGTGAACGACAGCAAAGCCGCAACGGCCTGCGAGCCCCATTCCATCGCCACGCTGCCGTGCTCCGTGACTACGGCGGGCAGCACGGGCGAAAGGAAATCGCTGAGCAGGGTCACATGCCCCAGTGTATGCGGCAGTTCGATAAAACCGGCCAGCGTAGACAAAGCGGCGAGGATGTATAACGGCACCATCATATTCCATCCTGGATGATGGTGCACATGCGTTTTTTCTTTGCCGAAGAATACCAGCAATACCATGCGCGCCGTATACATGGCCGTGATGAAAGCCCCCACCACCGATACTATCCAGTACCCGGCATTTCCCTGTGCGGCAGTACCGGCCAGCCATACGATCTGGTCTTTGCTGTAAAAGCCCGCCGTTACGAAAGGAACGGCGGCCAGGGAAGCGGAGCCGATGAGGAACACCCAGAACACGCCGGGCAGGCTTTTCCGCAGGCCGCCCATTTTAAACATGTCCTGCTCATGATGCAGCGCCACGATGATGGCGCCTGCTCCGAGGAATAACAGGGCTTTGAAAAACGCGTGGGTGATGAAATGGAAGATGGCGGCCGACCACGCGCCCACGCCCAATGCGAGGAACATATACCCGATCTGGCTGATGGTGGAATACGCCAGCACTCTTTTGATATCGGTCTGCACAAACGCGCTGACGCCCGCCAGTATCAGCGTCACACCACCCACGATGGCTACGGTGGCCTGCGCCGCGGGCGAGAGCGTAAACAGGATATTCGTGCGGGCAATGAGGTATACACCCGCCGTTACCATGGTAGCGGCATGGATGAGCGCGCTCACCGGCGTAGGACCGGCCATGGCGTCGGGCAGCCAGGTTTGCAGCGGCAGTTGCGCGCTTTTGCCCACGGCGCCGCCGAGCAGTAAAAAGGCGATGGTCACTACCGTGGCATCGCCGGTGCTCCAGAGCGAGGGCGCTTTGGACAATATGTCGGTGAGCTGGAGGCTGCCGGTGTGCTGCACCAGCAGGAATAACGCGATGGCCATGGCGGTGTCGCCCACACGGGTAACGATAAACGCCTTCCGTGCGGCCGCGCCGTTGGCGGGGTCTTTATACCAGAAACCGATGAGCAGGTAACTGCACAGGCCCACGCCTTCCCAGCCGAAGTACAGCAGCAGCAGGTTATCGGCCAGCACGAGCATCAGCATCGCGCCCACGAAGAGGTTCATACAGGCGAAGAAACGGGCGAAGTCCGGGTCGTCCGCCATATAGCCGGTGGAATAAATATGGATGAGGAAACCGACGAATGTGATGACAAAAATGAACGCCAGCGACAACGCATCGAGGTGCAGGGTGATGCCGATCTGGAAGGTGCCCACGGTCAGCCAGTTCCACAGGGGCAGGTTGAACTGCTGCGTGCCGCTGCCGATAAACTCAATACCGGCCAGGATGGTGACCAGCGCAGCGATGCCGATGCTGCCGCAACCGATGGCGGCTACGCCTGCCTTCCCGATCTTCCTGGAAAGCAGCACCAGTAACAGGGCGCCCAGAAAGGGCATGGCCGGTACCAGGTAAATCCAGTTCATAACATTACATTTAAGTTATCCGTTCATTTTACTGGCTTCGTCACTGTCGAGCGTTTTGAGCTGATGATAGAGCTGTAATATCAATGCCAGGCCCACCGACACTTCCGCCGCCGCCATGGCGAGGATAAACATGAACATCACCTGCCCTTCCGGCTGCCCCCAGCGTGAGGCGGCCACGATGAATGCCAGGCCCGCCGCATTGAGCATGATTTCGACAGACACCAGCATAAAAATGATGTTGCGCCGGATGAGCATGCTCACCAGTCCCAATACGAACAATATGCCTGCAAGCACCAGGCCTGCTGTAGTGGATATTATCATTGTGCGGTTCTTTCAAGGAATCGATGGGTGATTTTTTTCTTCTGCCGGCCGAGGTGATAAGCACCTACGATGCCCGCCATCAGCAGCATGCCGGCCAGTTCAACGGCCAGCACATAGGGCCCGAACAGGCTTTTCCCCACGGCTTTCGGGTCCACCATCACGATCTCACCCGCCGGCAATACCGGCGGCTGCAGGATGAGGTAACCCAGCTCTATGAGCAGCACCGCGCAAAGCACGGCCGGGCCGATCCATATGCGCGGGCTCAGCCAGTGCCGCTCGTCTCCCGCGGTCTGCGGGCCGAGATTGAGCATCATCACAAAAAATATCATCAGCACCATGATAGCGCCGGCATAGATGATCACTTCCAGCGCGGCCATGAACGGCGCGCCGTACAGGAAAAATATCACAGCCACGCTCAGCAGCGATACGATGAGGTACAGCAGCGCGTGCATGATATTGTAGCGCGTGATCACCATGATGGTGGAAAATATGGCCACACCGGCGGCGATATAGAATGCAGGTCCCATAATGCGGCGTTTTAAGGCAGGAGGCTTTTGATGTCTACCGGCGGTTCTTCTTTCTGCGCGTCGCCCTTGTCTTTCCCGGCGATAGACATACCGGCCACCTTGTAATAATTATAACCGGGGTATTTCCCCTCGCTGTTGATCAGCAGCGCTTCCTTCTCATACACGAGGTTCTGGCGGTCGTATTCGGCCATTTCGAAATCGGGTATGAGCTGGATGGCGTAAGTAGGACAGGCTTCTTCACAAAAACCGCAGAATATGCAGCGGGAAAAATTGATGCGGAAAAAGCTGGGGTACCTTCTTCCGTCCGGCGCTTCGGCTGCCTGCAGCGAGATGCAGTCTACCGGGCAGGCCGCCGCGCAGAGGTAGCATCCCACGCAGCGCTCCCCGCCATCAGGGTCGCGGGTAAGCACGATGCGGCCGCGCCAGCGGGCCGGCAATGGCGCTTTTTCTTCCGGGTACTGGAAGGTTTCCCTTTTGTGAAAAGCGTGAAGGAATACCAGCCACATGCTTCTGATTAAACTGAACATAATGCGTGTTTTTCTATGACTTTATAACAGCTGCCTATGCAGATTTCATACTCAGTACGATCGCCGCCGTGACCAGCAGGTTCAGGAGCGACAGCGGGAACAATACTTTCCATCCGTATTCCATCAGCTGGTCGTAGCGCGGCCTCGGCATGGAGGCGCGCAGCAGGATGAACAGCGCGATGAACACGAAGGTTTTCAGCACGAACCATACCACGCCCGGCAGAAACGCGGGGCCCAGCCAGCCGCCGAAATACAGCGTCACCAGCATCGACGAAATGAGCGTAACGCCGAGGTACTCGCCGATGAAAAACATCCCGAATTTCATCCCGGAATATTCGGCATGAAAACCGGCCACCAGCTCACTTTCCGCTTCGGGAATATCGAAGGGCAGGCGGTGCGTTTCCGCAATGCCCGCAATGAGAAATATCACGAACCCCAAAAACTGTGGAACGATGAACCACATGCCCCGCTGCGCTTCCACCACCTCGCGGAGGTTAAAGCTGCCGCTCAGTATCACCACGCCCATCAGCGCCATGCCCATGAACACTTCGTAGCTGATCATCTGCGAAGCCCCCCGCATCGCCCCGAGCAACGC
Source organism: Chitinophaga lutea (assembly GCF_003813775.1). Taxonomy (NCBI): domain Bacteria; kingdom Pseudomonadati; phylum Bacteroidota; class Chitinophagia; order Chitinophagales; family Chitinophagaceae; genus Chitinophaga; species Chitinophaga lutea. The sequence continues at coordinate 681,931 of NZ_RPDH01000003.1, read as the reverse complement.
ATATTTGTTGTTGGACGCCCATCCGCCGAGCACGATGCTGTATACGCCGAGCGACGACATGGCCAGGAAAAACAGCAGCCCGATATTGAGATCGGCCACCATGATGTCAGGCCCGAAAGGGATTACGGTAAAGCTCATCAGCACGCTGATCACCACCACGGCAGGCGCAAATACGAATACGACTTTATCGGCGAAGGGGGGTATCCAGTCTTCCTTGAAAAACAGCTTCAGCGTATCCGCCAGCACAATCAGGATGCCGAAGGGGCCCGCGCGGTTGGGGCCGTAACGGTCCTGCCAGAGCGCCAGCAACCTGCGTTCGAGCCATATGAGGCCGGCCGCCGTGTTGAGCAGCACGAATAAAACGCCTCCTATAATCCACCAGTAGTTCATAACACCTGTTTTAAGTGGTTGAAGGAACCTCGCTGTTATTGAACCGGATACACTGCGGCAGGTCGATGATCTGCGAGCCGGGCAGCCCGGCGTTCATCGCCGCAATGCCGCGCGGCAGCCAGTTGTTGGGCACGGCCGACAACAGGTAGGCGTGCCCCTGTATATGAAAATTCACCCAGCTGCCGGGCGTAATGTCCCATGCATGAAGGTCTTCCGGGTTCATGTAAATGCAGAAAAAGTCCTGCGCCCGCGATGCGATGCCGGGCGTATGCATGCTCAGTTCGTCGGAGCCGAAAATGCTGAATACCGGCATTACGTGCAGGTGGCCGGGCATGGGCAGGTACGGCTGCGGCGTTTCCGTAAAGAATGGAATGCTGCCGTTGACATGCGGCTCGAGCAGGCGTTTGCCCGGGTCGCCGCCGTGCAGGTGACCGCCTATTTCGGACTGGTACTTGTTGACAGACTGCACGGAGTTCCATCCCGGCGTCCAGAAGAATGGAATCAGCGGCGCGGGCGCTTCTCCCCGGAAACCTTCCATGGTAAAAGACAGCGGCGTATCCTCGTCTTCCGGCGGTTTGGGCTCGCTTACGTTTTCATTGGCCAGCATCGCCGTGCGGCCGCTGTAGCGGTGCGGTTCGCGGGGAATTTTCTGCCCGGCCATCCTGAAATCCGCGGTCGGCGCCAGGTGCGCCACGGCGGCCAGCGCGGGAATGGTGGTGGTCATCGCCCACACCACATCGTCGAGCAAATGAAGGCCATGCAGCCGTTCTACACCCGCTTTTTCGGCGATCTGCAAAAACCAGCGCCAGCTTTCCTGTATCTCCCCTTTCGGCACATATACCTGGTAATACCGTTGCGCGCGGCCTTCGTTGTTCACGATGGTGCCGTCCGCCTCCGCAAAGGTGCCCACCGGCAGCAGCACGGTGGCTTTTTCGGCGGTGGGGTTATATAGATGATCGGCCAGTATCACGTCTTTCGCATGCCGGAAAATCTCGTCTATCACATGTTTGTCCGCGCGCCGGTAGAGATCGTTCTCCAGCACGATCACCGTATCGGCTTCGCCGTTTTTGAGCGCATCCACCGCGGAATCGAGGCGGTGGCCGCCGAGCATTTCGAGGCCGAGGCTGTTGCATTCCGGCAGGGTGAGGCTCAGCATGGGCTGTGCGCCGCCCTGCATCAACGCCCAGCTGATATTGGCGGCCGCTTTCATCAAATGGTCGTAGCCTGTGCCGTAACCACCGATGATCAGCGGGCGTTTCGCCGCTTTGAGCGCGGCAGTGATCTGGTCTACCAGCGCCTGTTCCGTATCGTTCAGGTTTTTGACTTCCGTTACCGGCGCACCCAGCTGCCGGCTAACGGCGTAAGCTATACGGGCGAGGTTCTCCGGCGCATCGCGGTGGATGCCCGTGGCCAGCTCGTCGAGTTTGGTGGGGAACGTATGGAGGATGAAAAGCGGGCCTTTCGTTTCCTGCATGGCTTCTCTCAGCGCTGCATCATGCCACGCGGCGAGATGCACCTGCTCCATGGCCTCGTGCATGGGCACCTGCCTTACCGCCTGCCGCACGGCCAACGCCAGCATCGGCGCGGTATTGGTGAGGTCTTCACCCAGTATCAGCACCATGTCCGCCTGTTCGGCCTCGTGCAGCGATGGGGTGCGCACCGGCCCGTCGCGCAGGATCTTCAACGCGATGTTGGTATGATCGTGATCGGTGTCTGACATGCCGAGGTAAAAATGTTCCGCGCCTACCAGCTGCCGCAACACGAAGTTCGATTCGAGGCTGGCGCGGGGGGAACCGATACCGATGGTTTTGCCGTTGCGGAGTTTGGCGGCTACTTCCTGGATGATGTACTCGCGGGAAGAGGTCCCGTTGTGATGCGGCCGGATGGCGGGATGCACGATGCGCTGATCGCTGTTGACGAACTCATACCCGTACCGCCCGCGGTCGCACAGGAAATAGCCGTTCACATCGCCGTTGTAACGGTTCACGATCTGGCGGATAGAGCCATACCGCTCGCCGGCGCTGATATTGCAGCCCAGGGAGCAGCCCTGGCAAACAGACGGCGCATAGGTCATGTCCCATTTGCGGGTATAATGCGATTTGAGAGTTTTGTCGGTGAACACACCGGTAGGACAAACTTCCGCCAGGTTGCCGCTGAACTCGCTTTCCAGCGTGCCGCTCTGCTGCCGGCCGAAATATACATGGTTGTGGGCCGCGAACACGTTCAGGTCTTTTCCGCCGGCATAATCCTTATAAAAACGCACACAGCGGTAACACTGGATGCAGCGGTTCATTTCGTGGTTGAGGAAGGGGCCGAGGTCCTGGTTGTTGTACGTGCGTTTGGTGAAGCGATAATCGCGGTAGCTGTGGCCCGTCATCACCGTCATGTCCTGCAAATGGCAGGAGCCGCCTTCGTCGCACACCGCGCAATCGTGCGGGTGGTTGGTCATCAGCCAGCCGATCACATGTTCGCGAAAAGAGGTGGCGTCTTTATCTTCCACGGATATCCGCATTTTGTCGCGCACGGGCTCCATACAACTCATGACTATCCTGCCTTTGGTGTCGTCTTCGTCTTTAAAGCTCTTGATGGCACACTGGCGGCAGGCTCCCACGGAGCCAAGGGACGGATGCCAGCAGAAGTAAGGCAGGTTCAGGCCCAGCTGCAGACAAACCTCCAGCAGGTTCTTCCCGTCTTTTACCTCGTAGGGTTTGTTGTCTATGAATATCGTAGCCATAATGAAATATTCAGTTGAGGGTGTCGCTTCTTCCGTTGTTGTTTATGCCGAAACCGCCGCATTGTTTCCTTCAATCATGATACGGGCACTTCTTGTGTTTGATATGCTGTTCGAAATCTTCCTTGAAATATTTCAGCGCGCTTTGCAGCGGCTCCATGGCGCCGGGGGCCAGCGCGCAGAACGTGTTGCCGGGGCCCAGCAGCGTGGCGTGCGAGGCCAGCAGCGCCAGGTCTTCTTCCCTGCCCTTCCCCTGTTCGATGGCCCACAGGAGTTTCTCCGTCCACGGCAGGCCTTCGCGGCAGGGCGTGCAGAAACCGCAGCTCTCCTGCGAAAAAAAGTGCTCGAGGTTGTGCACGAAACCAACGGGGCAGGTACGGTCGTCGAGCACCACCATGGTGCCCGTACCGAGACGGCTGCCGGCGGCGGCCACACCGGTAAAATCCATCTGCACATCCATATGCTCTTCCACGAGAAAATCGGTAGAGGCCCCACCCGGTAATACCCCGCGAAAGCGGTAACCGTTTTGCATGCCGCCCGCATGCTCTTCAATGAGTTCACGCATGGTAACGCCCATCGGCAGTTCCCAGGCGCCCGGTTTATTGACCCGGCCGCTTACACCGTAAATTTTGGTACCGCCGTCCGCAGTGCGGCTGAGCGACTGGAACCAGGCAACGCCGTGATTGACGATGTGCGGGATATAACTGAGTGTTTCAACATTATTGACGATCGTAGGCCGGCCGAACAATCCGCTCACCTGCGGGAAGGGCGGTTTGGCGCGGGGCGTGGCGCGTTTGCCCTCGAGTGAATTGAGCAGCGCCGTTTCTTCGCCGCACATGTACCGGCCCACACCGGTGTGCAGGTGCATCTCCAGGGAATAATCCGTGCCGAGGATGTTTTTGCCGAGATAACCGGCATCGTAGGCTTCCGCGATAGCTTTGCGGATCTCCACCGCCGCCTGTTTGTACGCCCAGCGCAGGAACACGAAGGATTCGGTGGCCTGGATCGCGTATGCCGACACGATCATGCCTTCGATGAGCTGGTGGGGATTACCTTCGAGCAGCCAGCGGTCTTTGAACGTGCCGGGCTCCATTTCGTCGGCGTTGGCCACGAGGTATTTGGGCCCGGGCACATCCATGGGCACGAAGCTCCACTTCATGCCGGTGCTGAATCCCGCTCCTCCCCGGCCGCGCATATTCGCTTCCTTCACCAGCGCCGTCACGTCTTTCGGCTCCATGTGCCGCACGGCTTTGCGCACAGCCTGGTAACCGCCGACGGCTTCGTACTGGCGCAGGCCCAGTGGCGGAAAGGTGATATGTTGTGTTAAGGGACGTTCCATGATCAGGTATATTTAGCAAGAATGGCTTCCAGGTCGTCCGCACTCAGATCACGGTACAGATCATCGTCTACCATGAGGGCAGGCGCATGATCGCAGGTACCGAGGCAGGGATTGGGCAATAACGTGAAGCGGCCATCCGGCGTGGTTTGACCGTATTGTATGCCAAGCAGCTGCACCAGCTGCTGATGCAGCGCGCGGAGGCCCATCACATAACAGCTGATGCTGTCGCACAGCAGAATGATATGACGGCCAACGGGCTGGCGGAAAATGAGATTGTAAAATGTCGCTACGCTGTCTACCTCCTCGGGGCTCATCTCGAGGATATCCGCTACATCGCGGATGCCTTCGTCAGACACCCACCGGCGATGCCCCTGTACGATCTTCAACGCCTCTATGCAGGCCGCCTTTTTCACCGGCACCTGCCGGATCTCGTGTTCGATTTGTTCCTTTTCTGCAATGGTGAGCATAGTCTGTTCTGTTTTAACGGTCAATGTCGGCCAGCACGTAATCCATCGCGCCGAGTATGGATAACAGGTCGGCTACGGTGTAACCGCGACTGATATACGGGATCATCTGCATGTGCGCGAACGACGGGGTGCGGACGCGGACGCGGTACGGCGAGGTGTTGCCGTCGCTCGTAACGTAATAACTGTTCCAGCCCTTCGTCGCTTCCGTGATCACGAGCGATTCCCCCGCCGGCATTACCGGGCCCCAGCTGACGTTGAGGAAGTGATGGATGAGGGTTTCGATGTCTTCCATCGTAAACTGTTTCAGCGGCGGCGTGGTAAGCGGATGATCGGATTTGTAAGGGCCTTCGGGCATGTTGTTCAGGCATTGCTCGACGATGCGGAGGCTCTGCCACATTTCGTTCACGCGCACCTGGGCACGGGCGTAACAATCCCCGTTCTCCGCCACGGGAATGTCGAATTCGTAATTTTCATAGCCGCTGTAAGGCTGCTTTTTACGCATATCCCAGGCGAGGCCACAGGCGCGAAGGCCGGGGCCGGTTACGCCCCAGTCGATCGCCTCTTCCTGCGTAAACACGCCGATACCAACGGTGCGCGCTTTAAACAGGCTGTTGCGCATCACCATCTTATCGTATTCTTTCAGTTTTTTCGGGAAATAGCTCACAAACTCACGCACCAGCTTGTCCCAGCCCCTTGGCAGGTCCTGCGCCACGCCGCCGATGCGGAACCAGTTGGGATGCATGCGGCCACCACAGATGGCTTCGATGATCTCGAAGATGCGTTCGCGATCGGTGAACATATAAAACACAGGGCTCAGCTGGCCCACGTCCTGCGCGAAGGTGCCGTACCACACGAGGTGGCTCGCGATACGGAACAGCTCACAGAGCATCACGCGGATCACTTCCGCGCGTTGCGGTATTTTGATGCCGGCCAGTTTTTCGACAGACAGCAGGTAGGCCAGGTTGTTGTTGACGCCGCCGAGGTAATCGATACGGTCGGTGTAAGGAATGTAGGTATGCCAGCTCTGGCGCTCGCCCATTTTTTCCGCGCCGCGGTGGTGGAAGCCGATATCCGGCACCGCATCCACGATGTCTTCCCCGTCGAGCTGCAGGATGATGCGGAGCACGCCGTGGGTGCCGGGGTGCTGGGGGCCGATGTTGAGGAACATGTAATCGGAATCTTCGCTCTGCCGCTGGAGGCCCCATTCTTCAGGGTTGAACTGGAGCGCGGCCTGCTCCCTGTCTTCCTTCTCGTCAAAGAGCCGGAAAGGTCCCATTTCGGTGGCCCGTGCGGGATGCTCCTTGCGGAGCGGGTGCCCCTCCCAGGTGGTCGGCATGAGGATACGTTTGAGCAAAGGGTGGCCGTCGAAGCGGATGCCGAACATATCGTACACTTCGCGTTCGTACCAGTTGGCGGCGGGCCATAAATGCGTGATGCTGGGGGTCACGGGGTATTCTCCGCGGAGCACTACTTTGAGGCGGATTAACGCGTTACGCTCGAAAGAAAAGAGATGATAAACAAGGGTAAAATCGCCGGTGCCGTTGTACTTACTTTTTAAGGCACGCTCATCGATGGCCGTGAGGTCATAGAGCATGCGGTAAGGTTGTTCCACATCACTGCGGAGGTACTCCAATACGGCAATAATCTTCCCTTGCGGCGTCCAGATGGTGGGCGTCTCATCCCGGGTGAGCTGTTCGTGGAAAATATTCTCACCGAAGCGGGAGCAGAGGGTTTGAAAGATGCTCGCAGGCATGATAACAGTTTTAATTGTATCAATGCGCCATGCTGCCTAGCTTTTCCAAGCTTTTAATCCCTTGCTGTAATGAGCTCTTGTATCAGTTTGACCGTTATGGTGTTAATTACAATTTTTCTCCGGGTTCCTGCAAACGCACGATGGCTTCCTTTTCCACGGCAATCCACTGTTGCTGGTCTTTCGCCGTATGTGCCGCAGGGTGTATGAACCTTTTGCGGAAACGGGCGGCGGCATTGCTTAGAATGCTGCGGCCGTGGCCGAAACAGGCGATATCGAAATCGAACGTGGCGAGGCGTTCCAGGCTATGCCGGGCTTCCACCAGGTTTTCGTAAAAACAGGCGTAACTCAGCCCGAACATATTGTCCGCCGCATCGGCGGCGAACATCACGTTTTTCTGGCCGGGCAGAAAGAACGCGAGCTGACCGGGACTATGCCCCGGGATGTGGATGACATGCATGCCGCCCGCCATGGGCAGCCAGTCGCCGTCTTCCATCAGTTCGTCGGCATTGGCCGGGGGTATTTCGCTGGAGGCTTTTTTGACGAAGAGGTTGTAAAGCGTTTTGTTCAGGAAGCTGGTAAACACGGGTTCCGGTGGTTTGGGGATGAAACCTTCGGCCAGGTGGGGCGCTTCCGCAGCATGCATCCATACTTTGGCGGGCGTTGCCCGTTTCAGTTCCGCTACGCTGCCTGCGTGGTCCGGGTGGGCATGGGTGAGCAGGATGTGCTGGATATCTTCAGGAGCACGGCCTATTTCGCGAACGGCCGCCAGTATTTTACCCGTACTGCCGGGAGCGCCCGTGTCGATCAGCGTCAGCGCATCGTCTTCCACGATGAACGCATTCACCATCCCTAACGGCAGCTCATAAACGTTTGCTGTGATTCTCCTGATTTTCATAGATGCCTTTGATTTTAGTTATATCTCGTCGGTTGTTTTGAAATCGGTCATATTGTTTCGCTTCTCCTTATGCACTTCCTGCATCGAAATTTTCTCCGGTTTGATCACGCCCTGGTCCCCGATGGTCCAGCTGAGGGGGCGTTTTTCCTTGCCCACGGACTGCTGCAGCAGCACCAGACCGTGCATGAACGCATCGGGCCGGGGCGGGCAACCGGGTACATATACATCTACCGGGAGAAACTTGTCGACGCCCTGCACTACGCTGTAAATATCGTACATCCCGCCGGAATTGGCGCAGGAGCCCATCGAAATCACCCAGCGGGGTTCCATCATCTGTTCATAGAGGCGTTTGATGATGGGCGCCATCTTGATGAACACGGTGCCGGCGATGATCATCACGTCCGCTTCGCGGGGCGTGCCCCGTATCACTTCCGCGCCGAAGCGGGCGAGGTCGTACTTGGGCGTCATGCCGGTAGCCATTTCCACGAAGCAGCACGAAAGACCGAAGTGGAAAGGCCACATGGAGTTTTTGCGGCCCCATGCCACCAGGCGCTCCACAGACGTCAGCATTACGCTCTGCCCCACGGACTCTTCCATGGAAAAATTGCCGGAATGCTGCGGCGCGGCTTCTTTCGGTTCAGTTAACCACCACTTCATCGGGTATATGTTTTATGGTTTGTTCTTTCCGCATCTTTTTGTAGGCCCGCAGGATCTTTTTACCGTCGGGCCCGAAGTCGAGCGCCCCGTTGCGCCATTCGTAAATGAGCACTACGAGAAGTATAAAAATAAAAACGGCGGCGCCGATAAAGCCCGCCCACCCCAGCTCATCGAAAGCGATGGCCCAGGAGATCACGAACACCGTTTCGATGTCGAAGATCACAAATAACATGGCTACAAGATAAAACTGGGATGGAAAGCGCATTCGCGCAGAGCCGGTAGACAGGATGCCGGCTTCGTAGGCTTCACCCGTGGAACGGTCGTTGTGGCGCTGCCCCAATACGTAGGACAGGCCCAATATGGCAGTCACCAGTACCAGTACGATGGCTCCAAATACAAGGAAAGGCCAGGCAGGGTTCATGGCAGTTCGTTTTATTGTTTGCAGTGATGTGATGCTGTTCTCCGATCAATTGTTTTATTGCAGTGCAACACGAGACGATACCGTTCTTCCGTATAAACAATAAAACAAACAGGCAATACAACCGCCTTTGAATAATGGCTCAGCTGTACAACATAGCGTACAGGCCCTTTTCAAACCAGTTATTGCCGGATACCGGAAAATGCCTTTTAATTGTAGTGCCAGGCTAGTGATGAGTGCCGTGAATATAGCATTCGAGGTTTTCGATGATGTGTTTTTGCTCGTCCATGATGTACTTTACTACGTCACCAATGGAAATGAGACCGATCAGCCGCCCGTTATCGTCTACTACCGGCAGGTGCCTGATTCTTTTATCAGTCATCTTGCACATGCAGTTTTCAATCGTTTCGTCTTCTGTAACAGTAATTGGATGCTCCGTCATTATCTCACGGATAGTTGTTTCTTTGGAAGCGCGTCCTTTCAGGATCACCCTTCTCGCATAGTCACGCTCGGAAAATATTCCCAGGAAGCGCTCTCCCTCGTCGACTACGACAAGGGCGCCAACGTTCCGGTCTACCAGTACTTTAAGGGCTTCATAAACGGTACTGTCCGGATGTACGGAATAAACTGCATGACCTTTGCCCACCAAGATATTTCTGACTCTCCCCATGGTAAGCTGTATTAAGTGTTAAACAATACGAGTGTGGAATCACTACTTTAAGTTACTTTTTTTTATCGGGAATAGCAAACAGTAAAAAGGAAAAAGCCCCGAAGAACTTTTTCCTTTTCACTGCCGGCGTTATAATTTAACGCTTTACAATTGATATTTTTTACTCCATTGTTTTCTCCCCTGTTATTGTCGCTGCAGTGGTCTGATGCTGGTCGAACACGATGATTTCGTTTTCTCCTTTTTTCAGCCATGTAGCGGGACAGTACAACCGTTTCTGCGGGCCGATTTCCCAGTAGCGGCCGAGGTTGTGGCCGTTCACCCATACGATGCCCTTTTTGTAGCCGGTCATATCGATGAAGGTATCCCCTGTCGCATCCAGCTGAAAACGCCCTTTGAAATACTGCGCACGTTTGTCGGGCGAGGCTTTGGAAGGGGTCAGTTTCGTCACGGCCTCTTCCGTCATCGGCAGGCCGTATACGTCCCAGTTCATAAGCGTCATGCCGTTCAGGGTAACGCGGTCGGTAATGCCTTTACGGTCTATGAGGTATTGCGCGAAGTTGATGCGGCCCATGCCTTCCACAAGAATTTCCAGCACGGGATCTTTCACTTCGGTCTTCGGCAGGTCGATGGTACGCTCGCCCAGCCTGCGGTCGAGCTTGCCGATGTATTGCCCGTTGAGATAGATGGTCGCGTAATCGTGCAGGTCGGTGATGGTGAGCTTGCCGCTTTTATGACCGATGAGCGTGGTTTTATAGAGCATGAAACCGTAATCCTGTCCGTATGCTTCGAACGTTTTCGGCTGTACCGACGCCACCGGCTGCGGCAGGTGCTCCCAGATGCTGGTAAGCGGTTGCAGCTGCACCGCCGGGAAGCTGATCACGGGCATGGCGGCCGGTATTTTCGGGAGTTTTTTCCCTTTGGGGAGGTACGACGCGATGAGGTTGCGCAGCGCCATGTATTTGGCCGTGGTGTCGCCGCGCTCGTTGATGGGCGCGTCGTAATCGTAGCTCGTCAGATCGGGCTCATAGCCTTTGCCGCCGGAGTTGGCGCCGGCCGTGAAACCGAAGTTCGTGCCACCATGTATCACGTAGAAGTTGAAGGACTTTTTATTGTCCATCAGGTATTTGATCTCCTTCACGATACCGGGAATGCCGGGCCTCGCCCACTTTTCGCCCCAGTGGGTGAGCCAGCCGGGATACGACTCGCTGCTGAAAGAAGGAACATTGGGATTCTGTCTGGCAGCGGCCGCGAAGTCGGCGTCGGACCCGCCTGAATCAAGGCCGATGGCCGCACCGGGGATCGAGCCCGCTTCCAGCATATGGGCGGTGGGGCCGTCGGCCGTGTAATACGGTACGTCGATGCCGTTGTCGTCCCACAATTGTTTCAAACGGAGGAGGTAATTCTTATCGTTGCCGAAGCTGCCGTATTCGTTTTCCACCTGCACCATCAGGATAGGCCCGCCTTTGGTCACCTGCAGGTCTTTCACTTCTTTGGCCAGCGCCTTCACATACCGTTCCACCGCCGCCATGTACCGCGGATCCATACAGCGCACCTTGATATCAGGGATGCGCAGCAGGTAAGGCGGCAGGCCGCCGAATTCCCATTCCGCACAAACGTAAGGGCCCGGCCGGAACAGCACCCACATGCCTTCTTCCTGGCAGATGCGCACGAACTCCGCGATGTTGCGGTTGTCGGTGGCGAAGTCGAACGTGCCTTCCGTTTTTTCGTGGTAGTTCCAGAAGATGTACGCCGCAATGGTATTACAGCCCATCGCTTTGGTCATCTGGATGCGGTGACGCCAGTATTCTTTCGGGATGCGGGCAGGGTGCATTTCCCCGCTGATGATCTGGTAAGGTTTGCCGTCGAGCAGAAACTCCGACTGGCCCAATGTAAACGTGTGCGCTTTTTTAACGGCCTGTGCCTGTGAAACATAACAACACAGCGCCAGACCGGCGGTGAGGAGTAGCTTTTTCATACAAACTTTAATGACATGTTTAAGTACGTAAACCTACTGAATATTGTGCTATTTTCTGCGGGGAGAACTGCCTTCAACGAAAAAAGCGGAACCAACGGCTCCGCTTTTCAAATGGCTGCAACTGTTTTCCGACGGCTGCCGGCGCAGGATTATTTTTTGGCTTTTATGTTCAGCGCAATATCAACTTCCTGGGAAATCATCCAGTCTTTCGGATTGCCTTCGGTACCGTAAGTGAGGCCCCAGTCCTGGCGGTTGATGGTAAATTTGGATTCAACGGTTGTTTCATCGCCGCTGAAAGTCACTTTCGCAGGGAAAGTCACGTTCACGGTTTTGTCCTTGATGGTAAGGTTACCGCTGATGGTATTGGTGGCGCCTTCCACTACGCTCTTGGTGGTGGCTGCGTCAAAGGCGGTAACGCCGGTGATCTCGAACTTTGCCGTGGGGTATTTTTCCACTTCAAAAAAGTCGGCCGTCTTCAGGTGACCGTCCAGGTCGGTTGATTTTTTACCGCCGGAGCTGGCCGGATCTACGGAAGCAGAGTCGGTGGTGAGGGAAGCAACGTCGATGGTAAAGGTACCGCCGGTAATAGCGTTGTTTTCAACAGCCAGTGTGCCGGAGCCTTTCAAAGTGCCAAACCGGGGGTTCAGGCCGCCTTTATGGTACCCTGTCCATTTCAGCGTGCTTTGGGCCGCATCTACGGTATAGGTGGCGCCTTTTTGCTCCGCTACCTGCTGCTCTGAGGCAGTAGCGGCTTTATCGCCCGTAGAGCCTCCGCATGAGATTAAAAAAAATACAGCCGCAAGGGGCGCAATAGACAGCTTTTTCATTGTCGATGAATTAAAATTTTTGGTTTGGTGAAAAATCACGGGGCAAAATTAATGAACTGTAGTATACAAAAGCCATCAGTTTCCTTTTGGAAACTAGTTTCCTATTGGAAAGGGCGGTATATTTCCTAATTTTGTACCGGAATTTTGCCACATGAAAAAACACGCGGAAGTAAATGGCAGCGGATGTTGCAAAGCAAGGATCACGGCCATCAATGATACGATGGACGTCTTGTCCGGCAAATGGAAGTTTCACATCCTCGGCACGCTGCTTCAAACGGAAAAGATCCGGTTTATGGACCTGCTGCGGGAAGTGGAGGGCATCGGCGCCAAAATGCTGTCGAAGGAATTGCAGGACATGGAGGTCAACAGGCTGGTCAGCCGTACGGTGCTCAACACCAAACCTATCACGGTGGTGTATGAAGTAACGCCGCTGGGCCAAACGCTCAAACCTATTATCGACGAAATGGCCAAATGGGGCATTGCTTACAGGGAATCGTTGCTGAAAGGCAAATCATGATCATTGCATTATATCGCGCGAAATACCGCTAAGACACCATCCCCCACCCCGCTATGCACAAAGCAATACACGGGCCGCTGGTTCCCGGCATGTACGTCTAATCACAGCGCACAAAAACAATACCCGGGCCGCATCTTCCAGCAACCCGGGTAACAATGTTCCGCCGTGTTTAACGGCTTGATATCATCAGATATTATTCTTCTTCAATTCGCTCACCGCATAATCTGCCGCACGCGCCGTCAACGCCATGTAGGTGATGGACGGGTTCTGGCAGGCGGAAGATGTCATGCACGCGCCGTCTGTGATGAACACGTTCTTCACCGCATGCACCTGGTTAAAACCATTGAGCACGGAGGTTTTCGGGTCGCGGCCCATGCGCGCGGTGCCCATTTCGTGGATGCAATGGCCCGGAGGCGGCATATCGTCGCTGCCGCCCACGTTTTGCAGGCCTGCGGCTTCGAGCATTTCCTTCGCGCTTTCAAGCATGTCTTTACGCATCGCCATTTCATTCTCACGGAAATTGCAATCAATATCGAGCGTAGGCAGGCCATACACGTCTTTTTTCTCTTTATTGAGGCGCACGGTGTTGTCTTCGTAGGGCAGGTGCTCGCCCCAGGCGCCAATCCACATCCCCCAGTTACCGGGCTCCAGCTGACCGTCTTTAAACGCGGCGCCGATGCCGTCCATCTGGCCCGCACGGCCACGGCTTGCGCCGCCCTGGTAACCGAAACCGCGCACGTAATCTTTGCGGCGCGTGCTGTCGCTGATGTTGCGGAAACGCGGGATGTAAATACCGTTGGCCCTTCTGCCGTACACGTATTGGTCCTGCAGCCCGTCGAACGAGCCCCCCGCGCCTACGCCGAAGTGGTGGTCCATCAGGTTGCGGCCCACCTGGTCGCTGTCGTTCCCCAGCCCCGTCGGGAAGCGATTGCTGACGGAGTTGAGCAGTATGGCGGTAGTGCCTAATGTGGATGCATTGATGAAAATGATCCTGGCGTAGTATTCCATCACCTGTTTGGTTTCCGCATCCATGATGCGTACGCCTTTGGCTTTTTGCGTGCTTTCGTCGTAGATCACTTCGAGTACGATGGAATACGGGCGGAGGGTGAGATTGCCCGTTTTCGCGGCCGCCGGCAGCGTTACGCCGTTGCTGCTGAAATACCCGGTGAACGGGCATCCGCGGGCGCAAAGGTCGCGGTACTGGCAGGGACCGCGGTCGTGCAGCCCCTTGGTGAGATGCGCGGCACGGCCAATCGTCATGATACGGTCCTTGTATTTTTCTTTGATGCGCGCCGCCACGTGTTTTTCGAGTGCGTTCATTTCCATCGGCGGCAGGAACTCGCCGTCAGGCAGTTGGGGCAAACCTTCCGCCTGCCCGCTCACGCCGGCGAATTTTTCCACGTAGCTGTACCAGGGCGCAATGTCTTTGTAACGGATGGGCCAGTCTACGCCGTGCCCGTCTTTGGCGTTCGCTTCAAAATCGATGTCGCTCCAGCGGTACACCTGCCGGCCCCACATGAGCGAGCGGCCGCCAACGTGGTTGCCGCGCAGCCAGTTGAAGGGTTTTATTTCGTTGTACGGATTTTCCTTGTCGTTCACCCAGAAGTGCTGGGTGGTTTCGTCGAAAGCGTAGCAGCGGCTCTGGATGGGATGTTTTTCTTTCATCTCATTGGTCTGCCAGCCACGATGCTCCACTTCCCAGGGAGCAAGATTGGCGGTCGTATAGTCTTTCACGTGCTCCACGTTCCTGCCTCTTTCCAGCACGATGGTTTTGAGCCCCTTTTCGCACAGTTCCTTCGCGGCCCAGCCGCCGCTGATGCCGGAGCCCACGACAATGGCGTCATAGGTGTTCTGTTGGTCTGCTTTGATGTTCAGGTTCATCTGTTTTCAATTTTATGGGCGGCTAAGCGCGGGTTAAAAGAAAAGAGCCGCAGCAAACAGCGCGGCTCTTTCGTAAATGGTATTATCAAGCCGTTATGATCAGATATTGCCTTTCTTCAGTTCTTTCACGGCGTAGTCCGCAGCGCGGGCTGTGAGGGCCATGTAAGTGAGGGAAGGGTTCACGCAGGAAGCGGAGGTCATGGCGGCGCCGTCGGTTACGAACACGTTCTTCACGGCGTGCATCTGGTTCCAGCCGTTGAGCACGGACGTTTTCGGGTCTCGGCCCATCCGCGCGGTGCCCATTTCGTGGATGGCCATACCGGGATATGAGCCCCTGTCGTATGTTTTCACATCCTTGATACCGGCAGCTTCCAGCATTTCGGCAGCATCGTTCATCATGTCTTTCCGCATCTTCATTTCGTTCTCCTTGAACTCGGCGTGGAAGCGCAGCACCGGCTGGCCCCATGCGTCTTTCACGGATGTATCGAGCGCCACGTAGTTGTCTTCGTAAGGCAGGCACTCCCCGAAACCGCCGATGCCCATGCTCCACTGGCCGGGCTCGGTAAGCATTTCCTTGAAGTCTTTGCCCACACCCAGTTCAGCCACGCCCCTGCTCCATCCGGAACGGCTCGCGCCGCCCTGGTAGCCGAAGCCGCGCAGGTAATCGCGTTTGTCGTTGCCGATGTTGCGGAAACGGGGAATGTAGATGCCGTTCGCACGTCGGCCGTAGAAGTATTTATCATCGTACCCTTCCGCGATGCCGGACGCGCCGTTGCGGAAGTGGTGGTCCATCAGGTATTTGCCCAGCACCCCGCTGTCGTTGCCGAGCCCGTTGGGGAAGCGGCTGGAAGTGGAGTTGAGCATCACGAAAGTAGAACCCAGGGTGGAGCCGTTGATGAAGATGATCTTCGCATGGTATTCCACCATTTGTTTGCTCACCTTGTCGATCACACGAACGCCGGTGGCTTTGCCCAGCTTCTCGTCGTAGATCACGGAGTTCACGATGGAATCGGGACGCAGCGTCAGGTTGCCGGTTGCCATGGCGGCGGGCAGGGTCGACGACTGCGTGCTGAAATAAGCGCCGAAGGGACAGCCCCTGCTGCACAGGTTGCGGTACTGGCAGTTGGTACGGCCGGGCAGCGGTTGCGTGATGTTGGCCACACGGCCGATGGTCATGATACGGCCTTTGAATG
The DNA here is from genome assembly GCF_003813775.1 of Chitinophaga lutea. NCBI lineage: Bacteria > Pseudomonadati > Bacteroidota > Chitinophagia > Chitinophagales > Chitinophagaceae > Chitinophaga > Chitinophaga lutea. Next base: position 666,218 of record NZ_RPDH01000003.1, on the reverse strand, counting down.
CCGCTTCGATCCTCGCCTTTACATCTTTTTCCACGCAGTTCATTTCCATGGCAGGCATGAACTGCCCGTCCGGAAGATGCGGCAGCCCTTCTTTCTGGCCGCTGATGCCGGCGAAGCGCTCCACGTAATCGTACCAGGGCGCGATGTCGCTGTAGCGGATAGGCCAGTCTACGGCAATACCGTCCTTGGCGTTGGCTTCGAAGTCGAGGTCGCTGAGGCGGTAACTCTGGCGGCCCCACATGATCGACTTGCCGCCTACGATATCGGGACGGTACCAGTCGAAGCGTTTATCTTCCTTGTAAGGGCTATCACTGTCTTTGATCCAGTATTTTTCGTTGTGCTCGCTGTACGGGTAATCGCGCTGCAGCTTTTCGTGCGTTTTTTTCTGTTCTTCGGTGATCCGGCCGCGGTGGGCGAATTCCCAGGGATCTTTGTTGGCGGTTTCGTACTGGCCGTGTTTGAGGTCTTTACCACGGTCGAGCATCAACACTTTGAGGCCTTTTTCGGTCAGCTCTTTGGCAGCCCAGCCGCCGCTGACACCGGAACCGATCACGATGGCATCATACGTGTTCTGGTCCTGCGCTTTTATATTCAGGTTCATTACTGTTACGTTTAAGAAGTTGGAAAAATTAAGCCCATGCCTTGTCGCCTTTTTTATAAGGCACACAACCTTCGTACTTTCCGGGTACTTTCACGTAGCGCAGCGCTTTGGTGGCGCCGGGCTCGGACGTAAAGTAGCCCAGCAGCGTGAGCTCCTTCAGGTACTGGAAATAATGCACAGGGTCACCTTCCTTTTTGTCTTTGCGTTTGTTGTAGTCCACCCGCTCCTTATCGATGGCGGTCAGCAATTCGGTGCGCTGCTCCGGCGTAATGTCGACAAACCCTTTGGAGAAGCGTTTTTTGCTCTCGTCGTTGATTTTGTCGAGGCCGTCGGTGAAAACTTTCTGGGCTTTTTCATCGTAGCAGTCGCCCACCATTACCAGTATAAACTCATCCACCTTGGCCGCTTTGGCGCCGGGCGTAGACGTTTCCGGAATGATTGTTTCGGCGATCTCAGCCAGCAAAGCCTTGGTTTCAGGCGTTTGCAGCGTATAGTTCTTGGGCCCGGAGCTACAACCCTCCAGTGCCGCTAACGTGGAAGCGGAAAGCGCTGTTCCCATAAGGATAGCCACATTCCTGATAGCGTCTCTTCTGTTCATAATTTGGTAAGTTGATTTGACCTTCCCGGTAAGTTTCGAAAAAAAATCGAGAATCCAAAATAATTTGCCCCCCGGAGAACATTAATGTGTAAAATTAACACGAAGCAGGCCTAAAACAGAAAGAGACGCCAATATTTGCGTCTCTTTCTGTTTGGATAATATTTTTTAAGCTTAGTTGCCGGAGGCGGTTTTACCCTGCGCCAGGTGCGGCGCGTTTTGCTGCGGCGAGGTGTACACGTATTTGCCCTGGCCGTTCACCATCACCACCGGCAGTTTGCGGTGTTTTTCGAAGTAGTCGTACGCGGCTTTCAGGTTCAGCCAGAATTTCTGCGATTCGTTATCGGCCAGCGATACGCTGCCGAGGTAATCCATCGAGCGGGAATTGCCGAAGCGCACCGGGAACACATGCACGGGAATAAAATCCTGTCCGTTGTTTTTGGCATGCACGGCCAGCAGGTATACTTCTTCGATAAAATCGTCGGTCAGCGGGATACACCCGATGGTCAGGCAGCTGCCGTGGATATAAATATCGCCGCCGGGCTTTTTCTGGTCGCTGAGGATTTTATCGGAATAGTTCGGATAGTTGATACCAAGTGAAAGGTGGAAGCTGCTGTTGGGGTTAAAATCGTTGATATAATAGAACCCTTCCGGCACCTGGCGGTCGCCTTCTTTCCTTTTCGGCCCCATCCGGCCGGATAGCGAACAAACGCGGTAGGTCTTCAGCAGTTTGAAAGTATCGGTCACGTTGTTACGCACCCAGATCTCCAGCTCGCTGTCGAGCTTGAAGGAACGGATGTATATCTGTTTTGCCGGATAAGCGATGCCTTTTTTCGCAAACTCCTGTTTAATGTTTTCTTCTTTCTCACGGAACGCTACGCCTACCCTCGGGAACATTTTCTGGTTATCGAGGAACGACTGTTGAGCCTGAACATTCATAGCGGCCATGAGGGATAAAATGCCAATAATAATACGCTTCATATACTGATACTTTCCTAAAAATTATACCAGGAAATAATATGCCAGGTAGAATAATACAAATGCAAAAACAACATATAATATCGACCCGACCTTCCTGTTTGCAATACGCAAAATATAATGCTGCTGGCCTGCGAACACCAGGTAGGCGGTCAATAACTGAAAAAGTCCTGCCAAAATGAATAAATACCCGAATAATTCTCTTAAATCCATAAATATTAACGTCAAATTTAACGATTTTAGTGGGTAAAGCGGCCCAAAACAGGGTAAAAATTTGATTTTTAAACGGCCGTAAGGGCCTATTCCAGCGCCGGGACCGCCACAGGCCGATCATTTGACACCAACGTGTGAGCCCTCTCCTCCCACCTTTCCGCTATCGATTTTTTACTATTTTGTATCGCATGATCAGACTTTGTTTCACCATCGCCGCAGCCGGGATGGTTTTCAGTCAGGCCACCCCTTCCCCCGGCCTCCCTCCCGCTACCAACAGCACCGCCTATCAACTGGTATGGGCCGATGAATTCAATACGGACGGCAGGCCCGATCCCGCCAAATGGGACTATGAGCACGGCTTTGTCCGCAACCGGGAACCGCAGTGGTACCAGCCGGAGAATGCCTCCTGCAAAAACGGCTTACTGATCATTGAAGCCCGCAGGGAGAAACATAAAAACCCCGGCTACGAGGCCGGCAGCACAGACTGGCGGCGCAACCGCGAGTATGCGGAATATACCTCCTCCTGCCTCATCACAAAGGGGAAATACGACTTCCGCTACGGCAAAGTAGTGATGCGCGCCAAAATAGATGTGCGCAAAGGCATGTGGCCCGCCTTCTGGATGCTGGGCAGCAACCGCGGCCCCATGCACTGGCCGGCTTGCGGCGAGGTAGACATCATGGAGTTTTACCGCGGCCACCTGCTGGCCAACGCCTGCTGGGAAGGCAGTAAAGAACCGGCCTGGGATATGCAGCAATGGCCCGTGGATAAATGGGGCGGCGAAACCTGGGCGGCGGCTTTTCACGAATGGGTGCTGGAATGGAACGAACAGCAAATGGTGATTTCGGTAGACGGCCTCGAGCTCAATACCATCGACCTCACCCAAACCACGAATCAAAAACAAGGGAACAACCCCTTCCACGAAAACTTCTACCTCCTGCTCAATGTAGCCCTCGGGCAGAGCGGCGAAGAAATCCCCGACAGCCACCTGCCGTCACAGATGCTCGTGGATTATGTGCGGGTGTTCCAGAAAAAATAAGATCTCTATAAACGTAAAAAAGGACCGGATCGCACCGGTCCTTTTTTTTATGCAAGGCATTGCGGGGCAAAGAATAATCTGCGCCTGCATCATCAGCAAAAACTGTTGCGACCGGCTCCTTCCCCGCCAATGCATCCCGGCTTTTTACAAAACGCCAGCCGGTCAGTTCGGATACGAATCGGCCGGGATGGAGATCGTCGTATTCAGCGAAGGCGACGGCCCGCTGAGCAGGGTCAGCAGCACATCACCGTCGGGCGTTACCGTGGCCACCCAGCTTCGGCCGGATTCGCTGAAAAAATTGTATTCGCCCGCCGTGGGCAGGCAGCCGCCGGAAATAGTGGCGATGCGGGTGTAAGACCAGGGGCCGGAATGATTCGTATTCTTCACCACCAGGTTGCTGTACGTGGTCGTGGCGCCGTTGGAAGCGATACTGCCGCTGATCAGTTCCCAGTTGGGCACGGCGTTAAAGGAACAGGCACGGAGCAAAGGGGCAAACGAGGAAAAACACAGCAGGGCCACAGCCATGGCTGCAAGGGACAACATTCTTTTCATAACTACGGGTTTTGATTTGGGTAATAAAGGGTTTAAACCTGAAAATGTTCACTGTCTGCAAAAGCACGGGATAACAGTAAGATACAAAAGTCCGGGCAAAAAAACACCCGGAAAAATCCGGGCGTATTGATCGATTCGTGTAGTTGTTGTAACGTTCAGTCGTCTGAGATTATAAATTTCCCCGCAGCGCCTGTTCCCTTTCAATGGATTCGAACAGCGCCTTGAAGTTGCCTTTACCGAAAGATTTTGCGCCTTTGCGCTGGATGATCTCGAAAAACACGGTGGGCCTGTCCTGCAGCGGTTTGGTGAAGATCTGCAGCAGGTACCCCTCGTCGTCGCGGTCTACCAGGATGCCCAGTTTTTGCAGGGGCTGGATGTCTTCGTCGATCTTGCCGACGCGCTCGAGCAGGGTTTGATAATAAGAATCGGGGACGGTCAGGAACTCGATGCCCCTCTTCTGCAATTCGCTCACGGTGTGCACGATGTCGTTGGTGGCGATGGCCACGTGCTGTACGCCGGGCGCACCGTAATACTCGAGGTATTCCTCGATCTGTGATTTTTTCTTGCCTTCGGCCGGTTCGTTGATGGGAAATTTGATGCGCCCGTTGCCGTTGCTCATCACCTTGCTCATCAGCGCGGAATATTCGGTGGAAATATCCTTGTCGTCGAACGACACCAGGTTGTGGAAGCCCATCGTTCTGGCGTAGAAGTCCACCCAGGTGTTCATTTCATTCCAGCCCACGTTGCCCACGCAATGATCTACGTACTGCAGGCCCGTTTCTTCGGGATTGTAGCTGCTCTTCCACTCGCGGTAGCCGGGCAGGAACAGTCCTTTGTAGTTTTTCCTTTCCACGAAGATGTGCACGGTATCCCCATAGGTGTGGATGCCGCTGCGCACCACCTCGCCGTGCTCGTCTTTTTCGACAACCGGTTCCATGTAGGGTTTGGCGCCCCTTTTCACCGTTTCCTCGAAAGCCAGGCGGGCATCGTCCACCCAGATGGCCAGTACCTTCACCCCGTCGCCGTGCGCATCGATGTGCCGGGCAATATCGTTGCCGGGGCGCAGCGGCGTGGTGAGCACAAAACGGAGTTTGTTCTGCACCAGTACGTAAGAGGCGCGGTCTTTCACACCGGTTTCAGGGCCGGCGTAGGCGAGCGACTGAAAACCGAATGCCGTTTTGTAAAAATGCGCCGCCTGCTTGGCGTTCCCTACGTAAAACTCCACGTAGTCGGTGCCGTTCAGCGGCAGAAAATCCTGCTGGTTTTGCGCAGGCCTGGGTATTACGACTGCACTGTTCATAATGGTAAGATTGTTTTGGTAATGATGGTTTTTGAACGATTGTTTGGTGTTGATGTTGTTGTATCCTTCATCGCCTTACACTAACTGCAAAGCGTATAAATGTTTATTGATAAAATCGATTTCTTCCGGCGCCAGTTGTACGTCGATGGCTTTGGCGTTCTGCACGGCCTGTTCCGCGTTGCGCGCGCCTACCAGGGCCACGGTGATGCCGGGGCGTTCGATGGTCCAGCGGATAACGAGCTGCGCCAGGGTGGCGTTTTTCTTTTCCGCCAGCGGTTTGATCAGTGCCAGGAAGGCATTGATGCGGGCGATGTTATCGGGCTGGTAGAACTTTGTGCCTGGGCGGTGATCGCCTTCGCCGAAGGCATGGCCCGGTTTGATCTTGCCGGTGAGGATGCCGCGCTGCAGCGGGCTGTAGGCGAGGATGCCTTTTTTGTTGTCGATGCAATACGGCACCACTTCCTTTTCGATGGTCCTTTCCACCATGCTGAACGGCACCTGGTTGGAGGCGAGTTTCACCACACTGTCCGCCCGCTTCATCTGCTCAACGTTGTAATTGCAAACGCCGGCGGCGCGTATCTTGCCCTGTTCCTGCAACCGCAGCACCGCTTCGAAGGTTTCTTCGATGGGGGTGGTTTCGTCGGCCCAGTGGATCTGATACAGGTCGATATAGTCCGTGCGCAGGCGGCGGAGGCTGTCTTCGCACTCGCGTATCACGCTTTCTTTACCGGAATATTTATAGATATCGATGTCCTGGTTGCTATTGTTTTTGCTTTTGAAATAAAACTGGCCTTTGGTGCCTTCCCAGGTAAGGCCGAATTTGGTGAGGATCTGTACTTTGTCCCGGGCGATGCCCTGCAAGGCTTCCCCCACGATTTCCTCGCTGGTGCCCTGGCCGTAAATGGGTGCCGTGTCGATCGAGGTTACACCCTGATCGATCGATGCGCGGATGGCTTCGGTAGCGTCTTTTCGCTCCGCGCCGCCCCACATCCATCCGCCGATAGCCCAGGCGCCGAATGTGATGGCCGATACCTGCAGGTTGCTTTCTCCTAATTGTCTGTATTCCATGCTTGTTATATTGGTATAAGATTTATTCCGCCCAGCTCATCACGTATTGTTTGTCTTCGATGTCCAGCGCCTGCCGTGTGATCTGCAGGGGATGGAAGGTATCCACCATCACCGCGAGCTCTTTCGTTTCTTTGGCGCCGAGGCTTTTCTCCACCGCGCCGGGATGCGGCCCGTGCGGGATGCCGGCCGGGTGCAGCGTGATCATGCCGCGGGTCACGTGTTTACGGCTCATAAAATCGCCGTCCACATAATACAGCACCTCATCGCTGTCGATGTTGCTGTGGTTGTACGGGGCGGGTACGGCCAGCGGGTGGTAATCGAACAGGCGCGGGCAAAAAGAACATACCACGAAGTTGTGGCCTTCGAATGTCTGGTGCACCGGCGGCGGCTGGTGCACGCGCCCGGTGATGGGCTCGAAATCGTGGATGGATAACGCGAAGGGATACTCGCAGCCGTCCCAGCCCACCACATCGAAGGGGTGATGGCCGTAATGGATGGGATACATGATGCCCTTCTTTTTGATGAGGATGATGAAGTCGCCCGCCCGGTCGATCGTTTCAAGGTCTTTCGGCTGCCGGATGTCGCGCTCGCAGAACGGCGAATTCTCCAGCAGCTGCCCGTAGGGGCTCAGGTACCGTTTCGGGAAACGGATAGGACTGAACGATTCCACGATGAACAGCCGGTTCTGCGTATTCGAAAACTCCAGCTGGTAGATGGTGCCGCGCGGGATCAGGAGATAATCGCCATACCCGAATTCCAGGCGGCCGTATTGTGTATGCAGGATGCCGCTGCCTTCGTGCACGAACAGCAGTTCGTCCGCATCCGCGTTTTTATAGAAATAGTCTTTTGTGCTTTGCTGCGGCGCCGCCAGTGAAATATGGCAGTCGCTGTTCACCAGCACCGGTTTGCGGCTTTTCAGATAATCCGCCTCCGGCTGGATAGAAAAGCCCTGGAAGCTGCGGTGTTTCAGCATCTTTTCTTCCGCCACTTCCGGCATCACGGCATACGGCTCCCCTACTTTCACGATTTCAGTGGGCGGGTGGCAGTGATACAATAAGGAATAGTGCGAAGAAAAACCCTCCGTCGAAAAAAGCTGTTCGGAATACAGTTGGCCATCGGGCTTACGGAACTGCGTATGCCGCTTGTGCGGAATCTGCCCGAGTGTATGGTAGTGAGGCATAATAACGTTTTGAATACAACAAATAACTGCCCGAATGGATGCAGGAAAAAGGTAACAAGATTGTTATAAAAGGGAGGACGGACGGGTTACAACGTCGAATCCATGGCCAGGGTGGCCATGAGGAAGCAATAATTGCTCTGGTTTTTATATGTCAGCGAGGAATGCATGATGAAAACCTGCGTTAAAATTAGGGTATTTTTTGAAACAGCGATACAATTTTTTGTAATTTGACTGCAACCCAATACCTGTATTATGTGGAAACGCCTCTACCATGCCTTTTCCGGAACCCTGGAGTTATGCAACCGCTACTATAAAGAATGGAGCGGCGCCAGTCTCGTTTTCAGCCGTGTTTTCCTGGTGCTGGGCGCCGTTTTTTCATTTATTATCTTTTTTGGCCTTGCCGTTGTATTTGAGCCCGAATGGCTGAATATCCCCGGAGAAGGCTACACCCTGATGGGCTCGATAGAACATGCGGTCAACCTGGGTTTCGGCATCCTGTTTATGAGTGCGGGCATACTGGCTGGCTGCATCCGCCCTCAGTTGAAGAATGGCAGGCCGTTCACTTCTTTTGAATCCATATCGAAATCCATCCCGGGAGCAACCTGGAATCTGTACCTGGTAGCGGTCCTCACTGTCACCGTTATTTACTACTTCAACCAAGAAATAAGCTTTAACCGGTTCAGACCTGGCGAAGAAGAGAGCGCCGGTGTTTTCAGGAATATCAGCGCAAGCGCGTTCAAACCCTGGTTAAGCAATATTGCGGACGTTACCTATTCGTTGTTATTATGTTTTTTTGCCGGAATGCTGTATTTCAGAACCAGCCGCCTGCCGGTTTCAATAATATACCGTCCTGCATTCTTCACGCTGCTCGTCGCCGGGTACGCCTGCCATCTGCTCATTGGCTCGGCCTACCTGGTTATATACAAGCTGCTGCTGCAGCCCGTGCTCATATTGACGGGCAATATATGGGTAAATTTCACCATCACAACGGTAGTGAGAGCGTTTATCTATGTAAATGCCGTACTATTCGTGAGTTTTCTCGTTTACAGGATATTCACGCAGGATGAAGACGTCCTCGATATCGGAGAGGAATAGAACGAGTCCCGATGCCTGCATCCCGTCCGCTGAATGATGCTTTTGGGGCCCAAAACACCTCTCGCCTGGCATTTGACCTTTTTCGGCCATCCCCCGAAACCCGCCATCCTCCTCCGATCCTTCACCCATCCTCCTGTGATCCTCCTGTCAAACACCTTCAAATCCGCCAGGGTCGTGAACAGCACAGGAGAATCACAGGACAATGACAGGACAAACACAGGAGGATCACAGGAGGATGGCAGGAGGATAAGACACCCCTCCGTTTAGAAATTTTCTAATTTTTTACAATACCGTTTGTATTTTCGTTTTAAATTTTGCACCTTTGTAATGCAAAAGTCATAAAAACGATAGTGCGTATACACAATTCACATATTATCCGTAATGCTTCCATCTCCACCGGAGCTGCCCGCACTATTACGACCACCACGATTACAACCCCATCGCGGGGTTAATTTTCTCATATCGTCCACCGGCCAGGTAACTGGTACTCTTCAGGCAAGGTTGCCTCATCTTCTGATTCAATATTTCCATTCATGCAAGTTTTAAAATTCGGCGGTACTTCCGTAGGCAGTACCCAGGCCATAGAACAGGTTTGCCAGATCGTCGCCAACTATAAACGCAAAGGAACCCTCGCGCTGGTGGTATCCGCCATGAGCGGCACCACCGACAAACTGATACAATGCGGCCAGCTGGCCGGCCTCCAGCAGGAACAATACAAAAGTTTATTGCAGGAGATCGAAGACCGCCACCTCGATACCATCCGCGGCCTCTTCCCTATCACCATGCAAAGCAGCCTGCTGAGCCAGGTGAAAAAACAGCTCAACCAGCTGGAAAGCCTGTGCGACGGCATTTTTCAGGTAGGCGAGCTGAGCGCGCGCTCCCTCGACAAGATCATGAGCTTCGGTGAACTGTTATCGTCCTGGATGATCGCGGAGAAACTCAAACAGCTGGGTATTTCCGCCGCATGGAAAGACAGCCGCGAGCTGATCGCCACCGACGCGCAGTTCGGGCACGCCCTCGTAGACTTCGATACCACCGACCACCAGGTTACCAGTTACTTCCAGCATCAGAACGCCGCCGTAGTGGTATTGCCGGGATTCATCGCCGCATCCGCCGGCAAGGAAACCACCACCCTCGGCCGCGGCGGCTCCGATTATACCGCCGCCATCGTGGCCGCAGCCATGGACGCCAGCGTACTTGAAATATGGACCGACGTGAGCGGTATGATGACCGCCGACCCGCGCCTCGTGCCGCAGGCCATTCCCATCCCCCGCATTTCTTATGAAGAGGCCATGGAACTGTCGCACTTCGGCGCCAAAGTGATCTATCCGCCCACCATTCAACCGGTGATGAACCGCCGCATTCCCATCTGGATCAAAAACACTTTCGCGGCGGACGATTACGGCACGCTGATACAGGACAACGGCGAAAAAACCTTCCCGGTGACCGGCATTTCCGGCATCCAGAAAATAGCGCTGCTCACCCTCGAAGGCAGCGGCATGGTGGGTATTCCCGGCTTTTCCAAACGCCTCTTCGACGCCCTGCTCCGCGAAAAAGTAAACGTCATCCTCATCACCCAAAGCTCGTCCGAGCATTCCATTACCGTAGGCGTGCATGAAGACGATATGCTGAAAGCCAAGGTGGGCATCGACAGCGAGTTCGTGCAGGAAATACACGACAAGCGCATCGAGCCCCTCATCGTGGAAAAAGACCTTGCTATCGTAGCGGTAGTGGGCGATAACATGAAGAACCACCACGGCATGAGCGGCAAGCTGTTCGGCGCACTGGGCCGCAACGCCATCAACGTGCGCGCCATCGCACAGGGCAGCACCGAAAAGAACATCTCCGCCGTGATCAGCAAAAACGACGTGCGCAAAGCGCTCAACGTGATACACGAGGTGTTCTTCGAAACCGAAACCCGCCAGATCAACGTGTTCGTGGCCGGCACCGGCAACGTGGGCGGCAAGCTCCTGGAACAGCTGCAATTGCAGCAGGCTTACCTGCTCAAGGAACTCGGCCTTCAGGTGCGCATCATCGCCCTGGCCAACAGCCGCAAAATGCGGTTTTCCGAAAGCGGCATCCAGCTCGATAACTGGAAAGAAGAACTGGAAGCCGGACATGAGATGGACCTGGAACAGTTCATGCAGCGCGTGCAAAGCATGAACCTGCGCAACAGCGTGTTCGTGGACAATACCGCCAGCGAAACCGTTGCAGGCGTTTACAGTACTTTCCTGCAGCATGGCATTTCGGTGGTGACCTGTAACAAGATCGCCTGCTCGTCCGAGTATAACAATTATAAAAAACTGAAAGACCTCGCCCGCAAGTTCAACGCGTCGTTCCTCTTTGAAACCAACGTAGGCGCAGGCCTGCCGGTGATCAACACACTAAACGACCTCATCCGCAGCGGCGACAAGGTGCAGACCATCGAAGCCGTGCTGAGCGGCAGCCTCAACTTCGTGTTCAACCATTTCGTGAACGGCGCCAGCTTCCGCGAAGTGGTGAAAGCGGCGCAGGACGAAGGGTATACCGAGCCGGACCCGCGCATCGACCTGAGCGGGAAAGACGTGATGCGCAAGATCCTCATCCTCGCCCGTGAAAGCGGCGCCGTGCTGGAGATGGACGATATCACCAATCATTCTTTCCTGCCCGCCGGCAGCCTCGACGTGAAAGACGTTCCGGCTTTCTACGAGCAGCTCAGCGTGCATGCGGACCATTTCAACAACCTGCTGAAAGCGGCCGCCGAAAAGGGCGAGCGCCTCAAATTCGTGGCGCGGTACCATAACGGCGAGGCATCTGTAGGCCTGCAGTCGGTAGGCCCCCAGCACCCGTTTTACCAGCTGGAAGGAAAAGACAACATCGTGCTGTTTACCACCAGCCGTTATTCCGCGCAGCCTTTGATCGTGAAAGGCGCCGGCGCCGGCGCGGACGTTACCGCCTCCGGCATATTTGCAGACATTATCAGAACCGTTCGATAAAAACCATATGAGCCAACAACACAAAAAATCCGTGAAGGTATTTGCGCCCGCCACTGTGGCCAATGTAGCCTGCGGTTTTGACATCATAGGCCTGGCCCTCGACGGGGTGGGCGACGAAATGGAGCTCCGCCTCGGCGATACGCCCGGCGTGCGCATCACCGCCATCGAAGGCGCCGACCTTCCGCTGGAAGCCGCGCAGAACGTGGCCGGCGTAGCCCTGCTGGCCATGCTGCAGGAATACGGGCAGCCGGAAACGGGCATCGAAGTGGTGATACGCAAGCGCATCCAGCCCGGCAGCGGCATCGGTTCCAGCGCAGCCAGCGCGGCCGGCGCGGTAGCCGGCGCCAACATATTGCTCGGCAACCACTTTTCCCCCGAAGAACTGGTGCCCTTTGCCATGGAAGGCGAACGCCTCGCCTGCGGCACACCGCATGCGGACAATGTGGCCCCCGCCATCATGGGCGGCTTCACCCTCGTGCGCAGCTACCAGCCGCTGGACGTGATCCGCCTGCATACGCCGGCCGATCTGTGGGTAACCGTTATCCATCCGCAGATCGAGGTAAAAACTTCCGACGCCCGCGGCATCCTCAAACAGCAGGTGCTGCTGAAAGACGCCATCCGCCAGTGGGGCAACGTAGGCGCACTCGTGGCCGGCCTCTACCGCGAAGACTACCAGCTCATCAGCCGTTCCCTCGAAGACGTGATCGTGGAGCCTATCCGCGCCATCCTGATACCCGCTTTTTACGACCTGAAACTGCGGTGCAGGGAAGCGGGCGCGCTCGGCGGCGGCATCTCCGGCAGCGGGCCTTCCGTGTTCATGCTCAGTAAAGGCGAAGAAAACGCCCGCAACGTGGCGGCCATGATGGAACAGATTTACGCCCCGCTGGGTGTGGATTATAAAATTTATGTGTCCCGGATAAGCACTTCCGGTGTAAAAGAAATGTAACATGCAGTACTACAGCTTACAGAACCACCAGCACCAGGTTTCGTTCCGGGAAGCCGTCATCCGCGGCCTCGCGCCCGATAAAGGCCTGTACTTCCCCGTGGAGATACCCAAACTGGGCAAGGCGAATTTTATAGAGCGGCTGGAAGAATACGACCCGCTGTACATTGCCTGTAAAGTCATACAGCCTTTCGTGGGCGACGACATCCCGGAGCACCACCTCAAACAGATCATCCGCGACACCCTGTCGTTTCCCTTCCCGCTGCGCGAAGTGGAGGAAAACGTGTATGCACTGGAGTTATTCCACGGGCCTACCCTCGCGTTCAAGGATGTGGGCGCCCGTTTTATGGCCGGCTGCCTGGGTTATTTCCGCCGTGGCGACGAACAACCCGTCACCGTGCTGGTAGCCACTTCCGGCGATACCGGCGGCGCCGTGGCGGCGGGCTTTTACGACGTGCCGGGCGTGGAAGTGGTGATCCTCTACCCTTCCGGCAAAGTGAGCGAGCTGCAGGAAAAACAGCTCACCACCCTGGGCCGCAACATCCGTGCGCTGGAAATAAACGGCAGCTTCGACGATTGCCAGCGGATGGTCAAAACCGCTTTCCTCGACGATGAGTTGCAGGCCCACCGCCCCCTCACTTCCGCCAATTCCATCAACGTGGCCCGCTGGCTGCCGCAGATGTTTTATTATTTTATGGCGTACCGCAAGGTAAAACAGTGGAAAAAAGAAGCCGTGATATCCGTGCCCAGCGGCAACTTCGGCAATATCTGCGCCGGCATGATGGCCGCTGCCATGGGCCTGCCCGTAGCGCACTTCATCGCTTCCACCAACGTCAACGACACCGTGCCGCGCTTCTTCCGGAACGGCGAATACGAGCCGCTGGCCGCCATCCCCACCCTGTCTAACGCCATGGATGTGGCGGACCCCAGCAATTTCGTGCGCATCCTCCAGCTGTTCGCGCAAAACGAGCGCGCGCTGAAAGCCAGCCTTACCGCCTACAGCTTCACCGATGCCGAAACCGTGGCCGTCATGGAAAAAGTGTTCGCCGAGCGCCAGTACCTGCTGGAACCGCACGGCGCCGTGGGCTACCTCGGGCTTAAAAAATACATGCAGCAGCATCCCGGCCATACCGGCATCTTCCTCGAAACGGCACACCCCGTGAAATTCACGAACGTGATGCCCGACAGCCTGAAAGAGAAAGTGGAGGTGCCCGCCCGCGTGCAGCAACTGTTCAGCCTGGAAAAAAAATCGGTGCGGATGGATGCCGATTACAATAAAATGAAGGCCTGGCTCATGCAGGCGGATTGAAGTTTCTTTTATATGTTTGCGGGTAATGAAATACTTACCCGCTTTATGGATATTACTGGTGTTTTTTGCGTCCTGCCAGCCCGCTGTGCAGGAGCAAAAAAACACCATCCCCGATACCGACTCCCTCGCCACCGCCATCAACAATATCAAAGCCGATCTGCAGGTAAAACCCGGCGATCCGGAACTGCGCCTCTACCTTGCCAATGCGCTGGCCGAGCACGGCGAATATGCCGCGGCCGACAGTGTGGCGGCCCTGCTGGAGCAGGACAGCGCCCAGGGTTTCCAGGCGCATTACGTGCGCGCCTTCATCGCCCTGCAACAGAAAGATACCGCCGCATCCATCCGCCACCTCTCCGCCGTCATCACGCTCAAAGGCAAAGCCAGCGAATACGAGGCCGTGATGATGAACGCCGACCTGCAGCTGGCGAAAGGCGCCGCCAAAGACGCCTTGCCATACTACCAGCTTGCCGGCACGATCGATTCCGCATCGGCGGAAGCGCTGTACGGAACGGGGAAATGTTTCGAACAGCTCCACAATCCGGCGAAAGCGGCTGCCGCCTACCAGCAGGCCATCCTCCGCAACCCTGCGTACAGCCCCGCTTATATTGCGCTGGGGTTGCAGGAAGAAGCGAAAGGCCGCGCGGAAGCCGCGCTGCATTATTTTAACCAGGCGGCCAAAGCGGATCCGACGGACGCCGACGCATTTTATCATCGCGGCAGAACCCTGCTGGCGGCCGGCAACCGCCCCGCCGGTCTCGACGACCTCACCAAAGCGCTCTCGTTCCGGAAAAACTTCCCGGCCGCAAAAGCCTTGCTCGATTCCGCGGTGGCCAACAATATTCAGTAAGTTTGCATAGCATAAATCATCAGCCCTTGGAAAAGAAAACACCTGTTATCGCACCCTCCCTGCTTGCCGCCAATTTTCTCGAACTGGGAAAGGAAGTAGACATGATCAATCACAGCGAGGCCGCCTGGCTGCACCTCGACGTGATGGACGGCCGCTTTGTGCCCAACATCAGTTTCGGCCTGCCGGTGATCGCGCAGCTGTCCAAAGTCTGCAAAAAGGTCTGTGATGTGCACCTGATGATCGAAGAACCTGAAAAGTATGCGGCGGATTTCGCTAAAGCGGGCGCTCAGATCCTGTCCGTGCATATAGAGGCCTGCCGCCACCTGCACCGCAACATCCAGCAGATAAAGGGGCTGGGCATGAAGGCGGGCGTGGCCGTGAACCCGCATACGCCCATTCACCTTCTCGAAGATATCATCGGCGACGTGGACGTGGTGCTGCTCATGAGCGTGAACCCCGGCTTCGGCGGCCAGCACTATATCGAACATACATACACGAAAATAAGGCAGGTGAGGAAAATGATCGATGAATCGGGCTCGAAGGCCCTCATCGAAATAGACGGCGGCGTAACCCTCGGCAATGCGGCCGCCATCGTGGAAGCGGGCGCCGACGTACTGGTGGCCGGCAGTTCCGTATTCGGCGCCAAAGACCCCATCGCCGCCATCAGCGCACTGAAAAACGTGATTACTTCGCCAGCTGTAAAATAACGTCCTTGCTCAGCGGTTTGGTGAGATAACCGTCCACAAAAGAGAAAGCGTTGACCCGCTCCCGGTCTTTTTCATCGATAGAGGAAGTCAATACGTACACCCTGATTTTACCGGGCAGTTTGTCGCGCACCGCAGCAAACGCTTCCAGGAATTCCCAGCCATCCATCACCGGCATGTTCAGATCGAGCAGGATGAGGTCGGGAAGTGCCATGGGGTCGTGCAGGTTGGAGCTGATATAGTCCAGCGCATCCTGTGCGTCGGAAAACCGGCTCACGGATTCGGATATGTTCAGTCGCTGCAGCATGATCTCGGTGATCTGCTGGTGAATGGGGTCGTCGTCGACTATAAAGATCGAGCGTAACGGCTTCATAGAGTTTCTATTCGGGTCTGAAGGTAATGATAAATTTGGTTCCTTGCCCCAGACTGCTTTCGGCGGTGATGTTACCGCCCATCGCTTCAATCTGGCTTTTGGTGATAAAAAGTCCTATTCCTTTCGCATCCCTGTTTTTATGAAATGTTTTTCTGAACCCGAATAATTTGTTCCCGTACCGTTCCATGTCGATGCCGATACCGTTGTCTTCCGCCGTCAGCACCACCCCTCCGTCGCACACCTTGCTCCTGAAATGCACGGTGGCCTTGCGTTCCGGCGAACGGTACTTGATCGCGTTGGTCAGCAGGTTCTGCAGGATGCTGTCGAGGTAGATGCGGGGATACTCCAGGTCCGGCGCCTCCGTGAAATCCGTGGTGATGCGGATGCCGCTGGTTTCGATGTCTACGAACAGGATGTCTTTCACCTTCTGCAGCCGGTCCGAAAAAGCCAGACGTTCCCGTTCCACGTTGAGGTCTTTCCGTATCTGCACGATCTCTATCAGGTCGTTCAGCGTTTCGTCGATGTTGCGGATCACTTCCCCGAACATGTTGCGGTACAGCTCTTTTTCCTCCTCCCCGTCCGTTTCATGCATGATCTGCATGAGCGCCTTCAGGTTCGCGATAGGCGCGCGCAGGTTGTGGGACGTGATGTGCGCGAAATCCTCGAGCTGTTTGTTCTGGTTCACGAGGTACTTGTTCAGCGACGAAAGCTGGTCGTTGGCCTTGCGCAGCTCCCGCTGCATCTTTTTACTGTCGGTGATGTTGCGGGTGAAGATCGAGATGTTCCCGTCCTGCATCGGCGCCAGCAGGAATTCGTACCATTTGTCCGGCGCGGGCAGGTAGTTGGAAAACGATACGGGCGCCTGCAGCTCCATGCACTGCTGCACGCGCGCATGGAAGGTGGAGCCCACCAGCATGGGGAACACTTCAAAAATGTTCCGGCCGATCACCTTGCCGTGGTCCACGATTTCCTGGGCCTTGCGGTTGATGAAGTTCACCTTGCCGTCTTTATCCATCACGGCGTACCCCATATCGATCGTGTCGAAAAAGAGCCGCATCAGCTCGGTGTTGCGCGTGAGCTGGTGTTTGATCTTGTATTGTTCGGTGATGTCCTGTATCACCCCGTAAATGCGGATGATGCGGCCGTTGCGGTATTCCGGTTTACCGATGATGCGGGCCTGCAGCAGGTTGTTGCGGGCGGTGTGCACGGTCACCTGCAGGTCGAAGGCCTTGCCGCGCTCCATACAGGCTTTGAAGGCCTGTTCGATCTTGATGCGCGATACTTCCGTGAAGAACGACAGCGCCTTTTCCATGGTCATGGCGGCGTAGGGCGGCAGTTCGTGGATTTTGTACGTCTGCGCGCTCCACCGCATGTTGCGGGTGAGCATGTCCACTTCCCAGCCCCCGATCTTGCCGATCTCACCGGTCTGCGTCAGGAACTCGTGCGTTTTGTTGTTTTCCAGCTCCTGGCGTTTCTTTTCCGTGATGTCGTTCACCAGCGCCACCACGATCTGGTCTTTGTCTACCGGGTCTTCCACGGGGAACATGGTGAGGTCGAGGAACACTTCCCCTTCGTGGCTGCCCGGGTGGGGCGGCAGGAAGTCGATTTTCTTTTCCAGCCGCACCATTTTGCCGTGCTGCAGCACCTGGGCGAAGAGGCGGTCGAGCTCAAACAGCTTTGAAAACGCGTCGTGATTGAGGCTTCCCCCCATGCCCTGGCCGGGCGCTTCGTGGTGGAAAAAGCGGCGCTGCGTCTGGTTCACCCGGCGGATGAACCCGAAGCTGTCGAACTGGATATATCCTACCGGCAGATGCTCCACGATGGCCTGCAGCATACGCTCGCTTTTTTCGAGGCTGAGCTGGGCCAGCTTCCGGTCGGTGATTTCGTTGAGGGTGAGGAACAGGCAGGATACCTCCCCCTTGCCGTCGAGCACGGGGAAGCCGGTGGTTTCGTAATACAGGGGCTGGATGCGGGTCACGTTCCCGTACACCACTTCGCGGTACTGCAGGTACATTTCCTTTTTGACCGGCGTTTTGAGGCGCTTCACTTCCGCCAGCAGGTCGTTCAGGCCGTTGCGGGCATTGATGGGGTCCGCAAAGACATTATAGGGCTGACCGTTGACGGCCGGGTGATCGCTGCCCAGGATGCGGCGCTGGGCTTCGTTCATATTCCGGTGGCTGCCTTCCGGCGTCAGTTCGTGGAGGCCCAGGGGGAGGTTTTCCAGCACGCTGCGGAAAAACCGTTCGTTTTCGCGGGCTTCCACTTCCTGCTGTACGTTCCGGATGATCATCAGCACCATTTCCGTACGGCCGTTTTCGCAGCAGAGCGGGCTGAAACTCACCTGGTAATGGACCAGGGGGCTCCCGAACGCCAAAGTGATATTGAAACGCTCGCCGGTAAGGGCGCGTTGACAGTTAAGCAGCAATAGTTCGGCGAGACGGGGATGAGCGTCACAGATGACGTGCAGGCTGTCCCCCTCCTTCAGTTCGACTCCCAGGTGTTGTTGATGGTCTTCTGCGAAGGCGCGGTTGACGGAAACGAGCCGGAGCTGCGGGTCGAAAACGACCACCGGGTCCGGCAGGGCCTCCACTACCTGGTGTAGCAGGGCATTGTTCATGGAACGCTTCAATTTGGCATAGGCACTTGGATGCCGCCAAAAATAACAATTATATTATACAAAATCATGTTATCAATGGGAGATTCGCAGTATTTCAAAAAATTCACACGGGTATTCTTGGGGAGCGTGCCTACTTTAAATATCTTTGGACCAGGAAACAAACAGACCATTTTTTACGTTAAATTATAGCAGGTTAAAAATCAAGTAACAGGATGAAAGTATTAATACTCATGGGCTCCGAGAGCGACAAACCCGTAATGCAGGAATCTCAGAATTATTTACAGTTTTTCGGTATTGAAAGTGAACTGATCGTGGCATCCGCCCACCGCAACCCGGACAAGGTGCGTGAGCTGGTGATCAACGCACAGCCCCAGGGGTATGGTGTGATTATTGCGGCAGCTGGTATGGCGGCAGCCTTACCGGGTGTTGTATCGGCTTACACCTCCCTTCCCGTACTGGGTGTTCCCCTCGACGGTGGACTGCCCGGAGGCATCGACGCCCTTTATTCAATTGTACAAATGCCCGCCGGCCTGCCTGTTGGCACCCTGGCAGTAGGAAAGGCCGGCGCCAGGAACGCAGCAGTACTGGCCGCACGTATACTCGCTCTCAGCGACGCAAAGGTTGCCGAACGCGTAGAAGCGTTCAAACAGAACGGATACCGGATTTAGGACATCTTTTCCCGGGCGGGCTCCCGCCCGGTTCATCATGTTCAGATCCGAAATGCAGAAACTTAAATCGAACCGCACTTGACAGAATCGATCATTAACCTTGAGAATGTGAACCCCATTGAATTTTTCGGGGTGAACAACGGAAAACTGGACTTGTTGAAAAAGAAGTTCCCATTGTTGAAAATCTTAAGCCGGGGCACGCAGATCAAGCTGTCCGGCGCCCCTGAAGAGGTGGCCACGGCGAAAGAAAAAATAGGGCAGATTGTCAGTTACCTGGAACGGAACGGCCACCTCAGCGAAAATTATTTCGAGCAGATACTGGGTGACGAAGAAGGAACAGGCATCGACCATTTTAAAGACCGTAACCCGAACGAGGTGCTGGTATTCGGCCCCAACGGACGAACGGTAAGGGCGAAAACGGCCAACCAGAAAAAGATGGTGGCCCTGGCGGATAAAAACGACATCGTTTTCGCCATCGGCCCTGCCGGTACCGGTAAAACCTATACCGCGGTGGCCCTGGCCGTAAGAGCCCTCAAAAACAAGGCTGTCAGAAAGATCATTTTAACCCGCCCCGCGGTGGAAGCCGGCGAAAGCCTCGGTTTCCTGCCCGGCGATCTGAAGGAAAAGATCGATCCCTACCTGCGCCCCCTGTACGATGCGCTGGACGACATGATCCCGGCCGACAAGCTCAGTTATTTCATGACCAACCGCATCATCGAGATCGCCCCGCTGGCTTACATGCGCGGCCGTACGCTGGACAATGCCTTTATTCTCCTGGATGAGGCGCAGAACTCCACCGACCTCCAGATGAAGATGTTCCTGACCCGTATCGGGTCGTCCGCCAAGGCCATCATTACCGGCGACCTTACCCAGATCGACCTGCCCAAAAACCAGAAAAGCGGGCTGGGCAAAGCCACCCGTATTCTCCGGAATATCGACGGTATCGGGTACCTGGAACTGGACGAGGAAGATGTGGTTCGGCACAGGCTGGTAAAGGCCATCATCAAGGCTTACGACGCAAACAAGGAAGAGCACAATTAACAGTATATTAACAGCCGTTATTGTAAGTTGCGCAATTGAGCGATTCCTGCTAATTTTGATAATGACAATTAACTTTAACCTATCAACCACATGAGCTATTACAGGCGAATTGTATTTTTGGTGTGCGTTTCGGGGGCGATCATCTTCAGCGGCTGTAAAAAACGGCCTGAACCGCAGGAGGTGGCCCTCGAATTCATGCACGCCATCCAGGAATCGAACTTCGAACGTGCCAAGGAATATGCTACCAAAGAATCCCAACAGGTTATACTGCTGTACTCCATTTTTGACGGCAAGCGCAACGAAAACGAGCGCGAAAAAATCAAGAACGCCCAGCTGGAAGTAGTAGATCATAAAGAAGAGGGCGACAAAGCCACGGTAACCATTCTCAATTCTTCCGCCAGCCAGCAGGAAACCCTGCAACTGGTCAAAGAAAGCGGACAGTGGAAAATATCCCTGACACTCGAAAGCATCCTTCCTACCTATGTAGCGCCCGGCGCAATGGACATGAACAATATGGCGCCGGCCGCCACGGATTCTACAGCTGCTAAATGACTATATGCCACGCACATTTTAACGGTAAAGCATACTGCATTTCACATTTTTTATAGCAATTCCGGGGTTTGTTCCTTAATTTTGCCGCCGTCAGCAAACCGGGCAGGGCATTCCTGATCAAACCGACAAGCTCCTGCAAGGCCCTGCTGTACGAGATTGTATACTTTTTTAAATGAAGATTGAATGACGACAACGAATCCCTGGCACAACGTGAGCCCCGGTGATAACGCCCCGCATGTAGTGACCGGTATTATTGAAATACCGAAAGGCTCCCGTGCCAAATACGAGCTGGATAAGGAAAGCGGATTGCTGAAACTCGACCGTGTATTGTATTCTTCCGTATACTACCCGGCCAACTACGGTTTTATTCCGAAAACGTATTGCGATGACAATGACCCGCTGGACATTCTCATCCTCTCCCAGATAGACTGCGTGCCCCTCTGCATCATGGACGCCAAAGTGATCGGCGTTATGCAGATGATCGACGGCGGCGAAGCGGACGACAAGATCATTGCCGTGGCCGCACACGACATGAGCGTGAACCACATCAACGACATCTCCGAACTGCCCCCGCACTTCATCGACGAGATGCGCCACTTCTTCGAAGAATACAAAAAACTGGAAAACAAAACCGTAAAGGTGGAAGAGTTCCAGAACAAGGCAAAGGCGGAACAGATCATCATCGACGCTTTCAAATTGTACGACACCACTTTCGGCGGTAAACAATAATCGCTGAACAGACCATATTCCGAAGCCCCGGCACTTTGCCGGGGCTTCGTCGTTTCCCCCTTTGCCGGAAAGTATCAGGCGATTCAGACAAAACTGTTGGCATACGGCACAGACGTAATGCAAACAAGCCTGTTTGCATCCCGGATGGACCAGCAAATTCAATGAGTTGTTTCACCCTGACCGGCTTGGGCGAACTGCATAAATCCGGGTCGTGTTTGCACCAAAAAGGCTGTAAACCCTGTTCAGGACATGGGCAACCCATGTCAAACTTCCCGAATAGCGGTGTAAATCTATAGCCGGATAAGCCACCCTATTGATGAAACCCCGGCGAACCTCACCTCTTCGATACCCTTCCGATAGGGATACGTTACCCCTATAAGAGGTAACGTATAGGTGGCGTATAGATGGCGTATGGGTGGCGTATGGGTATCGATCCTCTAATGAAACCCTTTGTGGTGGCCTGATCAGCGCCTGTTTTCCGGCCATTTTCTGCCTGTTTCACAATAATTCCGTGCTGGAGGCGGCTCAGAAGAAGCGTTTGATGAGCCGCAGCTGATGGGTCCGCAGGCCGGTATCGGCGTTGACAATACCCTGATGGTCAATCGGATCGATGCGGACCTTGCCGGCGGAATGGATGATCCGGTGGCCGTTGAGCAACAGGCCCACGTGGGTAATACGGCCGGCTTCGTTGTCGAAAAAAGCCAGGTCGCCGGGTTGCGCTTCCTGCAGGAGGCTTACGTCCGTTCCCTGGGTGGCCTGCTGGTAGGCGTCCCGCAGCAGGGAAATGCCGAGGATTTTATACACGGATTGTGTAAATCCGGAGCAATCGATCCCGAAAACGCTTTTTCCGCCCCATAAATAGGCTGTATTCAGAAACTGCTGCGCTATATCCTGCCAGGCCGCTTGGGGCGAAACAGGCGGCTGCCAGGGTGCAATACCGGCCACGGGCGTTACCTGCCAGTTGCCCCATTGCGGATCGCCCAGTTTCAGCAGGCAGCCGTAAGGGATGTGCATCGGCTGCCGGTTGATGGTCAGCTCCCCTGTCCACCCTGTAACTATATGCGTGGGCGGCGCGTTAAAAATTGCAGGGGTGATGGTTTCCAGGTGGGAATTGGTGACCCAGCCCTCGTACCCGTCCGCCTGGAGGCGCACCCTGATCCAGCCCTCCGCATTAACTGTTTCGGTTTCAACACATTCTCCGAACAGCGCCTGGGAAATAATCTCGCTGCGGTGGGCCGGTTCCGCCCGCATGGGCATCACGGGCACGGTTACAATTGCGAATGGCATGTTAATTGTTTAAATAATATGACTTGTGGATGAACTTTTGCCACGAAAATGCGTAAATATAATGTAATAAGCTTATGCACCTTTTGCTAAATAACCTGAACGACAAAGAGCTCCTCCTGCGCATCCGCAAGCTGCAGGACCGGGAGGCGGCGGGCGTATTGCTCAGCCGGTACAGCCACTTGCTGGTGGCGGTGAGCCTGCCCCGGTTGTCGTCCGAAAAAACGGCAGAAGAAGCGTTTCCCGCGTTAACCCGCCAACTTTTTACACGCCTGCAATCCGCCTACGGCAAAGTCAGCGAAACCATTTATGAAATGGTGCAGTATTACTTCCACAAAGGCGGCAAAACGGCCTACCCTTATCAGCCAACGACGCCCGCCGCCATCCAGCGGCTGGAAACCCGGGTAGAGCTGGCCGGTAACAACCCGATAGAAAAAAATGCCATTGCAGCGCGGCTTGAAAAAGCATTCGAAGCCCTCGCGGCCGACGAGCGGCAACTGGTTACCCGTTTTTACCTGGAGCACCGCCCCCTGCAGGAACTGGCGAGGGCGCAACATACAACGACCGATAAGATCAGGAATAGTCTGAAGCATGTGCGGAAGAAAATAGCTACTCATTTGATGGACGAGGCTTATGAATAATGATACTCCGAGGCAAGAACGGATCTTGAAGATCTTTACCCCTGTGCGCTGTGTGAACAGGGACCAGCTGCTGCGTTACCAGCGCGGCCAGATGACTGATGTGGAAAAACACCTCATCGAGCAACACCTCGTGGAATGCGATCTGTGCCACGATGCGGTGCTGGCATTGGAAAATCCGAAACATCACGAACCGTTTGAAAGGCTCAGCCACCAGCTCAGCCTGTTCATCCAACGCGAATACGAGTCGCCGGTAAAACAGCAGAAGCAGCAGGTAAAACCCGCCCGCCAGGTGATGAGCCGGGAAAGCCTGCTGTCGTACTTCTGGGTGATCATGTTCCTCGTGATCGGCGGCGGCAGTATATTCCTGTTACAGGAGCACCTGAAAAACAGGCCCGCGCTGGCCACCATCCCAGTGCGCGCCGCCAATGCGCTGACCGTGCCGCCTGCTCCGCAAACGGCTGCCACCGTTGTAACGGAAACACCGCCCGAAAAAACACCCGTTATCCAGACGCAATACAGCACCCGCGATACCACCCGGCGGCATGTTGCGTTAAGCGCAAAAGACTCCGCCCTGCTGAAAAAGAAACCGGCCAGAGACAGCATCCGCAAGGCGATAACGGACTCGAATACACGCGTTGCGCTGAAGGCGCCGCAGCCGCCCGTGGCCAAAGACACGCCTAAAGCCAAAGAGGAAAAACTGGCGGTGAACACCACCCCCATCCAGCAGGAAAAAGAAGAAGAAAAAGCCCCTCCCAAAGAGGAGAAAAAGGAAGAAGCGCCCAAACCCGCCCCCGTTTCCGGGGATGAAGCCCTGTACCGCTCCGCCGTACAAAGGCAGCAGGAAGGCGATGTGAACGAGGCCATCAGCCAGTTCAAAAAACTGTCGGATAACGATAAGTACTCCGAACGCGCCAAATACCAGCTGGCACTGCTCTACCGCAGCAAAGGCCAGAACGGGAAAGCCCGCCGCCTTTTCCGGGAGATCGTCAAAATGGACGGCAACCTCAAACCCCAGGCACAGGCCGCGCTCAATAACATGAATTAATTTTATGGAATCGGCGTGAAGCTGCATCTTAACAGTTGAACGCTATCTTTACACTGTGAACTATCCCAGCGAACAACAACTAACGGACCAGGACCTGTTGCAACGGTATAAAACCGATGGCAACAGCAAATGGATAGGCATTCTTTTCGACCGATACGCTATACTGCTACTGGGCCTGTGCATGAAGTACCTGAAGAATGAAGAAGACGCCCGCGACAGCGTGCAGCAGATATTCCTCAAAGTATTGTCAGACATCCATAAACACGATGTGGTGTATTTCAAAGCCTGGATTTACCAGGTGGCAAGGAACCATTCCCTGATGCAGCTGCGGCATCATAAAGAAGTGGAACTGAAAGAGAACCACATGCCCGGCACCGCCGAAATCGAAGACCATTCCGGTCATGTGCAGAAAGACCTGCTGCTCGAAAACATGCAGGCGGCCATGGGCATGCTGAACGAAGAACAGCGCCGCTGCGTGCAATTGTTTTACCTCGACAAAAAAAGCTACCAGGAAATCGCGGACGAAACGGGGTACAGCCTGTTACAGGTTAAAAGTTACATCCAGAACGGAAAACGCAACCTGAAATTATTATTGGAAAAGTACAGTAAAAATAAACGCTAACTTGCATTAGCGAAAGCATAATTATGAACGATCATTTCGCCGACATCTTCACCGAAACCGCCTGCCCCTCGCAGGACCAGCTGCTGGCTTACGTAGAAGGCAAGCTCAGTCCCGCCGAGCGCCACAACGTGGAGCTGCACCTGCAGGACTGCGACCTGTGCAGCGAAGCGGTAGAAGGTTTATCGGCCATTCAGGAGAAAGACAAGATACCCGGCTGGCTGCGGGAAGCCAAATGGAACGTGCTGAAGAAACTGCGCCGCAAAAACCACAAACGCCGGAAGCAGGATTTTTATTTGTTCATCGGCATCGTGGCGCTGGTGATTATCCTGCTGGCGATAGGGTTGTACTGGGCGTATCATTTTTCGCGGTAGCATTTCAATGGGGAACATGAATTCGCAGATTACGAACTGGCTAAATCAACGATTCTCCCCCTTCGGTGACGATTTTACCTATGAAGTCTGAAAAGGATCCTGCAACAGTATGATAAGTATTTCCCCAATCGTAAATACATATGATATTGTTGCCCCCTCTACTATTTGACAGCTTAATAGCCCAATAACAGCTATTGACGTTATAGTCGCCAAATATGAAAAAAGAATCGGCGTTGGGAAGTGACCAGTTATTCGAAGGGTTTACAATTTTATTTTCTGCCGACGCACTTGAGTCATATAAGCAGCTTTTTTCAAGCGCATCTTTGATGTTGGTTGACAGGGCTTCCTTCAGGCTTGCAAGCCTGGTCAGTGGAATTATCCTGTGCAGTGGCCAAAGATTTGACAGTCCCCACATCTCTCCCTCGCGAAATCCATTCATTGTAGTCAGATAAAGCCCAAAGTCATGTGGAATCTTTACATTGTTTTGGGATTCAAATGCAGTAATCTGATATTTATCAACAGGCGGGTTAGCAGCGATTCCATTATTTTTTAGAATATTCTGAAAGTCGGTAAGACAATTCATGGAAAGCGTCTTTAATATTCGGTTAGCTTAGTTTTCCCCCAACTTCCTTCCATTCACCACCACATGCAAAAAAAGGGGTTTCAATCTCTTCGTGATTACCCCGGGGCTGCAATGACGGAGTCAGCAACCATGTTCAATATCCGCTTCAATACAAATGTTTATCCCCCTTCCCTTCCCATAATTTAAACACTTCCCTTGCCGATTCGGTAGGCATGGGGATGAAAGGGATTTTTTTATCGTGGTGAGGCACTTCTATTTCGCGGTAAATGAACGAGTCGTCGAATGCGATGGCGGCGGCTTCTTCTTTGGTATTGGCGAAGAACACCCTTTGGGGGCGGGCCCAGTAGATGGCGCCGAGGCACATCGGGCAGGGCTCGCAGGAAGTGAATATTTCGCAGTCCGTCAGCTGGAAAGTCCGCAGTTTCGTGCAGGCGTTACGGATAGCCACCACTTCCGCGTGGGCCGTGGGGTCGTTGTGCGCCAGAACCTGGTTCCAGCCCTCCCCCACGATCTCGTCGCCCTGCACCACAATCGCGCCGAAGGGGCCGCCGTCGCCGCCCTGCATGCCTTTCTTCGACAATTCGACGGCCATCGCCATAAACTTCTTTTCTCTTTCTCCGATCTGGTACATAACAATGCTTTTTTGTATAACGGTCCATACAAAAGTATTGTTTTATACGCACAATGCCCCTGGCCCTGCGCCCCGCAAACGCGGAGCGCAGAGAGGAAGCATCACCGTACAGGCAAAGGCGCAGGGCAGGCCGCCCCACGCCCCTCCTGCAGGCCTTTTAACCCCCATTTCCTAACATCACAACAACCCAAGATAAGAGGATAATTACATTAAACAAAGTTTTAATTCGTTTGGTTTGACAACCGGTTGGTTATGATCATCTTGGAAGCATAAAAAAACCCGGATGAAGACTCATCCGGGTGTTTACCTGTAACTGTATATCGTCGTATTTAGAATAGAAAGGTTAAGTATTCCTGATCACTACCACCCCGTCGAACACATCCACGAGTACGGGTTTGGTTTTGTCGATTTCGCCGCCGAGTATCTTTTTACTGAGCAGGTTCACGATCTGTTTCTGAATCAGGCGCTTCAGCGGTCTTGCACCAAACTGCGGATCGTAACCCTGTTCTGCCAGGTAATCCAGCGCATAATCAGAGAATTCCAATATCATGCCATTTTTAGCTACCAGCTCCCTCAGTTGTTGTAATTGTATGTTAATTATTCCGCGTACTTCGGAGCGCATCAACGGCTGGAACATAATCACTTCGTCCACCCGGTTCAGGAACTCGGGACGGATGGTCTGTTTCAGCAGGCCCATCACTTCTTCCTTGGTGGCATCCACTATTTCATCGCGGTTGCCTTCATTGATTTTCTCGAAGTTTTCCTGGATAATGTGACTACCCATGTTGCTGGTCATGATAATGATGGTGTTCTTGAAATTCACCACACGGCCTTTATTATCGGTAAGGCGTCCATCGTCGAGCACCTGCAGCAGGATGTTGAACACATCCGGGTGCGCTTTTTCGATCTCGTCGAGCAGCACCACGCTGTAAGGCTTGCGGCGCACGGCTTCGGTGAGCTGGCCACCCTCATCGTATCCCACATAACCCGGAGGCGCGCCTACAAGACGGCTCACCGCGTGTTTTTCCTGGTATTCGCTCATGTCTATCCGCGTCATCATGCTTTCATCGTCGAAGAGGTAATCCGCCAGCGCTTTGGCCAGTTCCGTTTTACCCACACCGGTGGTACCGAGGAAGATGAAGGAACCGATCGGCCGCCGGGGATCGTGCAGGCCGGCGCGACTTCTGCGGATGGCGTCCGCCACGGCCACGATTGCTTCGTCCTGCCCCACTACGCGCTTATGCAGCTCGTCTTCGAGGTGCAGGAGCTTTTCCCTTTCGCTTTGCAGCATCCTCGTTACGGGGATACCGGTAGCTTTTGCCACGTTTTCGGCAATATCTTCCGCATCTACTTCTTCTTTTAACAATCTCTTATGACTGGCGGAGTGGCTGCTCAGTTCGGCCGTGAGTTCGGCCACGTTTTTTTCCTGTTCCTTGATTTTGCCGTAGCGTATTTCGGCTACTTTTCCGAAGTCGCCGTTACGTTCGGCCTGTTCGGCCTCCAGTTTCAGGTCTTCGATGGCGGCTTTGGCGTTCTGCACTTTATCGACCAGCTCTTTTTCCTGCTGCCATTTCGATTTGAAGGTGTTACGCTCTTCGCTCAGGCGGGCGATTTCGGCGCCCAGTTCGCGGAGCTTCTCTTCGTCGTTTTCACGCTTGATGGCTTCCCTTTCGATTTCCAGCTGGCGGATGCGGCGCTCGAGCTCATCCAGCTCTTCGGGCATGGAGTTCATTTCGAGGCGCAGTTTGGCCGCGCTTTCGTCGATCAGGTCGATGGCCTTGTCCGGCAGAAAACGGTCGGTGATATAGCGGTGCGATAATTCCACGGCCGCGATGATCGCTTCGTCGCGGATCAGTACATGGTGGTGGTTCTCATATCTTTCCTTGAGGCCGCGCAGGATGCTGATGGCGTCTTCCACGCTGGGCTCGTCGATCAGCACTTTCTGGAAGCGGCGCTCCAGGGCTTTATCTTTTTCAAAGTATTTCTGGTATTCGTTGAGGGTGGTGGCGCCGATGGCACGCAGTTCCCCTCTGGCCAGTGCGGGTTTCAGGATGTTGGCGGCATCCATCGCCCCTTCCATGGCGCCGGCGCCGATGAGGGTGTGAATCTCGTCGATAAACAGGATGATATCCCCGTTGCTTTCGCTCACTTCCTTCACCACGGCCTTGAGCCTTTCTTCGAACTCGCCGCGGTATTTGGCGCCGGCCATCAGTGCGCCCATATCGAGGGCGTAGATGATCTTGTTATGCAGGTTGTCCGGCACGTCGCCGTTGATGATACGGTGCGCCAGGCCTTCCGCGATGGCGGTTTTACCTACGCCGGGCTCACCCACCAGTATCGGGTTGTTTTTGGAGCGGCGGGAAAGGATGTGCAGCGTTCTGCGGATTTCCTCGTCGCGCCCGATCACCGGGTCCAGTTTACCGGCACGCGCCAGTTCGTTGAGGTTCTTGGAGTATTTTTCGAGGCTGTTATATTGTGCGTCGGCCGTTTGTGAATTAACGGTGCCGCCTTTACGAAGTTCGGTGATGGCCGCTTTAAGGCCTTTTTCGGTTAATCCGGCGGCTTTCAGCAGTTTGGCGGAATCGTCGCTGCCGCCCAGCAGGCCGAGCAGGATATGCTCCACGCTCACGAATTCGTCTTTAAATTCCTTGATGCTGGAACCGGCGCGGAGCAGGGCGTTATTGGCCTCGCGGCTCAATACCTGGCCGCCTTCGCCGGAACCGATGGTAGCGTACTGCTGCAGCTGTTCGTTGAGTTTCCCGTCGATAAAACCGGTGTTGACACCGTTTTTCTTCAGCAGGTATTCAATGCTGTTATCGTCGTCCTGCAGCAGCGCTTTCAGAATATGGCCCGTTTCAATCGCCTGGTTGCGGTGATTGAACGCCAGCTGCTGCGCCTGTTGCAGCGTTTCCTGTGATTTTATGGTGAAATTGTTCAGGTTCATATATCTTCTTTTGTCTCTTTTAGGTTAACGATTGGATTTTTGATTTGTTCAGGTTGTGCAAATGTCGAACCAGCCCCTTTACAGCCGTTAATATGGCAGAAAAGGGCCGCCGGGCCTGCATTATTTTCAGTTAACATATAAATAATCTGCTATTTTGTCTTTTTGTCCCTCCCGGTAATGAACTTAAGCTGATTATTCCCTGTTATATAGGTCTGTTGTAAGTCATTCTATAAATGCATCATCAATTCAATCACCTCCAAAACCTACCACTATGGCATTCGACCTGCTTGACACGCTGAAAAACCTCTTTAACAACGATTTTTCACGGACAGCAGCTACCCAGCTGGGAGAAAGTGAAGGCAACGTGCAGAAAGCGCTGGGCGGTATTATTCCCACCGTATTGACCGGGCTGTTGAACAAGGCCTCTACGCCCGGGGAAGCGGGCAATTTACTGGGGCTGATCAAGGATGCGGCTTCCGGCAACTTCTCCAACCTGGGCAACCTCGCAGGGGCTTTGCCCGCCGGGTTGCTGGCCAAAGGCGCAGACATCCTGCGGTCGCTGTTCGGCAACAAAGCCGGGGATATTACCAATGCGATCGCTTCTTATGCAGGCATCAAGCCCCAAAGCGCCGAAACGCTGCTGCAAACCGCCGCTCCGGCTTCGCTGGGGGTGATCGGCCAGCAGGTCGACAGTGGTCCGGGGCTGCTGGGTTTCCTGAACAGCCAGAAAGATAAAATCCTGGCCGCCGTTCCTTCCGGGCTGGGCCTCGCCGGCCTGCTGGGCGCCGGCAGCCTGGGCGACATCGGCAACAAGCTGAGCGGGCTTATTTCCGGCATCGGCGGCGGGGTGAAACATACCGCCAACTCCGTAAGCCACGCCGCCGAAAAAACAGGCGGTAACCGCTGGCTGTGGATACTCATCGCCGTCATCGCGCTCATCCTGCTGCTCTGGTTCCTGCTGCGCGGCTGCGGCAACCAGCCCGGCGGGCATGCGGTGACGGATTCCGTAACGGTGTCGCATATGGAAGACACGGCCATCTCCCATGTGACCGAGCCGGCCACCACACCCACGGTTACACGCGAATCCATCAAGGTGACGCTGCCGGACGGTACGGTGCTCGACGCGTATAAAGGCGGTATCGAAGACCAGCTCGTGACCTTCCTGAAAGACCCCAGCACCCAGGGCGGGAAAGACCAGTGGTTCGACTTCGATAACCTCAACTTCAAAACCGGCAGCGCGGAACTGACCGAAGAAAGCCAGGCACAGGTGAAAAACCTCGTGGCCATCCTCAACGCTTTCCCGAAAACAAAAATCAAAATCGGCGGATATACCGATGCCGTGGGCGACCCCAAGGCCAACCAGAAACTGTCGCAGCAACGCGCGGAATCCGTAGTCAGCGCATTGACGGCGGCACACGTGAAACCGGTGCAGCTATTGGGTGCGGAAGGATATGGATCTGAATTTGCAAAAGCGCCGGCCGATGCCCCTGACGAAGAAAGGAAAAAAGACAGGAGAATATCCGTGAGCGTACGCGAGAAATAAGTAATCAGTCAATAAAAAAAGGGTGTATCAAAACCGATACACCCTTTTTTTATTCCGCTTTGACGAACACGATGCGGTTGCGGTCCGCCTTGTAAATATCGTTGTAAAACTTTGCCAGCTTTTCGTATTCCGTGGCCGGGAATACCCCGTCGTTCTTTTCCATCACCCGTACATATGTGATCTGGTTCCCGTTCACCGTGGCTTTGGCCGAATACCTGCCGTACTTTTCTTCCAGCTTCACCTCCTGAAAGATGGACTCCAGTTTATAACCTTCCGGAATGGTGAGCTGCACGGTGTCCACATCTTTCCAGGGATAACTGAGCTGGATGGGCGACAGCCGTTTCTTTTCGGGATCGAGCTTGGTGCCGCTGCGGTTGAGCACGTTGGGCGTTACGAAAATGCGTTTGCCGCTCACGGACGCGTAGCTGCTGGCCGTGATATCGAGCACCTCCCCCATTTCCGGCACCACGCCGGCGGCGGATTTGGCGGTGTAGTTGTATTTGGCGATATCGTAGCTCGGCAGATTGAACATCCTTTTCAGGGATTCCAGCTGTTTTTCGGGTTTCAGGTTGTTGACGAGTTTGTGGCACCAGTCCTGCTGCAGCCCCGTATACACCGTCTGCACCTGCCCGCTCATGTCGCCGGCAGGGTTGATGCTCGCTTTGATGTTGCGCAGCTGCTGGTTCTGCTGCATGGCGTACCGTGGCGTGCGGGCCAGTTTGCCGCCCGTTTCGTCGATCAGCAGCACCGCCCGGTTGCAGGTAAAATCGCTCAGGTAGCCCGCCGGCAGCGTCTGGCTGGTGCATTCGAGCCAGGTCGTGTCTTTCCCCAGCGGCACGCAGAGGATGATGTGGTTGAACTGGTTCATGCTGAAATCTTCGATGATATCGGGCGCATCGTCGCCGGAGCGTACGATGGTATAATGCGAACGGATGCCCGCTTCCTTCAGCAGCGAGAACATATAGTTGCTCAGGGCCTTGCAATCGCCGTAGCCTTTGTTGGCCACATAGGCCGCATCGAAGGTCTGCCAGCCGCCCACGCCCAGCTGGATGCTGATGTAACGGGTATTCTTCTGCAGGTACTGATAAAGCGTCCTGATTTTCTCTTCCGGGGTTTTAAGCCCGTCGGTGAGGGCGTGCACTTCCGCTTTCACTTTATCCGGCAACTGGTCGCGGCCGGCGTTGAGGGTGAGGATGAACTTCCCGAAATCGTTCCAGGTGTTCATGTTACCGGTGTAGCTGCCGTACGAAAAGTCGCTGGGGGCGGTAAACACCGCGGTGGTGCGCTGCTGGATGGGCAACGTCATGCTTTCCGGCTCCAGGGCCGCCAGGTTGCGTACTTCCCAGG
The DNA here is from genome assembly GCF_003813775.1 of Chitinophaga lutea. Classification (NCBI taxonomy): domain Bacteria; kingdom Pseudomonadati; phylum Bacteroidota; class Chitinophagia; order Chitinophagales; family Chitinophagaceae; genus Chitinophaga; species Chitinophaga lutea. Next base: position 633,830 of record NZ_RPDH01000003.1, on the reverse strand, counting down.
TAAAGGTCTTGTCGCCCTTATTAACGGCCTGTACAGGCTCTCCTTTGTAGTTGAACTGGCGGTAGCGGAGTTTGTAATCCTCCGGCACGGTTACCGACAGGCGGCTTTGTTCCACCGCGAAACCTTCGTCGGGCTGGGGCAGCCAGCCGGGTAAAAAGGCGGTGAAGCTGCGCGAGGTTTCCACTTCATACTCCACGGTGTAAGGATAGATCCGGTGGTGAAAGTCGTGCGTTTTGACGCGGCTGTCGTCCATCAGGCTCTCTCCCACCGCGCTCAGGTCGGTCACTTCGCTTTTCTTCAGTTTGCGCACCACGTTGCCCTGCGCATCGTACAAGACGCCGCTGATGTCGCGGATGTCTTTGTCTTTATCATAAAACTCATGAAAACCGGCATGTTCTTCCCCGTTTTCGTCGAGAATGGTAAGCACTCTTTTTTCGATGACGCGGAGGTCTTTCAGGCTGTGCATCTTAACGGTGATTTCCTCCAGCCGGGTAACCACATGGGCATTTTTCAGCAGGTCCGCCGGAATGGCGCTTACCGGGTATTTCGGGTCGCCGGCATAGGCGGTGGCGCTGAGCAGCAACAGGCAAAGGCTTCTTTTGATCATCTTCAGCTTTTTTTCTTTAAAACAATCTGTTCCGCATGTTTTTTCACGATCACGTCGTAGAATTCGCGCAGGCTGTCGTATTCCTCCGGCAGGTAATTGGCGCGGGTGAGTTTCACGCGGGAACGCAGCTGGATCATATTCCCGGTTTGCTGTACGAGGAACTGGAACAGCCCTTCGCCGTCGTTGTATTTAACGATGGTGGACTTGGGAATTTCTTCCACCGTATAGTTGTCCGGCAGCTGGATGCTGAGGGTGAAATTCGCATCAGGCACGGCCGGCATCTCAACGGGATAGGCGCGTACGGCCGATTTGAAAGGGTTGCTGCGCAGCGACTCGGAGAACATCGGGTGCAGGTAAATCATTCCGTTATCTGAGTCTGTGTTTAGCGTAAAATCATATTCCACGAGCACGGGCTCGGCATAATCTTTCAGTTTGTCGATTTTACCGTTTTTCAGGTTGATGTCGGTAGAGTACCCTTTGGCGATGTCTTTAAAATAGGTTTCTTCGCCTTTCTCCTTGATTTTCGCGCGCAGGTCGTACGATTCAAAATAGGTGGGTTGCTGCTGGAAGTGGCCCGTCAGCACACCTTTCTCATCGGGAGCAATAAAGATCCCGGTCACTTTGTATTCTCTCAGTGAATCCGCTTCAAATGCCAGGGCGCCCGCATCGACTGTTACCAGTCTCGCATGGCCGTTGTAACACGAAGCGTGCAGTTTACCGAACCCGAGATAAGGGCGGGTGGCGTCGAGCGTATATTCCGCACCGTCTGCCTGTACGCTGGCGATGGTATAATTAAACCGCGATGCGATAGGATACAGCGCGTATACTTTACCGTGATTACGGGTGCTCAGCAGCACCGGCGCCGCCTGCAAACCGGCTTGCCGCAGCATCGCCACCAGCACGAGGTTGATCTCCGTCACCGAGCCGCTTTTTTTGGTGAAGGTGGTTTTCAGGGACTGGTCCGCATAGCGGATGGAATAATCCGTGCAGGTGAAGTTATCGCGCACGTAGGCGAAGACCTTTTCCGCTTTCTCCTTTTCGGTAGCAGCGCCGGCCGTCAATGTCTTTACTTCATCGCTCATGAAGTTGTTGTTTTTATCGAGCGCCGCGCCGTAATATTCGGCCTTCATCATCGTTTCCATAAACTTCGGCCAGGTATTCATGTGGTTGCGCACCGGCTGGTTCGGGAACCGTTCCGCCGCCAGCTGGAATTCGATATAACAAACGTGATTGGACAGAGTAGTCACAAAACCTTCTTCTTTCAGCGGCGCCACATCCTTCATGACCCAGCGGTGGCGGGTAACACCGGGATTGACGGACACCGTTTCGGAACGCCCGGTGCTGGAGCCATACGGCCCGTCTGCAGCCATCCGGAAAGAAAAGTTCTTGCGGCTGTTTTCGCTGTCTTTGATATGGAACGGATGATAACCCTGGCTGAGGAAGATATATTCGTAATATTCCGGCAGGGTGATCTCATATTCACTCCACAGTACGGGATGCTCGGCGTCCTGGAAAGCCCAGGGCCGCAGGCGGGAAAAGAATTCGGAATTGATGGTGTAGGAAAATTCAATGATCGACCCTTCTTTCACGGCCGGCAGGGTGAATTTTTTCAGCACGGTGTTTTCGTCGTATTTGTCGGTAAACACACCCTTGCTCTCGAGTTTGGTTTCCACCACTTTGCCGTCTTCCAGGTTGTAGGTCACCGCTTTCAGGTTGCTGACTCGCTCTTCGCGTGAGCCTTCCTGGTGGAGGTAAATGGAGACATTAGCTTCGTCGTAGCCGTTTTTATTCAGGATGTGAATCCTTTTGTACCGTTTGTACACCTGGATGAACCAGTCGGTGCCGGATTCAAAGGAAGAAGAGCCGATATCGGCTACGATGACGGCGCTGGTGCCGGTGTCGATCTTGTATGCATCGGTTTTAAAATCTTCGGGTGTGATTTTCCCGAAACGGGCTGAACTTTTGTCCTGGGCAACGGCGCAAAGGGACAAACAGAAGGCTCCAAACAGCAGGGTGTAAGTTTTAATCTGCATTGAAAGGTATTGAGGGATTCGAAACTAGGCCTAAAAGTATACATTTTTATGACACATAGGTGTAACTTGCACACAAATGCAGCTTTTAGAGAAAAATACGCGGTTGGTCAAAGAAAAGGCCCGTGCCCTGGGCTTTGACCATTGCGGCATCGCCAAAGCGGAGGAGTTAACCGAAGACGCCTTCCGGCTGGAGCAATGGCTCAACAAAGGCATGCACGGCAATATGGGGTATATGGCCAACTACTTCGACAAGCGGATAGACCCCCGCAAGCTGGTAGAGGGCGCCCAAAGCGTGATCACGCTGCTGCTGAACTACTATCCTTCCGCCACCCAGCAGCCGGACGCGCCGAAGATTGCCAAATACGCATATGGCGCTGATTATCACGAGGTCATACGCGGCAAGCTGAACGAATTCCTGGCCGAACTGCGCGGTTTCCTGGGCGATATCCAGGGCCGTGGTTTCGTGGACTCCGCCCCCGTACTGGAACGCAGCTGGGCGCAGCGGAGCGGCCTCGGGTGGATCGGCAAAAACGGGAACCTCATCCATAAACAGGCCGGTTCCTTCTTCTTTATCGCCACCCTGATCGTAGACGTGCCCCTGCTCTACGATGCCCCTACCGGCGACTATTGCGGCAGCTGCACCCGCTGCCTCGACGCCTGCCCCACCGGCGCATTGGTATCGCCAACAGTGGTAGACGGCAGCCGGTGTATTTCCTATTACACCATCGAACTGAAAGACGCCCTTATCCCCGGGCAGATGGAAGGAAAATTCGACAACTGGATGTTCGGCTGCGATATCTGCCAGGATGTTTGCCCCTGGAACCGCTTTTCTTCTCCCAATACCACGTTTACACCCATACCCGAAGTGCTCGATTTCACCACCGCCCAATGGGAAGAACTGACGGAAGAGGAATTCAAACGCATCTTCCGGCATTCACCCCTGAAGCGGAGCAAATACGCGGGAATACGGCGGAACCTGAAGTTTCTGCAGGGGTAGCCCGGCGTTTTACCGGACAGGCCAGGGATTCCCGAAAATGAAATAAATTCACCGGGCGCGGCGCCCGACGAGGACTGGAAATGTGATCAACCGTCTCACTAACATTTCACGCCATGAACAAAAAGCATCTCATTTTAGCCGGGTTCGTTCTTCTTAAATTCATTTTGCATTACTCGCTGATCGGCCCGGAATACGAGCTCCACCGTGATGAATTCCTTTACCTCGACCAGGCGCGCCACCCGGCCTGGGGATACATTTCCGTTCCGCCGCTCACCGCCTGGCTCTCCCGGATCGTAGGCCTGCTGGGCAATGGTATTTTCTGGGTAAAGTTCTTCCCCGCACTTTTCGGCGCGCTGACCATGGTGGTAGTCTGGAAAGCCATCGAATCACTGAAAGGAAACCTCTTCGCTTTAATATTAGGCGCTACCGGGGTGCTGTTTTCCGTGCTGTTGAGGTTAAACATCCTGTACCAGCCCAACTCGCTGGACGTGTTATGCTGGACGGCATTTTATTACGCGCTGATACGCTACATCCAGAACGAACATCCCAGGTGGTTATACATCGGCGCCGTGGTGTTCGCCATCGGGTTCCTGAACAAATACAACGTCGTATTCCAGCTCATCGGGCTACTGCCGGCCATTCTGCTGACGGAGCACCGGCGGATTTTCACGAACAGGCATTTTTATTTCGCCATTCTTACAGGGCTCGTGCTGATCGCGCCCAACCTCGTCTGGCAATATTCGAACAACTTCCCCGTGGTGTGGCACATGAAGGAACTGGCCAAAACGCAGCTGGTGAATGTGGACCGGGTAGACTTTCTGAAAACGCAGTTGCTGTTTTTTTTGGGGGCGCTGTTCATCATCCTGGCCGGGCTCTATGCTTTATGGGCTTACGCTCCCTTCCGGAAATACCGGCTTTTCTTTTGGGCATTGGTGTTCACATTGGCCACTTTTATCTATTTCAAGGCGAAGGATTATTACGCGATCGGCCTCTATCCGGTTTACATCGCGTTCGGCGCGGCATACCTCGGCGTACTGTTGCAGGAAGGCTGGAAACGATACCTGCAGCCGGTAGCCGTCGCCATACCGGTGCTGCTTTTCCTGCCCATGTACAGCGTGGTATTCCCGAATAAAAGTCCCGCTTATATCGAACAAAACGGCGACCGCTACAAAGCCCTTGGCCTGCTGCGCTGGGAAGACGGGAAGGACCACTCCCTCCCGCAGGACTTCGCGGATATGCAGGGCTGGAAAGAGCTGGCGCAGAAAGTGGCGAAGGTGCATGCCGCCTACCCCGACCCCGGCAATACGCTTGTGCTTTGCGATAACTACGGTCAGGCCGGCGCGATCAATTATTATACGAACGGGAAAGTGCGCGCCGTTTCCTTCAACGCGGATTATGTAGAATGGTTCGAGCTGAGCCGTCCCTACCGCAATCTCGTGCGGGTAATCTCTTACGATGAAGTGGAACAGGAGTTACGGGACATCAGCCCGTATTTCGATACCGTTGTAGTGGCGGATTCGCTCACGAACCGCTTCGCCCGGGAGCGCGGCACCACGATTGTAGCGTTCAGCGGCGCGAAGGTGGATGTGAATGCGAAGATCAGGGAAGAAGTGGCCGAGGTGAAGAAGCGTTGAATACGACAATCCACGATGAAGGTCTTTAAAGATGATGAGCCCCAGTACATTACAATAGACGGCTGAGTACGCAAACGAAATACCGCTACCGCCTCAACAACCCGATCACCGCATCGTCTCCCTTCACCGCATAAGCCGGCCGCGGATGCCGGGCATCGAATACAGCCAGCTCATCCCGCGTCTGAATCGTGACAGAATCCTCGTTTACCACGCCGGCGGTGTCCGTTACCGGTTTCAATGAAAGCCCGAGGTGTTTGGCCAGGAACGCATAAGCGCCTTTTCGTTTTGAGAATCCGTAGTCGTGTCCCTCATCGGGGAGATGGAGATTTTCGATGTTCCTTTCGCGGCCGTACAAACGGTAAACGCTCCGTATGTAGGGGTATTCGACGCCAGGGGTATTCTTTGTCCAGTCTTTTCCATCGGAGATCAGCAGCATTGGTTTGGGTGCGAAAAGCGCGGCGATCTCCACATTGCTGGTTTGATGATCTTTGCTTTTGTGCACCGGCATCCCGCTTTCGCAAATGCATCCTCCGAAAAAGTGTGCAGACACCATCACCACCGGCACCGACACCGCAATACGGTCGTCTGTCGCAGCCAGCAGGAACGTCTGCGTACCGCCGCCGGACTCCCCCGTCATTGCGATCCGTTTTTTATCCACTTCGGGTAATGAGCTGAGGAAGTCCAGCGCCCGTTTGCTGTTGTGGAGCTGAAGCGCCACGCCTTGCGGGTGTTTGTGCGAGCATTGGTCGGATTCCCCCACCCCGATCATATCATACACGAACACGATCGCCCCCATCCGTGCGAGGGTCGCACAACGCTTCTGTACCCCTTCGGTGAAGCGGGGAGGTTCTTTGGCGTGGCCATGCGGCGACAGTACGGCAGGATACGACTTCCGCCTGGCCGTGGGTTTGTAAAGATTGCCCGTGACGAAGAAACCCGGCATGCTTTCTATAGCGACGTTCTCAACGGTGTAGCCGTCGAACGTTTTTTTGCTGCGGATAATGGGCTTCAGGGGCGCATCACCGGGGAAACGGTTCATCCCCGCCCCTTCCAGGATGCCGCGCCGGATGCGGGCGGCCCGCTGCTCCCAGGTTTGCCGGTTGTGCCAGGTAGCGGCCGCTTTTTCAAGTGCGGCCTTTCCTTCGGCTTCTGTGTAATAGTTGCCGCGGCACAACAGGGTGGTGTCGATCTGTGCGCCGGCGGAGAACCAGGCAGATAAGATACAGACGGAGAGGATGGATATCGTTTTCATAGCGGGGCGTATCATTCACCCAAGATACAATGAAAGTTCGGGAGATCATATGCTGTGCGCCGGCCGCCGTCTCCGGAAAAATAATTATACTTGCCGGTCGGTCGTTCATAAAAGAATCATACCGGCTCAAATAATGGTTCGAAACGGAATACCTGCATGCTTCAAGCTCCTCCCGGTAAAAGCTGCCCTGATAATCGTGTGTGCCTTCATCCTGCATCCAGGGAACGGTTGGGCACAAACGGCCCTTACACGGCAGCAGGCGGAGGAAGACATTGATTTTTACGTCCGTACGGTGAAGGCATCTCACTACCAGCCTTTCCTGCACATCACGGAGAAAGCGTATGATAACCGGATTGCAGCCATCAAACATTCCATGGGCGATTCCATCGGTATCCGTGACTTCGTATCCCTGTTTTACCAGGTTACGGCGCTGCTGGGCGACGCCCATAGCACGCCCGTACCGGGGCAACCGGTGTTCAGGGAAGAATTCGGGAAGGAACAGTTTTTTCCTTACCGGTTGCTGGCCAACAGTCACCAATTGTATGTACCGGCCAGTCTCGCAAAGGACCTCGGTATTCCCGCCGGTGCGGCGATCACGGATATCAACGGCGAAAATATCAATACACTTTTCCGGCAGGCGGAAGCCGGCATAGCGGGATTGCCGTCTTTCCGTGAAGAAGCGGCGGGCAGGCTCTTCAGCTATTTCCTGTTTCTCAGGAACATCCGCCCCCCCTTCGTGCTGGGCTACAAAAACAGAAACGGCATGGCGGGAAAAAGCGCCCCCATCGCAGGCGTCACATTTAAAAAAGCCTTATCGGCGTCCATGCCGCATATCGTTCAGCCGTATACCCACCAGATCCTGCAACAAAAACTGGGGTACATCGATATCCGGAGCCTGAGTGGCGACATAGATCAATTCAGGGCTTTCCTCGACACCAGTTTCCGGCAGTTCAACGAAGCCGGTATCCAGCACCTCGCCATCGACCTCCGGCAAAACAGCGGAGGGAACACCGACCTGGGCGATTTGCTGTTCAGCTATATCAGCGATAAAAAATATACCTGGGGCACCAAACACTGGAAAATCAGCCAGCCATATAAAGACCAGTTGAAAGCGGGTGGCGACACCACCTCAGCCTACCTGCAAAAAACCAACGGCGCTGTATGGGCCAGCGAAAACAGCTGCCTCCCAAAAGAAAATCCCTTCGGGAACAACATTCGATTCAAAGGAAAAATTTACTTCATCACGGGCCCGTTCACCTTTTCCAGTGCGATGGCCGTTGCGGACGTTGTTAAGACCTACGGGCTCGGCACTATCGTGGGCCAGCCTACGGGAGAAAATGTAAAAGACTTTGGAGAAGCGTTTGTAATAACACTGCCGAACAGCAAAATCAGGATACAGTCTACCACTTCACTCAGTACAGGAGCGGATTGCCATCGGAAGAAAAACGGGCCGGTTCAACCGGATGTTATGGCGGGGAATACGCTGCAGGATGATATTTCAGGCAGAGACAAGACGGTGGAGTACATTCTGGGGACTATTCGCTAGCGGGCTTCGGCATAAATGGCGTGCGGGGCTTTCACCCCGCACACGTGTTTATTTATCTTCCAGCCCCTTTCCGTCAAGGATTTGCTGCATATATTTCTCTACCCTGGATATCCGGGTTTTGGATTGTTTGGCCGAAGAAAAATAAAGCAGGTACCCTCTCTGCCGTCCCGGTGTCAATCCCTCGAAAGCGGTTTTCAATGCGGGCATTTTATCCAGCCTCTCCTGGAACTCTTCCGGAACATTGAACTCCGCCGTCTTTTTCATCTTCACCGTCAGCCCGGCTTCTTCCACCGAAATGGCTTCATACACATAGGTCTTCAGCACAGGCGCCATACTGACGATTTCCTTGAGGCCGGTAAACCTGATCTGGCGCGCCGCCTGTACATTTTCCGTTTGCTGGATTAAAATACCCTCGGTATCGTTCAGCAGGGCGCCCTTGAAAAACAGCAGCGCGCAGTAATCGTTAAACGAGTGTATCAAAACGATGTTGCTGCCCTGGTGGGTGTAACAGGGCACACCCCATTTCAGCTCTTCCGTAAGCCCGCAGGCCAGCATGATCTTTCTCAATTGCTCCAGTTCTTTCTGCCACTTTTTGGCTTTGTCGAAGAAGAAATCAACTGCAGGATTCATGGTTATTGGTTTTTAACGTTCAACAAAACGAGTTTCCTTTCGGCCGGCCTGAAATACCAGGATAAAATCGTGAGGGCCAGCAGCAGCACGGACGGGAACATTTCACCCGGGGTCCCGGCCGCAATGTGCGAAAAGATCGCTCCGGTCATGGAAAAGAAGAAACCGGCATAGGCCCATTCTTTCAGCAGCGGATACCGGGGAATCAATATCGCCACCACACCCAGGATTTTCCAGATACCCAGGATGGCCAGGAAATAGGTGGGATAACCAAGGCGTACGATAAACTCCATTTCAGACTCCTTATTCAGCACCTGTACAATCCCGGTCGACAACATGCCCAATGAAAGCCAGATGGTGGCGATCCAATAGATGATTTTATTTCTTTTTGACATGGTACATTATTTTAGTTTGCCAACAATTTTTTGTAAAAGATCATGTGCCATATTGATGCCGTACGCAAACGGCAGTTTCAGCATTTCGTTCCTGTCCGCCACCGACCGGTACACGATCTGCATACTCAGTTTGCTGGTGTCGTCCGTTAATTTTTCAAACTCGAGGAACTCCAGCTGAACGGGATACGGCGTATTCTCCATCTGGAACGTCCGTATGATTTTCTGGTTGGGAACAAACTCATGAATGGTCCCATTGGCGCGGAACACCACGTTCCCCTGCGGGTCTTTGGTTTCGTACTGCCAGCCGCCGTGCTGTTTGTTCTCGAGTTTCAGCACTTTCGTGCCCATCCACTGTTCAACGATTTCGGGATCTTCATAAGCTTTAAAGAGCAGTTCCAGCGGCAGGTCGAATTCCCGGGTCACCAGGATGTCGTGTTTGCCTTCTTCAGCATTTAGTTTGGTTTTTCGTTCCATATAGATGTTATTTTTTAGGTTTATACTTTTTCATGATGTCTTCCAGTTTGTTAAACCGGTCGTCCCACATTTTGCGAAACGGTTCGAGGAAGTCTGCTATCTCTTTCATTTTATGGGGGTTTAAGTGATAAATCATTTCCCTGCCGTTTTGCTCCTGTTTCAGCAGTTCGCATTCGGTGAGTATCTGGAGGTGCTTTGAAACCGTCGGCCGGGCCGTGTCGAAGTTTGCGGCAATTGCACCTGCCGTCATGGATTGTGATGCTACCAACAGCAGGATGGCCCTCCTGGTCGGGTCTGCGATAGCCTGGAAAACGTCGCGTCTCAGATTCATTGTGTAGCTATTTGACTACAAATATATGTGTAGTTACTTAACTACGCAAATTTATTTTTGAGAATGACCAAATACACCCCTATAATGTCCATCTCCCACCCCTCAGGAGCAGTATTTGGACAGTATCTTTGGAACATATCCTCACCCCTTTAAACAAATCTATGGCAGACATCCGGCACAAACTGGTCATCAGGGCATCACCAGAATAAGTATATAAAGCTGTTACAACACAGGAAGGCATCGAATCGTGGTGGTGCAAACAGACAACGGAGAAACCGGCGTCAGGGTTCACTAATGTGTTGGTTTTCGGGGAATTCAGGAACGAAATGAAGGTAATCACCCTGTCGCCCAACGGAAAAGGCGGAATGGGAGTGTATCGCCTCCATAGAAGAGCGGATCGGGACCAGCATATCTTTCGCCCCTGGAAGAAAAAAACGGGCACACCGTTTTACGGTTTCCGCACGGAGGCTGGAGGCGGTGACGGATACGTTCGCCGGTTGCAGTTATGACCGGGCGATATTTATGAAAAGTCTGAAATCCTTTTGCGAAACAGACACGGGAGAGCCTCGTTAAGCAAACCTCATTCACCCAAAAAAACATTAACAATGATCAAAGAACAAAAAAAGACGTTAACAACCGCGGAAGTAGCCGCACGGTTCCATGAGCTGGCACAGCAGGAGAAATGGTTCGAGATCCAGGATGAATTTTTCGCGGAAAACGTAAAAAGCATCGACCCCTCCCATTCCCCGTATTTCGGGTATGCGGAAGGCAAAGCGGAGGTTCGAAAAAAAGGGGAAGATTTTGTTGGCCGTATAGAGGCGGCACACAGCCTTTATACCTCCGAACCGCTTGTGACCGGCAATCATTTTGCAGTGGTGCGGGAGAAGGACATCACCGTACGGCCGCACGGGAGAATACAGATCAAACAGATCATGCTGTATGAAGTGAAAGACGGGCAGATCATATCGGAGCAATTCTTCTATTGAGCCGTCAGCATTCGGAATAGTCGGACGTGAAGGTGCCATTAACGGCGTACAACGTATCGATGGGAATATCGATCATGCCTTCCTTTGCGTCCAGCTGCACCCAATGCTTCCCGTCTTTCTCGTAAAGTGATTTGATAAAGCCGTTGGCGCGCGTTACGCCATTGTCTTCGTAAAGAATGCCCGCTTCCTGGTTGTTCCGGAAAATATCTTCCAGCAGGTTTTGAAAGGAGCCTTTGGGAGGGAGGGTTTGCCGGGTGTCCATGGTTGTAATTTTGCAGTAAAGTTACGGAAAACCGCCAAGACCATCCGGCAGTGCTGCAGCTGATATCTTTGTGAAATAAAAAAGATAGCCATAACAGCTATCTTTTTTTTATTTGCGATGTTTCACCGGCTCTTATATAGCATCCGGGATTTCGGGCTCTACCAGCCTGGTCAGCTTGTCCAGCGACTCCTGCCAGCCCAGATAACACATTTCCGCGGGTATTACGGCGGGAATTCCTTCCTGGGTAACCTTTAATTCCGTGCCTACCATGGTTTTCCGAAGCCACACTGTCGTAACCATTTCACCGGGCAGGTTGGGATCATCGAATTGATCGGTATACTTGAGGAACTCATTGGGTTTGATCTCCACATACTTTCCGCCGAAAGAATGGCTGCTGCCGGTGGAAAAATTCTGAAACGACATTTTATACGTGCCGCCAGGCTTTACGTTCATTTCATGAACCGTGCACAAAAACCCGTATGGCGGAATCCAGGAAGCAATGGCGAGGGCTTCGGTGAATGCACGGTATACCTTTTCCGGAGATGCTTTAAGCACCCTGTGTAATGAAACGCTATTCTCAGACATAAAATATTTTTTTTGGTTTCCTACTCATCTGGCTTTTCGGTTCCGCCCGTTTTGTAGTGGTGGCTGCTCCACCTGAAGATTAACTTCAGCCCTACAAAGATGGGGTGAAAATTTGATGCGCATGGTGGGTGGATCCGACAATCTGGGGGCTATTTGCGACTAGGCGGGGAAATGCAAATAACAGTTAATTCCGGGATGACTTTCCTTTGGGGACACTTCTCAACGATTGTTTAACCCGGCAGGTGACAAATACATATTAGTTAATTGTATTTTTTCTTTCTACTTTATTATATTTGGGGAATCGCCAAAATCAATAAAAATTACGGATCATGAATAGAAGAAGTTTCCTTAAAAACACAGCAGCCGGAAGTCTGGCTTTTTTACTGCCGCTCAGGTCGCTGGCATTCGGCTCCGACAAGAAATTGAGGATCGCACAGGTAGGCCTGGGCGCAATGGGCGTTAATGATCTGAAAAGCATAGCCTCCCACCCTTCTGTAGATGTGGTTGCGCTTTGTGATGTTGACGCCAGTAAGCTGACGGCCATCAAGGCGAAATACCCTAACGCCAAAATATTTTCGGACTACAGGGAAATGTTCAGGAGTATGGGAGGGGATATCGACGCCGTTGTCGTTTCAACCCCCGATCACGCGCATGCGCCCGTATCACTGATGGCGATGGAGATGAATAAAAATGTCTATTGCCAGAAGCCGCTTACACACTATATTTCAGAGTCCCGTAAAATGGAGGCAGTAGCCGCCGAGAAGAAACTGATCACACAAATGGGCATCCAGGTGCACTCTTTCTATGATTACAAACTGGCTACCATTCTCATTCAAAAAGGAATTATCGGAAAGGTAAAAAAAGTAATCGCATGGTCGCCAAAAGTATGGGGCTATGATGGCCCGGTGCCCGAAGGAAGCGATCCCGTGCCTGAAGGGCTGGATTGGAACCTGTGGCTGGGTACGGCCAAAGAACGGCCTTATAAAAAAGAATTCTATCATCCGGGCAACTGGCGCCGCTGTGTTGACTATGGTTGCGGCACTTTAGGAGATATGGGCGTTCACATCTTCGACACTCCGTACAATGCGTTGAAGTTAGGGGTTCCTTTAACGGTGAAAAATGAATGTCGTCAGCCCAACGACTTTGGGCATGCCGAAAAAAATCATGTGACTTACGTTTTCCCCGGAACGGAATATACCGCCAAAACCCTGGAGTGGGTTTGGTATGACGGCAAAGGAGCGCCGGAACTGCAGGACGAGCTGACGCTGCCCGGTGGAGAAGCGCTGCCTGATCAGGGAGCCATGTTTATCGGTGAAAATGGCCAACGCTTACTGCTCCCCCATTTCATGCAGCTGCCCAAATTGATTGTCAACAATAAATACGAAAAAATAAACCTTAACAAATTCGACCCCGGTGGAAAAGCCGGTAAACCCACTGTCAGCTACGATATTGAGGGAGATAAACACTATCACGAATTTGTAGACGCCTGTCTCGGCAAATCTAAATGCAGCGCGCCGTTCTCTTATGCGGCGAAACTTACGGAAGTAATTCTACTCGGCGTTATCGCAGCGCGCTTCCCGAACCAAACGCTTAACTGGGATGGCGAAAATGCCCGCTTCAAAGAAGACGAAGCGAATAAATATCTATCGGGCGAATACCGGACTTTCTAGGAATAGAGACGCTCACGGTTCCGGAAAGTCTGATATTATTCAACACAGTTTATTGCAACTCGCTTTAATAGCAAGTCAATTGAATAAAGAAAAAGCCCCGGCAATAGCCGGGGCTTTTTTATACCAGTTTTGTCGGGATGACTGGATTCGAACTTGCGACCTTTCCAATCATCCCAATACACCATAACTAACTATTTTTCAAACTTTTATACCCTCAACTCTTGTTCATCTTCCACTTGGGTGCCAAAGTGGGTGTATAAATGGGTGCCAAAGCCCCTTACTTGTATGAACTGATACAATCATTGAGCTTGCCTACAACATATTCTGCTATTTCCAGTATCCTGTCCCTTTCTGCCCTGGTGAGGTTAGCATATTTAAGGCTGGATACCTTTCTGTAATAAGTAGCAGCTGAAAAATCACAATCCAGGCAAACCCTGTCTTTAAAAGCCTTGCCAGCATTTTCAAAGTGTTTGTGCAGATTTTCCAGCATACTCATGCTGCTGGGTTCTTCTTGGAAATCCATTTCTGAGCTGTTTAGTTGTAATGCAATTCTTCGAAGATGCCCAGGAGGGTGTCTTCTTTTGTGTAATTCTCCCTCAAAATAGAGGTGGTGCCCCAAAAGTTGCAGCCATATCCCCTGAAAACTACTTCCCCCAGGTTAATCAGCTCATCTCCCATCCAGTGAGGCACCAGGAGCCATTCAAAGATGTACCTTTCCTTGGGAGCTGCTTTGTCCAGGACTTCCCTTTCCTGTTTGAGCTTATCAACCCTCTCCTGGAGCTGCTTTGCCTTGTTTTCGTCCAGAGTGTGAAGGATTTCCTTCTGCAAAATGGAAATTTCCCTGTCCTTTCGCATCAACAGGTCTTTCAACAGCAGGCATGTGCCTCTGTGGTTCTTACCATCTATCAGCACATCATATACCAGGGGATTGTGGATGAAAGAGTGGAGGGATTCATCATTGCTCAGCAAAAAGCTGTTTACAAGATAGGTTTGATCTGCCAGGATAGCCATTTTGCAGAAATCCTGGAATTTGGCTAATTGATCTTCTGCCATTGTAAAAATATTTAATTGGTTAAAAAAAAGTTACCCACCCTATCAAGAGGTAAGGTGGGTAAGGTGAATTTTAAAGAGAAATTAAACTGCTGTGAATTCCTCCAATAATTGGAGTAGCAGCTTGTTTAGGGACTGAAGTTGTTGAATCAGGCTCTTAGAGGATATTCCCACCTGATTTGTTGATGCTGATTTTTGTCCATGAATTACCTGCAACAGGCTATCTACATCGAAGGAAAAGAAATCCCCAAGAGTAAGGTTATATATAGCCAAAAGCTTCTCCAGCCTGAAAAGGGGAATCCTGGTTGCATCCTGCTCTAGAGCAAGATATGTGGAGTGCCCTATTTCTAGCTGGTCAGCAATGTAAGCTTGGGTGTAATTATGAATTAGCCTCAGCAGGTAAAGTTTTCTGCCAATGTCTTGCATGATAAAATGAATTTGAATGTATGCTAGTTCAGAAACCAGCTGGTTTGGTGATTATCCAGGGCTTGCCTGATTTCCTCTGTGAATTGGAATGCATTTAATGACCTGTCCAGGAAAGTGTCGATGTAGGAACTTTTATTGGCTCCTGTGAATAGGTTATACAACCTCCAGAGATTGATGCTACCATCCTCATTTCTGCAAAAACTATCATCCCTGTAATAATCCCTGCAAACTGTGCTGAGCTGGGTATCCCCAAACATCAGGGGGGATATCCCACTCTTCAGGCCAGGTGGCAGATAATTGTAAAGTTTGCACTTCCCTATCAAGTGGACAAACTGCTGCTCAGAAATATCATATTGGGTAAAATTCCTGAGTTTTTGGATGTGCTGCGCAGCATTGTACTGACTGAACAGGGAGTATATAGCATTTTTTAACTGACCTGCATTTTTTACTTTCAGGTCTGCCATATAGCCATCAGTCCATACACATAGGTTCGTGCAAACCTTGTTCTGGAAGCCAATGAATACCTTGAAATGCTCATCAGCCCCCTTCCTGGCATATAAATTTTCCAAGTTATAGGCTTTTACGCCTCCCAGGGTAAGGGTAAGCTTATTGCCCTCAACATTGTCTGTGATGCTGGGAACTTCTATCACAAAAGCCATCCTTTCGTAATACAGGGTTTTTTCATGTTCCAGAAGGTCTTTTGCAGCCTTTTCTTTAGCTTCTGGCACTCTGCCCTTAATGGGATGGCTAAGCCTGATGCTGGGGCTTAAAATTGATTCCCCTGTGAAAATCTCACTTGCTACCTGAGCTGACAGGTCTATAAAATCACTGTGGCTGATTAAAGGTTCATTGCATTTTGTAAAGCAAGGGATAGTATGTTCTTTCCTGATCTGCGAAAGGGTAAATTCCTCTGTATTGGCCTGTAGGAATGGTTTTGAGGTAGAGGCTTCTTCAAAATCAATATAAGTTCCCTGCTGAGAGGGAGGATTTAAAATAGCTTGTTCCATTTTTTGAACTTTTAGCAAAAAGGAAAGGCAAAGCCTTTGTAGCTCTGCCTTTCATCTGTTCTGGTGAATAAACTAATAGGAATAGGGTAGGCTTCAAGGAACATATTCATACTGATGCGAAAGAGAAATGATTTCCCCTGTACCTGGCACCCTGTATTCATATGCTGAGCATTCTTTTTTAACAATATTCCCTGCCATTTCCTTTCCTATCATCAGCTTGGCTGTTATTTCGTCGAAAGTGGAGGGAACAAAGCACTTTTTTGCAGTGACATAAAACCTGCCTGTTTCTTTGGACTGAATAATTTCAGCATCTCCAATAAGTTCCAGGGAAATAAACAATTTCCCCTCTGCATTTACATGCATCTGATAATTTTTGATGGTGACCATGAGTTAAGGTTTTGATAGTTAAATATTCCAGGTGAAAAAGGTGGGGGATACCCTGAACCTTGGAATTAAGGGAGGGATATTAACGAGGGGTGGGGTTTACTTGTGTGCATTTATGCTATATAATTATTTATGTTTAAAATTTTGGTGTTGGAAAATTTTGTGGAAAAGCATGTAGGATAGGGTAGGTAACTATTTATCCATATTCTATATTGCAATAAAATATAACTTAGATTTCAAACAAACCTTACCATGATTCCTGATAATTTGTTTAAATCCCTTTGTCATTGCTGCGATGGATATGACAAATTCTTATATGGGCAGACAATAGAGGCAGGCTATAAACCTGATTATGTTTTAAGAAAGGGGGATGATTTTATTATTCTTGAAAGCGAGAATACATCAAGTAGAAAAACATTTATTGGTGGCCTTATAAAAGCTGCACATTATTTAACAGGTGAAAGGACAGGGATTCTTGTGTTCATTATGGTTCCCAAAAACAACACATCAACAACTTCCATTGCTGCCCAACTAAAGACCTATTTTTCATGGATTAAGGACAAAACTAACCTGCGAAAAGTTTATGTTATTGCTGCTGGGCAATATTATCAAAGTGAGAATGTGCTAAAAATTGAAGATGCTGATTTTAATCATTATGCCATCCAGGTTTAGCTGAATTATTCAAACAGGAACAGGTCTGATGCAGGAACTTCTAGTGCTGTGGCAATTGCAGCCACATGACTAATAGAAGTATTGATAGTGC
This sequence comes from Chitinophaga lutea, assembly GCF_003813775.1. Classification (NCBI taxonomy): domain Bacteria; kingdom Pseudomonadati; phylum Bacteroidota; class Chitinophagia; order Chitinophagales; family Chitinophagaceae; genus Chitinophaga; species Chitinophaga lutea. Next base: position 616,801 of record NZ_RPDH01000003.1, on the reverse strand, counting down.
CCCTCTCAATCCTTCCAATCTGGGATAACTCAAAACCAGCTTTAAAAGCAAGTTCTTCCTGGCTCACTTTCTTGGACTTCCTCAGTTCTTTGAGCCTTAGCCCAAATTTTTTGATAAAATCCTCATCCCTGTAGTAGTTATTAGCCACAAGGCAAAGAGAAGCCTTGCAGTAAAGAATTATTAGAGCAAATTTGCGCTATTTTATCAATTTTGCTATATATTAGATCATAAATTCTTACATCTATGAAAAAAATCTCAATCATTCTGATGGTCACCCTGTCATTTTGGGCCTGTAAGAAAGATGGTAACAATGATTCCCCTTCCAACCTCAAGAACACTGTCACCTATACAACAAATGGCAAAACCTATACAGTAAGTGAGGGTAATTCCAATACAGGAAACCCACCTGTTACTTTTGTGGATTGCTTTATAAGTAAATCAACAGACTTTACAAGGTTCTGGCTACATGTTGAGGGGGATAACCTGCCCTTTAATCTTTTCATTGACGCATTTGATGCACCTCCTTCTGGCATAGGAACTTTTATACCTAAATATGTGGATTGGAATATACAGGAGAAATTCTCTGATGGGCAACCTTATAAAATTACTGCTGGAGCCATCAAAATATCAGAAGCAAGTAACACTAAGATTGAAGGAACTTATAGTCTCAAGCTAGACAATAGTTCTGGCACAAAGAATATCACTGGAACTTTTAGCATTAATCAACCTGTTCAATAACTAATCACTTTTATCTACATTTTACATGTTCAGACTAATGTATCAACTTCAGCACCTAAAATTACTAATTGAGGTTCAAAAAAAGAATGAAGATACAGCCATCATAATAATTGACAGACCTGTGCCACAAAAAGGGCCATTATCAAATGTAATATTTAAGCAGGAGATTTCTCTTACAGAATTAAAACATGATCTTCGTAAATTACTTCCAGCCAGTCTTGATGGTAATGTGCAGGAAGATTTAACTCGAAGGCTTGTTGAAACTATTGGAGATCATTGCAGCCAATTTGGAAGGATTTTACCCAATGATTTAATGACCTACATTGCAGCGCACTTTTTGATAATAGAAGCCCTGCATGTTGCTCAAGGACTACCTCTACTTTCAAAACAAGAGAAGCAACAGTCCTTCGCAGTTACTTACAATTTTGTGCTGGATATACTCCCCCATGAGCTTAGAATTGGCCATAGCTATATGTGAGTTCAATTCTTTGGTGGCTGTATATTCTTGAAATAGTAGGATTTATTGGTTATAAGTTGAAAAGTAAAAATAGGTTGGATTGAATAAATTAATTCCCATTTATTCTTGCCAGCATAGAATTATAATGCAAACTATCAACATGCTTTACCAAATCTAGTACTACAGGTACTAGTTTTTCAGTCTCTCCAAACAGATTGTCATTGTACCCTCTTATACTAGCTCCATGATCTGCCCTATGTGAATAGTGGTTTACAAACTTTCTAACTTTTGCTATTTCGCTGAATCCAACTATTTCGTCAAAGCACTTGTCCAGTTTCTTTCGACCAAACTTAAAAGTCAAAAAAGATTCTAGCAATTGTCTGCATAAATTGGCTATAGTGTGTGTATGATAGTATGATTTGTCGTTTGATTCATTGTATTTCTTGATCTCAGAAAAAATAAAATGATATTCTGAGCCAAATTGCTTTAGAACATATTCTGCATCTTCGATTATCGCAGCCCTGCTATCATTATAATTGATGTTTTTTAGACAGTATACTTTTTTTAAATCCTTAACCTCGAACCATTCATTTATAAGAGAGAAAAAATTAAAATTATGAGTAAGAATAAAAAGCTGTCCTATCTTACTTGGAAGATCTTTTTCTGATAAGAACTCTTCTTTAATAAAATGAGCAGCATTAAACAGATGATTACTATCAAAACTTGATATTGGGTCATCCAAAACAATAATTGATTCTTGTAAATCTGTTGGCTCCTTCTCCTGCAACTTTGATATAAAATATACAAATGCAATTGCAGTTCTTTCACCCTCACTTAGATGCTTAGCCAATTCTTTTTTGCCTGATCTTATTATTCTGTATCCACCTTGATCTGGAAGGTATTCGAGCAAAATATCATTTCTCCCAAGAAATTTGAACAAGTTTTCGTTAAACTGTTCAGCGCCCATAACTGCATTAACTAATACCTTCTCCAGTTCTAGAATTTCCTTATTTGCCAAATCAAGCTTTTGGCGCGTTTCAATAGATTCTCTGTCAAATTTTTCAATTTCATTCAAGCTGTTGAAATATTCATTGTTGGAGAGGGCTTCACTTACATAATGCAATTCTAACTTCTGCTGACTTTCTTTTAGGATTTTTGAGTAATTCTCTGTTTTGCTATTGCAGGATTTCAGCACCAAAATCAACTTGTTGACACTGTTGTTAAACGTAGCAAGCACAGAGGTAGTATTATTAGTCTCCAGAGATAGTATTTCAAATGGATTGCCAAGCTTTATACTCATAGTATCTGACCAGTATTTCAACTTACTATCAACTTCTTCAAGTGCTTTCTTTAATTCTCCTATAACGCCTTTGTACTCCTCCTTATATTCATCATATAAATGATCTTCAAGAGGAACTGAAAAGTGAAAACCTTGTTTAATATTTTCTATAAAATTTAATCCATCTGTTACTTTTGTTTTCAAAGAAACATAATCTGCACTAAAATGCTCATTTAGAGTATTTATTCTTTCTTTAGATAGACTGTTGCCACAAAACGCACAAACTCCATTTTCCTTTTTTGCATGTAATTTTAAACCCTCCTCTACCCATTTATTAAGCTGCTCGTCCTTTACCAACTGTTCTATCTGGTTGGCTACTATATTAGTTTGCACAACTGCGTTCAACCTAGCCTCAAATTCAACCAGTTTTTCTATGCTAGGTAACTCAAAGTTTAGGGGAACAATTTCTTTTACCTCTGGCTTAACTGCCATGATGACTTTACTTAACTCTGCATCTGTAAGAACCGATGTAGCATTTATTCGTTGTCTATGTAAGTCGATTAAGGCTGATAGTTTAGTTCTGTCATAGTTGAAATAGTAGGTATCCTTTGTGTCAATAACTTTAAATGAGTTTTTAATCCCTCTTGCAATATCAGAAAGAAACTTTTCGTTTGTTTTTCTTCCTTCCCTTACCTTATTTTCAGCATTCAGTAGTCTGTCAACGAGATTCTTTTTCTCTAAGTTTAAGTCTTTGAGTTTTGCTTTTTCTTCTATTCTCTCTTTGGATACCAGGAGAATACTTTTAGCTCCTTGCTCCTCAAAGTTAATATTCTCTGCAACGAAATATTTATTAAAGACGTTTAATTTCAGTGAATTGTTTGAAAATGATGGGCCATTTATTAGCTTTTGTTTGTCAACTAATTCAATTTCAAATTTGGCATCCAAATGTTCATCTGGAATAGACTTTTTTTCAACATACTGAAGTAGTCTAGAAAATGTACTTTTTCCACTCCCATTCCAGCCATAGAATAAATTATACTTTGAGAAATCTGACAATAAGGAGGACTTTGTGAAATTCTGAAATATACAGAAATCATGAATTTTGTTGACGCATTTAATCATAAGTAAGAGAGTTTATTTGGTGCCACTATGATTCGATATTTTAAAATAATATTCTTACTGGGGATTTTAAGCTAGCTTAATCACTGTTGCAATATAATATAACTATAGGTTAATAATTTGTTATCACATATCTCAGTTCCTCAAACATGCTTGTATGGTAGTATGTAGCTTCAGTCAATAGAAAATGATGAGAACAGATCTTAGTTACATGTTATCATCGAACTAATACAGCAAAATCAAAATTACATTATGCAAAATATTACAGTAAAGCAACCGCTTGAAATTTTTTTTAATGCTATTGGCAAGTAATTCGCTCTGGTATAAATTTGTAATTCGATTTTAAAAAATGGGCAAGTTCCAGCGATGGAATTTCGTTCAGGTGACATAAGATATTTCACTTCTAAAAAGCAAAAAAAATGGAAAAATTATTAAACATTCAATCATCTTTTAAGGAGGTGATTTTCAAATTACTATTACTGAATGACAGTACAATCATTTTACATTCCTGAGAACATAGATATAGATGATATTCTTAGGAAAAATCCAATCAATCACATAGATGGCTTTAACAGAGATAAGCTACTCTACATTTTACATCTTCTTGCAGAAATCCCCTCAAATAGCAAGGATTTAACTAACGAGGAAGGCTATGTACCTATTAACGCTGAAATCCTGAGGCGATGGATTGGCAAGGGGTATTCAGATTATCTAACCTACTTACAGGAAGCTGGCATTGTAGAATCAGACAACCATTTTATTACAGGGATAAAATCCAGAGGGTACAGATTTTGCGTCAAGTACCAACAGCCTCTAAAATCAATCCCTGTAACAAATTTAACTCTGCTCAAAAAGATGGCGAATAACAGGGAGGTTGATAAGGTTGAAGATGAAATAATTGCACAAACCACTACATCTTCTAAAATTGATCTTTCTACTATTGCCAGAAAATATAAGCCCATTGAGAAATGGTACCAGTCTGGGGGCTTAAAAATTAACGATAAACTGGCACATGCTTACAATGCAGAAATATACCTGCAAAAAAAAGAAAGACAGATCAAAATGGGATAAAACTATTGTGAGCAAAGGGATAAAATGGAAAAACCCTTATATGCAGTATCTTGGCACCCATTTGAATATTGAGAAGATAAGGAGAGGCTTATTTAACCCACATTTCGACCAAAATGTATTCAGGTATCATTCTACACTGACAGCCTGCAAAAGAGAAATCAGGAATGCCATTAATTACGATGGAGAACAGTTAGTTGCCATTGATTTATCTAATAGCCAACCTACTTTGCTCACTTTGTTACTAGACGACGAATTCTGGACAAATGAGGCGAAGGGAGGAAAATTAAATTCTTCAGATATTCCTTATTTATTCATAACTCCAATATTTACCAACCATAATAACTTCACCAATTCCATTACTCTGTGTAAAAATGCCCAGAATAATAGAATAAAGGAGGGAGATGAAATGTGGAATTATTATAGAATGGTAAGTAGTGGAAATTTTTATTCTGAATTTCGCCAACTACTAAATGACAAACTGGGATTAGATTTTACAAGCAATGAAGAAGTGAAGCCCATACTGTTCACTGTGCTGTTTACAGATAACAGATTCATTGGACAGGAAGAAGCTGCACCTAAAAGAATTTTCAGGGATATATTCCCTAAGATATACGAGATCACAGCTTCTATCAAAAGGGCTAAAGCTGAAAATCTGCCTATCCTACTGCAAAGGATTGAAAGTTACATCATGTACTATCGTATAGTGGCAAGAATTAGGCAAGAAAAGCCATATCTGCCAATTTTCACCTTGCATGATTCCATTGTAACATTGAAAGAGTACGAGGAATATGTAGAAACTGTAATGAAGGAAGAATTTGGCAAATGCCTGGGATTTACACCTCATTTTAAGAGAGATTATTGGAATGAGGGTGCATTAAAAAAAATTGCTTAAACTGGAAAATGGGTGCAGGAAACTATCTCCTGCACCTATTTTATAAACCTTCTTGTAGCTCTTATTATATTGTAAATCATGTAGGAAGATGAAACTCTCATCAGCAGATCAATTGCAACCCATCCACCATGAAACATTTCTTTATCAAATGGCCTAATAGGATTAATTAAATAGAAGTAGCTATTAAACCCCTCCCAGAATGCTGTACTTGAAAATACACTCAACGAAAACTGGAATCCTTTAAAAACATCATTAAATAAGAGAATAGAAAATAGAATTGTATGCCCTGAAAAAATAAATATTAGTGGGCGCCCTAAACTTTGCCCAAAGTTACTGGTTAAGTGACTGAGAAAAATTATTGATTTCGTAGAAAAATTTCTCAGCCAGCTCAATGTCTCAAAATACATTCCCATTTCCAGAGAATGGAATTTCTGTTCATTAATAACATCACCCTGCTTTGACATTGCATACTTCAATTGCCTGAAAGTTTCTCTGCTTTTCAGACTAAATATTCTATTTCCATTTCTTCCATCGCTTTCATTTGGAAGAGCTGATCCAAATACATTCTTAGACCACATTACATTATTAAATGCACAGTCAACCAAATTAACTTCATCAAAAACCACTGCATTAAACTCACTGAAATCAACTGAGCTTATCTCAGCTTTACCAAGTTGCGAATTGCTAACTAACACATTACCTTTTTCGCTATAGGGCTTGATGTTAGACAACTTGAACCTCTTCTCGTTTACAAAAAGCCCTATTACTAATTGACTAATTTTGATATCGTGTATAAACAGTGATAAATCTCTCGCTGTACCTGAAATATTTACAGCTTCAACAAGCTGCCCACATCCATCTACAAATATATCACCTTTTATTTTGCTCGCCTCTATCTTCAATATATTAACTACACCTTCCAATGTGATATCTAAGTTGGAAAAAATCCCTCCTGATATTGTTAATCTGTGTGATCGCGATATACTCCAATTACTACTTCCAAAATCACCCTTTGTTAATGATATCGTATCCACCTGTGATTTGAGAATAAAAAGCCCAGCATGAAATGTAGGATTTCCCAAATTCCCAATGGTTCCCTTTACAAAACAATTAATGAGCGTGAATTTCTTATGAAAAATTGCATCATAAAAACAAATCCCCTGAGTAAATATGCATTTATTAAAAACAACTTCACCTGCATATTCAGCTTTAAATGGAATATCAGTGTCAAGATCAAATATTTTCTTTTCAATAAATATTGAACCTATTCTGCCAACTGATTTTAAAATATTTACTTTAGCAAATCCAACCCAATCATTTACAACTTCAAACTCTTTCAGTTCATCTTGGGAAAACATTTGTTTGTCACTCATATCGGGATAATTAAAAGAGGGGGCGAGCCCCCCTATAAACAATGTTATAATTTACATAAAATTCCAATTATAAAAAGTATTATTAGACCTAAAATAATTTTTGATATTGGATTATGGCAAACATGCACATATTTTTTTGAAAATAAAAAAGGGCTGCAAAGATCACCTACACTCCAACAAATAAGCACCAGCACAATAATCGACCAGACCATTAAAACACTATTCATTGGATTCAGTTTTTAGGTTACCAGACAACTTTACCTTCAACTCCTGCATATCCTTCGCAATCTTCGAATCCATCACCTTAGCATAGACTTGCGTAGTTTTCAAATTAGTATGCCCAAGCATTTTCGATACAGTATCAATAGGCACCCCATTATTCAGCGCCACACTCGTAGCAAAACTGTGCCTAGCAAGGTGGGTGGTTAAATTTTTGCTAATTCCAGCCAATTCCTGTATAACTTTCAAATAATCATTCATCTTCTGGTTAGAGAGAACAGGAAACACAGGGCTATACTTTTCACCATCATTCAAATATTTCCCCAGCACATCCAAAGCAGGCTCCAGCAGGGGAATGGAAAATGAAATGTTGGTTTTCTGCCTTCTCATTTTAATCCACAACTCCCCTTCCTGCATAGGCTGAATATCAGCAGGTCTGAGCCTTTTAACATCACTGTATGCTAGGCCAGTAAAACACTGAAAAATGAACACATCCCTTACCTGATCTATTACGCTCCTGCTGATGGGCAAATTTTTAATCTTGATAATTTCCTCCCAGCTCAATACCTGCTTTTCCACTGGCTTAAATTGCAAACTGAAAGTTGCTGTAGGGTTGGACTTGATATACCCTGCCCTAAGGGCATAGTTAATAATCTTTTTAAGCCTTTGTATATGCTTATTCGCCCCATTGGAGGTACAGGGCTTTTCTGTGGTCAGGAAGGTATAATAGGCTTCGCAAAACTTGTAATTCACCTCCAGCAGAGGTATATCCTTTATTGCACAGAAAGCAGGTACAAATTCCTTCAGGTAGCTGAGGGTGGTTTTGTAGTTTTTATAGCTCCCAAAGGAAAACTTTATCCCCACCAGCTTTTCAAACTGATGGTTATGTTCTTCTGTTACTGCAATCAATCCCTTCTGCCTGTCTATCCTGTTGCCATTTAATGCCTCTTTCAGAGAAAGGATGCTTAGGGTGACATCTGCGATTTGTAGCCTGGAATATGTCTGGTAAATTTTAGTTTTGAAAGATTCCAGAAACTGGTTTAACTCTTTATTGAATGGGCTAGAAGTTTTTGCGCATTGCTTACTGTTCATCCATTGCTGGGGGTCAATACTCCTGTTGGTGGAAATTTCAGCTTTCTGCCCATTCAGGAAGATTTTTGCAAAGATGGGAACCAGCCCCTTTTTGTTGGTTTTATTGGTTTTTAGTACGAGCTGTACTTTAAAAGTATTCAATTCCATAGTGCCTGTTTAAAGGCACCCAAATGAAAAATGAAGCTGGGAAAGGATTACAAAGGAAAAATGGGTGTCAGACTTGGTGTACGAATGGGTATCAGACAAGCTCAAAAATTACAGCAGAAAGAACAGGCTTAATAATTTGCAAAAAATCATAATAACCTTATCTATCCTGCATTTCACTAAATTAAAAAAGCCTGCTTATTCAGCAGACTTCTTCAATAATCTTTAACTGTCGGGATGACTGGATTCGAACCAGCGGCCTCTTCGTCCCGAACGAAGCGCGCTACCGGGCTGCGCTACATCCCGAATGGGGTGCAAATTTAATCTTTAACCTGAAAGATTCAAAAAAATCTTCGCTTTTTTGTGAATAACCGGCCGGGGACCGACCTGCGCGCCGTTCCCCCCATTACGACCAACCCTCTCCGAACAATCCGCCGCAAATGGAATCTCACCCGCAGTTTGTCAATACCTGCCCATCATTCATCAAACGAAATTCCCCAACAGAACAGCCGTCGGTTACTTCGCACCCTAAACACATATTTTTTTCATGAAACCTGCGTACTGTTATTTACTGCTGACCTGTCTCATCCCCGTCATCGCATCCGCCCAATCGGGCCCTTCATCGCTCACCGGTCCGGGGATTGCTTTCCAGGCCGACTACCTGCCTGCCGCCCATTACATCCGGCCGGAAGACAGTATTAAAACTGCCTCCACTACCGCCACCCGGCGTTATTCTTTCGGCGCAGCCTTCGATCTCCGCAAACGGGTAGACACTGCCAGTGGCAAATTCAGGTCGTGGGGCCTGGGTGTGGAAGCCAGCTACATGCAATTCTCCAATAAACAATATGAAAAGACCATCTTGCCGGATGAATTATTCGGGGCCGGCATCGCGCTCCGGCACTACCGCAGCATCAACCGCAAATGGTCGGTGATGGGCGTACTGGCGGCGGGCGTGTATACGGACCTGGAAGCGATCGACGGCAACGACATATTCCTCAATGGCGGCGTCATCTTCATCAACCAGCTCAACCGCCGCTTCTCCTACGGCTTCGGGGCCGTGCTC